>NZ_JASPGT010000009.1:0-102106 GCF_030228885.1 Corynebacterium sp. MSK195 | reverse complement strand
AAAACCACATTGGTCTAACCACCAGTAGAAAAGAAATAGCTGCCTAAACACTAGGTAGCCCCACTACGTGTCCACGATTTGCGGGCAACCCCACTTCCAAAAGGCAGGGTCCAGAAGATAAACATCTTGCGTCAAGGAGTTGTAGAAAATGAAGTTCAATTTTGAGGTACCTGAACCGTTGCAGCTATCTGCACCTGTTTCATATTACGAAAATCTTCTGTCTGATTACCGATGCCGAGACATTTCATTTCTCAAGATGTCTACTACGAGTCAGGTTCTTGGGAAATGTGTAATTGGGGGAATAAACTACGCCATTAAAGGCTCCGAGACTGCCGGATTGATTACCTCAATAGAGATCTTGGATGCGCGGGAGTCAGATAGCTTCCTTGATATCCCACTGTCATTGTCAAGCCGAAAGTTTGTAAAAGCCCTAAAAGATGTGGGGATCGAATTTGAGCACGACCGTGACGGCATAACCATTCCCCACGACAAAGGGACAATCGCATTGTCGTACGAATTCGGCAAAGTTGTAGCTATTTACTGGGGTAGCTAGCCAATATCAATCACGCGAGTGCGCAGTCTGACTTACGCGACAGCCTAACCAAATGCCTTGACGTATTAAACAACCGACGAAGAAGGAAGTGCATCGAGAAAATGAATATTGAAGGTACCTGCCCCTTGCCCGTAAAGCCCGGTATGACGGTGAACCAGGCTACTAAAGCATGCTATGACTCGGAGTTAGCTGCGGATACGTATGAGGAACAGTTTGAAGGCTGGGTTGATATCGAAGCACTCGAGCCTGGTGATCCTGGCCGCAAGATTGTGTGCTGTGTGGAGGACGGTAAGTGCGTCACCGTTGAAATGAAGTACATGGAGGTGCCAATCACGGATACTTTCTATGGCGTTGACCTTAATCGTCGCCCCGCCGAGACCGCGCAAGAGAGCACTGAACGAGTCGCACAAGAGCTACAACGCCAAGGAATCCGCACCGAGATAAATGATTTCCTCATCCTCCTGCCTGACCAATTAGTCGCACTCGAAGTCGACGAAGGCGTTGCGTGGTTTGATCCTGAATATTGGAGTCTCGAGGATTTTCTTGAAACGTCGTTCCTTGCCTAGAGAAAAGTAATCCTTAGGTGTTAGCGAACGAAGCGGCAACACCATGCTTTAACGGAAAACATTTAGGGTAAGCCCCAACTTTGGCGAAAGTTCTAGTTTCCCGCTTTGTACTGCGGTATATGGCTAAGGTCGTTGCGCTCGTATTGCGAGCAAGGATCTGAACCTTGTTAGGTAGCTCCCGAACATCTAGCCCTGTAGGGCTGGAAGGAAATATAAGCTACACCCTGTAGGACATGAATCCCATTGTTGAGGCTTCAGCATCTTCGTGAATGGCCCCAAAAGAACATACAGTGTATTTCTTGTGGCATGAAGGGTGCGGAAGCGGCGGAGAGATGTCGGTGAGGCGTTGCGTATCGCCGGTCTCCTTTTGGACCCCATCCTGGGCGGGGATCCTGCCACCGCGGCTGGGGTGTGGGACCCTGTCAGCCTTGCTTGGCGGTAGGCGACGTCTCCTGCCCGCCACCGGCGTCTGGGAGCGGGGCGGGCATGACCCGCGGTGTGTTATCGCTGGCGGATTTTCTCGGCCTGCGCCTGGACCATGCGGGTGAATTCTTCGGGTGCGACTTCGGGGGAGCCGGAGACTGTGTAGGTGGCCCCGTCGATCTCGACGTAGGCGATGCGGCTGACGGAGCCGTTGTCACCGGAAAGGGGGGAGGAGGACTGCGTCAGGGTTACCTCGGCGGCGGTGACGGAGTCGGCGCCGTCGACGCGCAGCTCCATGGGTGCCGCAGTATAGGACGTGGATCCGCCGGCGTGAGCCCTGGTGATCGACTCGCATACCGACACGTCACGGGGGTGGTTCAACAGCTGCGGGTCGGATGAGACGGCGACGCTAAGTGTCGCGTCAGTGGACTCGTTGGTGAAGTCGCGGGCCGCGATAGCGTCGGGGTTCTGAACGATTTTGGAGATGTAGGTCACGCCGGTGGGGGTTAAGGCGGCGCATTCGGCCGGGTCGGCGGTGACTTCCTGGGCCATAGAGACCATGTCCTGGTTGATGCCGGGGTTTTCGGCTTCTTGGTCCTGGATCATCTGGTTGATGCTGTCCATGCTGTAGCCCTGCGGGGCGGCGGTGTCGTCGACGACGGTGGTGTGGGGATCGACGGGGCCCTTGTCGACTGTCGGGGAGGCAGAGACCCCGGTGGCGGGGTTGTCCCCGGTGTCCTGGTTGGTGGAGCAGGCGCCGACGGTGGTGCAGGCGGCGGCGAGGGCGAGGGCGGGCACTATGTGTCGGTTCATGCACACACAGTAACAAACACCCCGGTCATGCCCCCTGGCTGGCTGGGGATCGGAGGTGCGCGGGGCGAACATGTGTCGGGTCCCGCCGCCATGAATTCCGGTGCGGGGGCACGTGGGGTGAGTTACCATTGCCGCATGCTGTCGCTTTACGAGGAATTTCCTGATGCCCCTGTTACGCAGAGGAGCGCTAAGGAAGAGGAAGTCGAATTCCACTTCATCGTCTCCTCGGTGCCGGAAAAGAGGGTCGTGGGTGACGACTACGCCAAAGACAAGCTCAAACTCCAACTTATGCTTATGCCTGGTGTAGCTCTCCGGTTACTTCCCGACGGGGAAGTAACCACCGGAAGTATCCATGTGCGTTACCCGCACCTGTTTCACACCCGGCAGGGAAAGACGCTCTGGGATCCGCGGGAAATCGCCGATCTGGAGCCGTTCAAGGTGTATCGCGCGCGGGGTAGCTACTTCTTTTCCGATATAAGGAAGGAACCCTACGTCACCATTTGGGAAATGCTTGACCCGCTGCCCGACCCAGAGATGGAAGAACTCTCGGCCAAGACTGCCGAACCGGTGATCCTGGAGGCCAATATCGGACAACTGGTCCTTGACCGGACGTTCCCGAGTTTCGAGGGTAAAGCGGACGACCTCGGCGTCAAGGTCAGTATGTGGTACGAGGGGCCGGAACTGCTCCTCGCGGGCCAGGGGAACATGGCGAAGAAGTTCAAGTCGGCGCTGAACTTCATCAACAACGTCCTCTCCCAGGAGTACCTCGATAAAGCGCGCATGCTGGGGGCCGAAAAAGCGCTTCCGGCCGCGAACCGGTGGCGCCACGATGTGGCCGAGGCGGAAGGGAGGCCGACACCCGCCCCGAAACTCGGGGTGGAGGACGTCTACGCCAAGCTGACTCCGACTGTGGTGAACATTCCCCACAGGGGAAACGTTGGTGTCGAGTTCGACGACGGGTACATGTTCGGAGGGCACCCCGTGACGGTGAAGACGAAGAGGGACGGAACTCCCACCTCGATCGAGATGGACGTCTAAGATGACGGTTTTGTTGGTTGATCGGCTCGGGGTATAGATCTACAGGGATATAGTTATAAGCTACCTGGGAAAATCGATAAACCCGCAGGTTGAAGTGCCTTCGGGTGGGTAAATATGCGCAGTCTTCGCTGAAGCCGTTGCAGCCAGTACCCGCTTTATTGCAACGCGGAGGTAAGACGCATGACATTATCCACGTAGCGGCGGATAAATCCGCGCTCATTCCATTCCTCAAGGGTCAGCTCGTGGCATACGGCCCGGTAGTTGGATACGAGCTGGTTGAACTGGTCAATGAGGTCTCCCTTGGCCACCAGCATGGTGGATTCGTAATTTAGGCCGAACGAGCGCGGGTCCATATTGGAGGAGCCGAACATGCACAGCGGATCGCGGCCGGGGTCATCCGGGTCGGTGATGATGAACTTGGAGTGCAGAACAAAGGGATAGGGGAATTGGTAGATGTGCACGCCCGCCTCCAGCAGCGCCTGGTAGTAGGAGGATTGGGCGTGGTTGACCATGAATTGGTCCGCCTTGGCAGAGACATAAAGTTCCACGTCCACGCCGCGGTAGCAGGCGGTGGTCACGGCCTCCAGTAGGGATTCATCCGGGACGAAGTAGGGCGAGCACAGTACCAGCCGGTCCTTGGCGTGGTGTACCAGGGAGTTGAACATGCGCAGGTTGGGCTCAGTGGTGTAACCCGGCCCGGAGGGGATTATCTGGAGGTGGTTGGCGTCGGCAGTCTGGGCGTCGTCATATGGCAGCTCATCCAGTGGCAGGTTCTCTTCTGCCTCGAGGTACCAATCCACGGCGAAGATTGCGGACATGGAGGTCACAATCGGGCCGGAAAGCTCCACCATGTAGTCAATCCAGTAGCGGTCCTTGGTCTTGTACTGGCGCTTAATCATATTCAGCGAGCCAATAAAGCCCACCTTGCCATCGATAATCACCAGCTTGCGGTGATTGCGCAGGTCAGGGCGGCGGAAGCGGCCCTTGTGCAGCTGGATGGGCAGCATGAGATGCCAGTCGACGCCAATCTCCGTTAGCCGCTTGCCCAGCTTGAAGTAGCCCTTGTACTTGAAGCTGCCGATCTGATCCAAGAGCAAGCGCACCTTTACACCTCGGGCGGTAGCCCTGCGCAGCGACTCAAAGAAGACGTCTGTGGTCTCATCCCAGGACTGGATGTAGATCTCGATGGATACATACTTCTCGGCGCGGTCAATAGCGGCGGCAATGGCGCGAATGGACTCGTCATAATCCGCGTGCAGGCCAAGGTTATGGCCCACCAATGCTGGGAACCCAGTCAGCTCGCGGTTAAGCCGAATAACCGACTCTACTTCCGCCGAAAGGAGGCCCTGCGGATGATCCGGGGTGCGGGCTGTGACGTTTTCAATCTTCTCATTGGCTTCTTGCTGGATGCGGTGGCGACGCCGGTTGATATACGGCGAGCCCATGAGCAAAAACAGCGGCAGGCCGATAAACGGCAGCACCAGAATTGCCAGCAGCCACGCGGTTGAACTGGAAGGTCGGCGGCCTTCGGGCACGAAGCCAACGGCAATGATCTTGATGCCGTAATCAAGGATCAGGAATACGAGCTGCCAGAAGCTGAGATCAAGAGACCAAGACATTTATCGCACGGAATTGAAATCGGGCAGATTGTAATCTGCGAGAAGCGGACAGTGATCGGAGGTTTTATCGCCGGCGCGCTCGACCATGTCTACTTGCGCGCCGGTCACGTGCTGGGCAAGCGGGGCTGAAGCCAACTGGAAGTCGATGCGCATGCCTTCGTTCTTTTGGAAGCGCATGCCCTTGTAATCGAAGTAGGTATAGCGCTGGTCCTCCGTGAACCGGCGAGTAACTTCCTCGAGGCCTGCTTCTTCCAGCATCTGGAACGCGGCGCGCTCTGGCTCGGTGACATGCGTCTTGCCACGGAAGGCCTCTATATCCCACACGTCCTCATCGCGCGGGGCAATATTGAAATCACCGCTCATAAGCAATTTGGACTGCGCATGATTTTCCGCATAGCGCGCCAAGTGATAGAGAAAGTCCAGCTTGTAGTCATAATGGCGATCCGTGATCTCGCGGCCGTTGGGCACGTAGAGTGACCAGATTTCTACGCCACGGATGCGAGCCCCTAGTGCTCGGGCCTCACGGTCTTGCGGCTTTTCTGGATCTTTGGCAAAGCCTGGCTGGCCCGGAAAGCCGATAAAGACGTCCTCGGGCTCTTCCTTGGACACAATGGCCACGCCGTTCCACTGGTTGAGCCCGTGGCAGGTGACATGGAGACCCGCATCCTCGAAGACCTCGCGTGGAAACTTATCGTCTTTCACCTTAGTTTCTTGCAGGCACAAAACGTCGATGTCGTGCTTGGAGATAAGGTTCAGCGCCCGCTGTGTGCGGGTACGGACGGAGTTAATATTCCACGTGGCGATGCGCATGCCACATAGGTTACCTGGGTAGTGAGTCAAGCTCACTACCCAGCCCACAAGGAGTCCCATAACGTTCACCGCCCAGACCGGAAGTCCGCAGCGCGGAGAGCTAGTCGCGCAGGCGGGCGTAGATGCGCCGGTGCTGCTCGATGAAGCCGAGCTTCTCCGCCAGCCGCACGCCGGCGATATTCGAGGTCGGCGCGGTGAGGTACGCGTGCTCAGCGCCGTTGTTGTGGCCCCAGTGCAGCAAATGTTGGAGCGCGAGCGCTCCGTATCCGCGGCGGCGGAAGTCCTCGGCCACTTCGATGGAAGAAAGACCCAGCCACGTGGTGCCATCGCCGGATTCGCTCAGGGTGCCGCGGGCGATGGCGACGGTCTCGCCATCGAGGACCAGGCGGCCAAAGCCGAGCGGTCCCTCGATGTGAGCGCCAAGGTTCTGCAACGCCTCGGCAGGAAGGGCATCGGTGCGGGATTGATACATCGCCAGCCACTCGTCATCGGGCTGGGCGGTGAGGTGGAAGGTGGGGGAGGAAGAGGGGGCGTCGGCAAGCGTGGGCAGATCCCTCAGGACCATGGCGAGGATTTCTGGCTCGGTCTCCCAAGCTGGGTCGGCGAGCAGGCGCTCGGCCGGTTTGCCAATGCGCTCCGGGACCAACAGGCGCACCGGAAGGTTGTGGCGGGCGTAGAAGGCCTTAATCTCCTCCAGCGGCACTGGTGTAAAGCCGGCGGAAGGCCCCACAGGCACGGCAGAGTTGGAGTGGCCGGAAACCCCGTCGCTCGCGCGCAACAGCCAGGAACCGTCGCTGGTCCAGGCGTGGTCTGTGCCAGGGAAAGCCGCGGCCGCGGCAACCTCCACGGCGCGGATATCGGAATTGCGGACCATGCGCGGGGAAAGGCGCTTAATGATCTTCAGCTGCTCCGGCGGGATCTCCACCGCCTCTAGGTCGGAAGGGTAGCCGCCGACCTCTTGTGGGCGAATGACCAGTGGATTGAGGCTCAGCACATGTCCGATGACATCGCTATGCACATCGCCGAAGTCGCGCCGGGCCACCACGCGCTCGCCCACCTGGACGGCGTCGGAGCGGAAAATGCGTGACATTAGTCGTCGTGGCCGAAGGGATCGGCGTCCTCACCCGGTACCCAGGAATAGCCCGGCTCGGTCCAACCATTGCGCTTGATGGCCTTCTTGGCCTGGCGCTTATAGCGGCCGATGAGGGTATCGGTGTAGAGGAAGCCATCGAGGTGGCCAGTCTCGTGCTGCAGGCAGCGGGCGAAAAAGCCATAACCCTCGACGGAGATGTCGTTGCCGTTTTCGTCCTTGCCGGTCACGCGCGCCCAGTCGGCGCGGCCGGTGGGAAAGCCCTCGCCCGGCACGGAGAGGCAACCCTCGTCATCGGAGCCGTCATCGGCAGGCATGGTCTCTGGAATCTCGGAGGTCTCCAGCACGGGGTTAATGACGCAGCCCTTGCGCATGCCCGCCTCCTCGGACGGCAGCTCGGTGCCATTGGGGCCGTCCGTATCGGGGCAGTGGTAGACAAAGAGGCGCTTGCCAATTCCTACCTGGTTAGCGGCCAGGCCCACGCCATTGGCGGCGTCCATGGTTTCATACATGTCCGCGATGAGCTGCTGCATTTCCGGGGTGGAAATCTCGGATTCTTCCACCGGTTGGGTGGGTTCGTGAAGCACGGTCTCGCCGTGGATAACGATGGGGCGAATAGTCATGCCTTACAGTTTAGGCATGAACCCCTTGTCTGACCTAGACGCCGCCATTTTGGACTTCGAGGAAACCGCGCCGCGCAGCATCGGCCGCAAGGAAGAGGCCATCCGCGCGCAGCTGGACATCTCCCCGGTGCGCTACCACCAGCGCCTTAACCTGCTTCTCGACGCCCCCGCGGCCGCCCAATCCCATCCCCTCCTGGTTGCACGGCTGCGTCGCCTGCGCGAGGAGCGAGAAGACACGCGGCGCGCCGCGCGGGGAAATACCTCAGATAGTTAATTCTGGGTACTAGTGTTGCGTATGTGACTAATGTGAATCCGGAAAATTCGACCGACAAGGTATCCGACGAAACCCGCGCCGGCTCTGCTGCCGGCGCCTCCGCTTCTAGTGCTGCTAAGCAGCGCCCCGCTGGCGGCGGCGCGCATGCTAAAAAGGGCGGCCTCCCGCTGCGCGGCTTGGCGATGGTCCTCATCGCCGTGGCCGTCATGCTCGGCCTCTGGGCTTTGTACTCCATGACCTCGGGCGACGATGACTCCACCGTTGCCTCCGAGAGCACGCAGGAAAACTCCACCGGTTCCACCATCGGTGCCGCGCCCGAAGGCTCCGCTGGCCCCGACGCCGCAGGTTCCCGTGCCCCTGGCGCTTCCGAAGGTGCTAGCGCCCCAGCCCCCGCACCGGCGCCAGGTGAGGGCGAAGGCGACGGCGCAGGCGACCAAGCTGCCTCCGGCGCTGCCGATGAGCGAGCCGCGGCCGAGGGAGATGCCGCCGCAGGCGAGGAAAACGCCCACTCCGCCGCGCGCGACCGCAACGATATTAAGGTCAGCGTCCTCAATAACTCCGGCGAGGTAGACAAGGCTAAGAAGGAAGCCGATTCCCTCAAGGGCGGCGGCTTCAAGGTTGGCTACGTGGGCAACCTGCCGGGCGATGTCCTCACCGTTCCAAAGACCACCGTCTTCTTCCCCGAGGGTGACGCCTCCGCTGAGGCACTGGCCAAGGAGGTCGCCGCCCGCTACCAGGCCGATATCGCTCCGATGAACCGCGACCTGCCTAAGGAAGCAACCGATGACGGTGCCGTCGTCGTCGCCCTGGCGGTACCGCAGGCCTAAGCAAGCCGCGCACCTAATTTAAAGTCCAAGGCCCTCCGGCCGAAGAGCAAGTACCATAGTTCTTCGGCCGAATGCCTTGGACTTTTTGTGATCTGAACTTTTCCGCGCCCGCAGGACCGCCGGTGCGAACAGGTTAAATAAAATTCACGTCTTAATACCTGTCACCCGTTAAGCTGAATGGGTGAAGATCCCGGCAGAACAATTCGCCCGCTCTCCCGAACCAACGCTCGGCGTGGAATGGGAGGTGGCGCTCGTGGACCGCGACACGCGCGACCTTGTCCCGCGCGGCGCAGAACTTATTGACCTCGCCACTGCAGCCCATCCCGAGATCCATCTGGAAAAGGAATTCCTCCAGAACACGGTGGAGCTGGTCACCGGCATCTGCCATACCGTGCCGGAAGCCATCGCTGACCTGAACACTTCCCTGAAAGCGGTGGAAGAAGCCGCCGATAAGCTGGGCGTAGACGTCTGGGCCTCTGGCGGCCACCCGTTTACGGACTTCCGCGAGAACCCGCTTTCGGATAAGCCCAGCTATCAAGAAATCATCGCGCGCACCCAGTACTGGGGCAAGCAGATGCTGCTTTGGGGCACGCACGTGCACGTGGGCGTTAGCCACGAGGACCGCGTATGGCCCATCATCAATGCACTGATGACCAAGTACCCCCACCTGCTGGCCATTTCTGCGTGCTCGCCCGGGTGGGAGGGCCTCGATACCGGCTATGCCTCCAACCGCACCATGCTGTACCAGCAGCTGCCCACTGCAGGCATGCCGTACCAATTCCGCGATTGGGCCGAGTGGCAGTCCTATATGCGCGACCAAGCCATTTCCGGCGTTATTAACCACACCGGTTCCATGCACTTCGATATTCGGCCGGCCTCCAAGTGGGGCACGGTGGAGGTGCGCGTCTCTGATGCGACGTCCAACCTGCGCGAGCTCTCCGCCATCGTGGCGCTTACTCACTGCTTGGTGGTCTACTACGACCGGCTTATCGACGCCGCGGAGCCCCTCCCCATCCTGCAGCCCTGGCACGTAGCAGAAAATAAGTGGCGCGGTGCCCGTTACGGCATGGATGCGCTGGTGATTACCTCCCGCGAGACCGATGAGGCCTGGGTCAAGGACGAGCTAGCGGAGATGGTGGACGAGCTTAGCCCCATCGCGCGCGAGCTGGGATGCGTCAACGAGCTCAACCTCATCCACGAAATTATCGATGACGGCGCCGGCTATGAGCGGCAGCGCCGCCTCTTCAAAGAATCCGGCAGCTGGCGCGAGGTGGTCGAGGAGACCTGCCGCGAGTTGCGCACCTTCCGCCCGCTCTAAAGCGGCGGGCAGGCTGGCCTGGGGCTAGTCCTCAGGGCGCGAGTGGCGACCGTAGGCCGGGGTATCGGGGATATCGGTGATGTCCTGGGCCGCCGGGAACGCGCGCGTTTCCGGCCCTACCGCGGGCATTTCTGCCGTTTCATCGCTGACGGGTTGCGCTGCCCGCGAATGACCCTGGCCCCTCCGGTTCGTAGCTGCGGTATTAAACGAGCGCACTGGGCGTGCCCCGGCCTCCGCGCCAGCGGGCTGCGCAGGCAGATGGTGGCGGCCCGGGGCGGGCGCTTCCTCTTCCGGCTGGGTGCCAGGGATAAAACCCCACACCGCGTAGAAGGCGATAAAGAGGACACCGGCGCCGGTGAAAGCCAACATTCCCCATGGCTGCAGATCCCAGTGGTTGAGTGAACGGCTAGCCGCAGACAGCCACACGGGGGCGGAGATGAACGGCATGGTCACCGCGCACATAGCGAGCACCGACATGAGGCCAGCGACCTGCGCGCCGAGGAAACCGGACAGGCGCTTGCCCAGACCCTGGTTGACGGCAACTAGCACGACAACGGCTAGCGGCACCGTCCACACCCAATGGTGGTACCAGGAGAACGGGGAGACCAAGCAGGAGCTGATTCCGGCAAGCGCGAGTGCGGCGGAATTATTGCGGTGCTTCATCGCGGTGCGCAGCGCCAGGCAGGTCAAAATGAAGACCACGACCACGGCAGCGAGCCAGATCCAGCCGCCATCAATGCCCCAGGCGCGGACCATCACCGAGCGAATCGACTGCGCGCCAGGGTTGGTGTGCTCGCCCACGCGGGAGGACTTAAAGATAGCGTCGGTCCAGAAGTCGGCGGCATCCGGAATGGTCACGAAACCAATGGCCACGGTTACCGCGAACGTAAGGATGGCGATGATCGCTTGCCACCAGCGCTTCTGGAAGAGCAAGACCAGACCCATATAGGCCGGGGTGAGCTTCATACCCGCAGCCAAACCAATGCCGATGCCCGGCAAAGCGCGCTTGCGCGGGAGGATGTCTAAGGCCACCAGCAGCATCAAAAAGATGTTGATCTGGCCAAAGAATAAGGTGCCGTGCACCGGCTCATTCGCCGGGGTGCAGCACAGCAGCAAGATGCCCAGCAGCCAGATTGCCGGGGAGAGCTTGAGACCCCGCTCGCGCAGGACCAGCATGATGACCGTGAACAAGGCGAGGGCGGTGCCGCCCTGCCAAAGGAGGATCAAGGGGGCGTCGGCAAGCGAGGAAAGCCACGTGAAAAGGGTGCCGGAAAAGGGCGGATAGGTAAAAGGCAGGTCGCCAATATAGGCATTATCGTAGAGATCCGCGCCTTGGGCCACCTCACCGCCGGCGAGCCAATAAATCTTCAGATCCAGGGGAACGCGCCACACAAAGGCGCTATTGCCGTCGAAGATGCTGAAGCGGTAGACGATGAGGCCGATGAGAGCGGCGAGCAAAGTCACCATAGTGGGAAGCCCATAAAGCTTTTTCACGGTGAAAAGCGTCTCCTACTTGCGGCGCAGCGACTTCGCGGCGGGTCGGTCGTTGCGGGACATGGTTTCCTCGGTGCCGTACAGACCCTCACGGCGTGCAATACGCGAGGTGCGCTGCGCGGTTACCGGGCTAGTGAACATGGCAAACAGTACCAGCAAAACGAGTATTCCTAAATCCCCGCGCTCGGCAACGCTGAAGGATTCCGCGCCGGTGATGCGAATGATGGCGCCGAGGATGGTGAGGATAAGCCCTGTGGTTTGCGGCTTGCTTACCGCGTGTACACGAGACATGGTGTCCTTGAAGCGGGCGATGCCGATAGCCGCCGCCAAGGTGAGGACGCTGCCGCCGATTATCAGGATGAGCGAGAGCACATCTGCGATGAAAGACCAGCTCATTGATTATCCCTCTTCCTAAACCTGGTGACAGACACGGTGGAGATGAATCCCAGCAGCGCAATGACCAGCATGGCCGAGACCACCGTGGTATTGAGCGACCAGCACATATAGGTAGCCAACGCGCACTGGAACATCGCGGTAAAGCCGTCCATGCCCACCAAGCGGTCCAACGAATTGGGGCCGGTGACAATGCGCCAGACGGTGATGAGGAAGGAGACCACCAGCAGCGCGGCGGCCACCAGCAAAATTGCGTTATAGATCTGCGGATCCATTAGGGGTGGCTCCTTTCAAAGATGTCGATGAATGAGGCTTCAAGGTGGGCCACGGCACCGATTTCGCGCTGAATCTGGGCCTCATCGCGGGCGTCCAGGATATGGACGGTAATCATGCGGTTTGCAATGTCGATATCGGTCACCGTGCCGCCTGGCTGCAGGTTATACAGCGTTACGGCCAGGGAGAGTACGAACTCATTATCCAAGCGCATGGGTAGCTCCAAGATGGCGGTCTTGGGCACCGGCTGCGGGCGCACGGCCAGCCAGCCCACCTTGAGCGAGGCGTAGAACAGCTCCCAGAACCAGCGAATCATGAACACAACGAGCTTGCCCCAAGAAACGTCGATGCCGGTAATGGGCATGGCCGGCAGCGGCAGAGCAAAGACGATAACGGTGCCGATGAGGAGTCCGGCCACCACATTGCCCACGGTGATCTCTCCCATGAGCATGCACCACATGATGGTCAGCCAGACGATGAACCACGGGCGGAAGCGGTGGCGCAGGCCGGAAAAGCGTGCGTTAGTCATCGCTAATATCCTTCCTCTTAGCGGCGTCTGGTGTCTTTACAGTGCCGGAGTGGGAATCGCGGCCGCCGGCTTCTGGGTCGGTGCGGGCATCTAGTCCTGGCTGGGCGGGCGGCTCCGCATCCTGGGAGGGATGCCGGCGATTTTCATAGGAATCCGCTCCGCCGGTGTAGCGCTCTTTCTGGTTGAGGTGGCGGGTGGGGTCATCCGCGCGGTCGCCCAAGACCGCGTATTGATAGATGGACGTGTCCTGCGCGGATTCGGCAGCGCGTGAGGTCACGCCGGACATTGGACCGGCCAGAAAGGTAATGGAGGTAGACGCGGCCACCAGCAGAGTAGTAGAGGCGATCATGCCAAAAGGCACCCTGCCCACATCCTGGCGGGAGGAAAACTCGACCTCATCGGTGATATCGGAAAGCGGGGCCGGGCGGGCGAGCGCCACGTTACCTTCCGGGGCATCGGCGCGGTCGCGTTGGAAGCCTTTAGCCCATACCAGCATCATGACGTAGAGAGTCAGCAGCGAGGTGACCACAGCACCGACGATGAGTACCCACGCCATCCAGGAACCCTCATTCGCACCGGCTTGCAGCAAGATGATCTTGCCTAAGAAACCGGAGAACGGCGGGATGCCACCCAGGTTAATGGCTGGAATGAAGTACAAAATTCCGATAAGCGGGGCCGAGTACATCAGCGAACCCAAGCGGCGCAGCGACGAGGTGCCGGCCTGGCGTTCAACGAGTCCGACCACGAGGAATAGCGCAGTCTGGACCAGAATGTGGTGTACAGCGTAGAAGATGGCGCCGGAAAGCCCCTGGGCGGTACCGAGCGAGACGCCGAAGATCATGTAGCCAATGTGGCTGACCAGGGTAAAGGACAAAAGGCGTTTAATATCGGACTGCGCAATCGCGCCTAGGATGCCTACCAACATTGTGGCTAGGGCAACCCACATGAGCACGGTATCGAGCCCACCGGCAGTAAAGACGGAGGAGCGGGCGCGGATGATGGCGTAGACACCCACCTTGGTCAACAGGCCGGCGAAGACGGCCGTGACAAGCGATGGCGCCGTGGGATACGAGTCCGGCAGCCAGGCGTCTAGTGGGACCACTGCTGCCTTAATGCCAAAGGCTACGAGCAGCGTGGCAAAGATCGCGGTGCGGGTGCCTTCCGGAATGTCCTGCATCCTCTGGCCAACCTGCGCCATATTCACGGTGCCCACAGACGAATACACAAAGCCCAGCGCGAGCAAGAAAATCATCGACGAGGCCATGGACACCATCACGTAGCCCACACCAGCGCGCACGCGACCAGCCGAGGCACCCAAGGTTAAAAGCACATAGGATGCCACGAGGAAGACCTCGAAGCCCACGTAAAGGTTGAAGAGATCGCCGGCCAAGAAGGAGATGTTTACGCCCATGGTCAGCAGCATGTAGGTGGGCAAGAAGACTGCCACCGGCTCGTCCTTGGTGCCGTCGCGTACGCCCTGGGAGATGGCGTACCAAATGACGGAAAAGAGCACCACGGAAGAGGTAAAAAGCATCACCGCAGAGAGGCGATCCGCCACAAGCGTGATGCCCACTGGGGCGTCCCAGCCACCCACCTGCAGTGTTTGGATGCCCTCAAAATCCGCAATGAGGATCAACATGGCGTTGACTACCGCCGTTATAAGCAGCGAGAAAAATACGATTTGGCGCTGCACATTGGGCACGCGGGAAAAGATCAAGGCGAGCGCTGCGGCTACCGCCGGGATGATAATGGGCAGGGGGATGAGGTAGCCGATGTAGGGAAAGAGGGCATCGACAAGCGGTTGCATGGTCTCATTCATCGCGGGCCCCCTTTACAGGCTCCTCAAAGGACTCTGGACCGAAGTTATCGCCTTCCTTGGTTGCCCTGCCCGTAGTGGGATCGTTGGAGGCATCGTGATCCGGGCTTGCGGCCGCATTGCCGGGGCGTGCAGCCTTGGCGGCAATGGCGGTATCCTCCGCGTCATCTTCAATGACATCGTCCGTGCGGTAGCGGTACTGGCGGTAGGCCAAGGTCAGTATGAAGGCTGTTAGCGCCATGGAAATGACGATGGCGGTAAGGATCATTGCCTGGGCGAGGGGGTCTGCAATCTCGGCGCCATACGGTTCCGATTCGCGGCCATCGATGGGCGGGGAACCGGCCGAGCCGCCTGCCTGGAGCAAGAAAAGGTTGGCGCCATTGCCCAAAAGCAATAGGCCCAGCAGCATCTTGGTCATGGCGCGGTCTAGCAGCAGGTAGATGCCCGCGGCTACAAGCACGCCGGCGGCGAGCAGGAGGAAGAGGTTGGCTTCCATTTACTTCTCCTTTCCTGTCGTAGCGGCTGTGCTTGCCGTGGTGGCTTGTTTCTTTTCCTTGCGTTGCGCCCGTTGCGCCTTTTGCTTGGCGGTGCGTTGGCGTTGCTGCCGGGCCAGCGAGCGGGCACGATCGCGGGCGCGCTGCTTACGCATTTCCTCTTCCTCATCCAACTTGGCACCCAAGGAATTCAGGATGTAGAGCGTAAGGCCCACGACGATGAGGTAGACGCCCGCATCGAATACCAACGCCGAAGGCAGCGAAACCTTGCCGATGAGCGGAATCTCCGGTGAGGTGTACCCGCTGGTAAGCGGTGGGTGCCCAAAGAACATTGGGGCCACCACGGCCACCGCGGATAGGAAGAGTCCGGTACCCATGGTGCGGCCGGCGTCGATAGGCAGGGTTTCATCCAGCTCTGCGCGCCCGCCAGCCAGGTAGCGCAGGATAAGAGCCAGCGCGGCGACGAGGCCACCGGCGAAGCCGCCACCTGGTGCATTATGGCCCGCGAAGAAGAAATAGAAGGAAATCGCGACCATAGACGGGAAGAGCACGCGGGTAGAGACATCGATCATCAGCGAACGGTTGAGCGCCTGCTCTGATTCCACGCCGGCTGCCAGCCAGCGCCGCCCAGTAACTTGCAGGGTGGGGCGGCGGCTCGCGCGGGCGAAGGACTGGGTGCGATAAATCAGAGAGGCCACGCCCAACGCAGCGATGATGATGACCGTGATCTCGCCAAAGGTATCCCATGCGCGCAGGTCCACCAGCAAAACATTGACGGTATTGGCGCCGTGGCCAATCTCCTTGGCCAGATCCGGCATGAACTCAGAGATGGGCTTGGATTGGCGCGCGTTGATGGCAAACATCGCCACCACGGTTACCGTCAGACCCGTGCCCACCGAAAGCCACGCGCGTAGGCGCCCCATTTTGGGATCCTGCTTCCACTCGGTGGAGGCCGGCATGCGGCGCAGCACCAGCATGAAAAGTACCATCACGATGGTCTCCGTCAGCAGCTGGGTAAGCGCCAGATCCGGAGCGCCATGCAGCGCAAATATGAAGGAAAGCGTATAGCCGGTTACGCCAACGATAATGACGGCGGACAAGCGATTATCGGTTACCGTAGCGGCCACAGCGGCCACCATGATGATGAAGGCGGCCACTACCTGCCAAGGATTTTCCGCCACGATCATGCGGATATCGGTGAGGTCACCTTTAATGAGCATAGCTAGCGGAAGCAGCATCAACGTGGCAAAGATGACCGTCAAGTTCAGCTGCAGGGAACCGCGTTGCGTGGTTGCCGTCGTGTGCAGCGAGAGCTTGCGCAGATGAGCGATGACCGAATCATAGGCATCATCCGCATTGCCCAGAGCGGGGTAGGAGAATTGCCATTTTTCTAGCACCTGCCGTTGCCAGTGCAGGATGATACCGGCAACGATGATGAGCGCCGAGAGGCCCAGTGCCACGTTAAAGCCATGCCACAATGCCAGTTCGCTATGTGGCTTGGGGTCGAAGGTGGAATTGAGGTGTTGGTCAAAGGCTGCCGAGAGTGGCTTGGGGAATACGCCGAGCGCCACGGTCAAGGCGGTGAGCACGGCGGGGGAGAGCCAAAGCCCGATGCTGACGGGATGCATCTTGGCGACGGCCTCTGCTGGCTCCGTGCCATTAACCTCCTGCTTGGTAGCGAAGGCGCCCCACAAAAAGCGCAGCGTATAGGCCATGGTGAGGATAGAGCCGAGGACATAGGCCACGAGCATCATATTGCGCGGCATGCCGGCGAGCAGATCCTCGTGCATGGTGGCTTCCAGCACGGCCTCCTTGGCCACGAAGCCAAAGAGCGGTGGGACGCCAGCCATGGACAGGCCAGAGATGATAGCGATGCCAAAGAGGAAAGGCTCCCTGCGTCCCAGGCCGGATAGCTTGGTGATATCCCTCGTTCCCGAGCAGTGGTCGATGGCACCGACGACCATAAAGAGCGCCGCCTTAAAGAGCGAGTGCGCAAAGGTCAGCGCGAGAGCGGCCTGCATAGCCTCGCGCGAACCCACAGCTGCGATGGAAGTAATAAAGCCCAACTGGGAGACGGTGCCATAGGCCAGCACCAGCTTCAGGTCGCGCTGCTTGAGCGCCATCCAGCCGCCCAGCAGCATGGTAAATACGCCCAGGGAGATAACCACCACGTGCCAGGTGGCAACCTCATACATCGATGGCGCGAGGCGCGCGACTAAGTAGATGCCTGCCTTCACCATCGCGGCGGAGTGGAGATAAGCGGAGACCGGAGTCGGCGCCGCCATCGCACCCGGCAACCAGAAGTGTGCCGGCGCGATTGCGGACTTCGTCAGCGCGCCCGCCAAGATGAGCACGATAGCTACCGTCACGTAGGGCGTCTGGGCAAAGTGCTGATAGGCGGCGATATCGCTAAAGGTCCACGCCCCGGTCTGGCGTCCGAGCAGGATGATACCCATGAGCATGGATAGCCCGCCCAGTGCGGTGACCATGAGCGCCTGTTGTGCGGCGCGGCGGGAAGAGGCACGCTCCGCGTAGTAGCTGACCAAAAGGTAGGACAGCATGGAGGTAATCTCCCAGAACACGTACATCAGCAGGAAATTATCCGCGGCCACCAGGCCAAACATGGCGGTGGCAAAGCCCACCATTTGCGCGGCGAACAGGGCCAGGCGGCGCCGCGTTCCGTCAAAATAGCCCCAGCAATACACCAGCACCAGCGCGCCCATGCCCAAAATGATGAGGCTAAATAGCGCGCCTAGTCCGTCCAAGCGGAGACTAAAACTCAGGTTGGCGGACGGCATCCATTCCACGGTCTGTTCGACCGCGCCGCCGTCTGTGAAGGTACCGCGCAGGAAATGCACGAGAGTCCATACGAAGCCTGAGCCGGGAACCAGTGCCAAAATTCCAAAAGCCGGGCGACCCATTCGCATGATGAGCAGCGGCGCGACCACGGAGGCGGCGATAAGAGCACCCAGAAGTACTAGCACGTTGGTTACTGCGCTCCTTATGGTTGTGTCACGTTTTTATACCCCGCTGCCGCGAATACCACGAGCACACAACTGACGAGAGGCGAGAACATTCACGAGCCGCGCGCCGCTGAGTACGCCGCGGCGGCACAGTGCAAGCAACATGGCCGAGCGCGGGGCCAACTTTTTGTCACTTTACCGGTTTTTCTACGACTTCGAAAGGATTATTTTTATGGGCTGTATTATATGGTGCCATTTCGCGGCAGAAAGAAACCCCGCACCCAAGGTGCGGGGTAAGCCGCGCTAACCGCGGCGGCAGGCAGGTCCCGGGCTGGACCTGGGGTTTCAGTCTTAGGCGTAGCGCTGCAAGAAGAGCGCTTCTGCGGCAGCGATGTTCTCGATCTCGGTGGGATCGACGGACTCATTGGCCGAATGGATGGTGCACTTTGGCTCCTCCACGCCGTAGAGAGCGATCTCCGCCTTGGGGTGAGCCTCTTGCAGCTCGGTGGTCAGCGGGATGGAACCGCCCATGCCCTGTGCGGCGGTGTCCGTGCCATAGGACTCGGAAAGGCACTCGCCCAGTAGTGCAGCGGCGGGCTTTTCTGGATCGGTGGCAAAACCGGCATTGGCCTCAAGCACTTCGGCCTTAACGTGGGCGCCCCATGGGGTGTGGGCGCGGAGGTGATCACAGACGGCGTCGGCAATCGCGGCGGCATCGGCGCCGGCCGGAACGCGCAAGTTGAGCTGCGCGGAAGCGGTGGCGGGCACGGCGTTGACGGCTTCTGCCACCGGGGTGGAGGTAAAGCCGGTCACGGTAATAGCCGGGCGGGACCAGACCATATTGGCCACCGGGGTGGCACCGGCCGGGTCGTCTTCGCCCATGATCTTAGTGCCCTCCAGCAGCTGCGCATCGGCGCGGAAGGCCTCGGCTGGGTACTCTTGGCCGGACCACTCGGCGGTGGTATCCACGCCGTCGATAACGGTGCGGCCGTATTCATCGGACAGGGAGTCGATGGCGCGCATCAGCGCCTTGGCGGCATCCGGTGCCGCGCCGCCAAACTGGCCGGAGTGGACGGCGGAGGCCAAGGTATCGACCTGCACGCCAATCTGCGCGCCGCCGCGCAGGGACGTAGTCAAGGTCGGCTGGCCCACAGCGGCGTTGCCCGCATCGGCGATGAGGATGGCGTCGGCAGCAAAAAGCTCCGGGCGATCCTTGATGAGCTGGGATAGGCCCTCGCCGCCGCGCTCCTCGGAGCCCTCGATGAGGTACTTCAGGTTCACCTTGGTACCACCGTTATTGTCCACCGCGCGCAGGGCGGCCAAGTGCATGGCCACATTGCCCTTACAGTCGGCGGCGCCGCGGCCGTACCAGCGGGTGGAGCCATCAGCGGCCTCACGCTCGGTCAGGGTGAATGGATCGGATTCCCAAGCCTCGCGGTTGCCGGCCGGCACCACGTCATAGTGGGAGTACAGCAGCACCGTCTTGGCGCCCTCATCGCCCTTGCGCTCACCCAAGATGGCGGTGGAGCCATCGGCCGTGGTGATGGTTTCCACGCTCACTCCGGACTCTTCCAGTGCGGACTTAACCCACTGGCTTGCGTCCTTGGTCTGGTCCTCCAGGCCTTCCTCGTCATGGACGGAGTTAAAGGCCACGAGCTCGCTGAGCTGGCGGAAAATGGTCTCGCGGTCGTTGCGAATGCTTTCATTAAGTGCAGTCATGTTCTCTACGGTACCCGCCCGCCCCAAGCTATAGAGCAACCGGAATAGGAAAACGCTGGGGTGGTGAACTAAAATTTATTCATTCCACCCTGTGCGGATTTTGTCCGTTCGGACCCTATTCCGGGAAGAAACCGGCGCCAAACAGGCAGAAACGGACGTGGCAGGCCGCGGTTTGCTACGCAGGGTGAAACGAGAAACTTTCATAGCCGAGAATAGAAAGGACCTGGCATGGCGAACGCATCATCCGCCGCAGGTTCCAAGGCCTCCCTGCCCGAGCTGACTCTGCGCGGCATTATCATCGGTGGCCTGATTACCCTCATCTTCACCGCTGCCAATGTGTACTTAGGCCTGAAGGTGGGCTTGACCTTTGCTACCTCCATCCCGGCCGCCGTGATTTCTATGGCGGTGCTGCGCCGGTTCAAGGGCCACAACATTAAAGAAAACAACATTGTGCAGACCATTGCCTCTGCTGCGGGCACCCTGTCTGCCATCATCTTCGTCCTCCCGGGCCTGGTGATGGTGGGGTACTGGCAGGGCTTTGGCTTCCTGCAGACTGCCGGCGTGTGCATCATCGGCGGCGTGCTGGGCGTGATGTATTCCATCCCGCTGCGCCGCGCTTTGGTCACCGGCTCCGATCTGCCCTACCCGGAGGGCGTGGCCGCGGCCGAGGTCCTCAAGGTGGGCGATGAAAGTGCTTCCGGCACCAGCCACGAAGAAAATGCCAAGGGTTTGCGCGTCATCGTCGCCGGCGGTATCACCTCGGCCGTCATGGCGCTGCTGACCGCAATGAAGGCCGCCGCCTCCGAGGTCACCGCCTATTTCAAGCTCGGCGCTGGCGCGACCACCTTGGGCACCAGCCTGTCTACCGCGCTTATCGGCGTGGGTCACCTGGTGGGCCTGCCGGTAGGCATTGCCATGCTGGTAGGCGTGGTGATTTCCTACTTCATTTTGCTGCCTATCTTCACCACCGGCGATATTACGGGCGCCACCGCGCTTGCCGACGTCGTCGATACCACCTTCTCCGATGACATCCGCTTCATCGGTGTGGGGACCATGGCCATCGCCGCCATTTGGACCCTGCTGAAGATCGCCGCTCCCATTGCTGTGGGCATCCGTCAGTCTCTAGCCTCCTCGCGCGCCCGCAAGTCCGGCTCCGCCGTGGACGTTACCGAGCGTGATATTCCCTTCCCCTATGTCGCCACCACCATCGTGGCGTTCATGGTGCCTATCGCATTGCTGTTGTGGGACTTTGTGCGCGGTACCGATATCCACGACCACATGGCCGTGCTCATTACCGTCTCCGTCCTCTTTACCCTGCTGGTAGGCCTGATTATCGCCTCCGTGTGCGGCTACATGGCCGGCCTGATCGGTGCGTCTAACTCGCCAATTTCCTCCATTGGCATCATCGCCGTGCTCGCTGCCTCGCTGCTCATCGCGGCTGTCACCCGCGGCACCACTGCGGATCCTTTGTCTTTGGTGGCCTACACGCTCTTTACCGCGGCCATCGTCTTTGGCATTGCCACCATTTCCAATGACAACTTGCAGGACCTCAAGACCGGTCAGCTCGTCGGCGCTACTCCGTGGAAGCAGCAGGTTGCGCTCATCATCGGCGTGGTCTTCGGCTCCCTGGTCATCCCGCCGATTCTGCAGGTCATGCTCAATGGCTTCGGCTTCCAAGGCATGGAAGGCGCCGGCGAAGACGCCCTGGCGGCCCCGCAAGCCGCCCTAATGTCCTCCGTTGCCTCCGGCATCTTCGATAGCTCGTTGGATTGGAACCTCATCTTCATCGGCATGGCCATTGGCGCTGTCCTCATTATTATTGATGAGCTCCTGCGCAAGTTCACCGATAAGTACTCGCTGTCCCCGCTGGCCGCCGGCATGGGTATGTACCTACCGGCCGCCCTGACCATCGTCATTCCCATCGGTGCCATCTTGGGCACCTTCTATGACAAGTGGGCCGCGAAGCAATCCCACCCGGAGTTTGCCAAGCGTATGGGTACCCTCCTGGCCACCGGCCTCATCGTGGGTGAGTCCCTCTTTGGCGTGGTCAACGCCGGCATCATTGCCGCTGCTGGCGGCGAGAGCCCGCTGGAAATCTTCGAGGGCGGCACGTCTGCGACCATCGTGGGCGTGATCCTCTTTATTATCGCGCTGACGTTCATTTACCGCTGGACCAAACGCACGGTGAAGAAGGCTTAGTTCCTGATCCATTCCTTATATAATGGCGTCCCTTCGCGGGGGCGTCATTTTTTCTTGCAGTCACGGTAGGAGAGTGCCAGAATGGTCGTTAGCACTCGCACAGTATGAGTGCCAGATAAATCTACATCGTTGTGGTTGAGGTTGGTTCACACTCACCAGCCATGCCGTCGCGGGCGTCCGCAGCGAGAAAGACGTGAGTGTCGTCCTCAATAAACCAAGGAGCACAAACACAATGGCAAAGATTATCGCTTTTGATGAAGAGGCCCGCCGCGGCCTTGAGCGCGGCCTGAACACGCTTGCCGACGCCGTCAAGGTCACCCTCGGCCCCAAGGGTCGCAACGTCGTCCTGGAAAAGTCCTGGGGCGCCCCGACCATTACCAACGACGGTGTTTCCATCGCTCGCGAAATCGAGCTCGAGGATGCTTACGAGAAGATCGGCGCCGAGCTGGTCAAGGAAGTCGCCAAGAAGACTGACGACGTCGCAGGCGACGGCACCACCACCGCAACCGTGCTGGCACAGGCTCTGGTACGCGAAGGCCTGCGCAATGTGGCCGCAGGTTCCAACCCAATGGGCATCAAGCGCGGCATCGAGACCGCAACCAAGAAGGTTGTGGACTCCCTGCTGTCTTCCGCCAAGGAAGTAGAAACCCAGGAGCAGATTGCTACCACCGCTGGCATCTCCGCCGCTGACCCAGCAATCGGCGAGAAGATCGCTGAGGCTATGTACACCGTGGGCAACGGCTCCGTAAACAAGGACTCCGTTATCACCGTGGAAGAGTCCAATACCTTCGGCGTTGACCTCGAGGTAACCGAAGGCATGCGCTTTGATAAGGGCTACATCTCCGGTTATTTCGCTACCGATATGGAGCGCCAGGAGGCGGTCCTGGAGGATCCGTACATCCTGCTGGTCTCCTCCAAGATCTCCAACATCAAGGACCTCGTCCCGCTGCTGGAGAAGGTCATGCAGTCCGGCAAGCCGCTGCTCATCATCGCTGAGGACGTTGAGGGCGAGGCCCTGTCCACCCTCGTTGTGAACAAGATCCGCGGCACCTTCAAGTCCGTTGCGGTTAAGGCCCCGGGCTTCGGCGACCGCCGCAAGGCCACCCTGCAGGACATGGCCATCCTCACCGGCGGCCAGGTCATCTCCGAGGAGGTCGGCCTCTCCCTCGAGACCGCCGAGCTCGAGTACCTGGGCCAGGCACGCAAGGTTGTCGTCACCAAGGACGAGACCACCATCGTTCAGGGTGCTGGCTCTCAGGAGCAGATCGACGGCCGTATCAAGCAGATCCGTGCCGAGATCGAAAGCTCTGACTCCGACTACGACCGCGAGAAGCTGCAGGAGCGCCTGGCTAAGCTTTCCGGCGGCGTTGCCGTCCTCAAAGTCGGTGCCGCTACCGAGGTCGAGCTCAAGGAGCGCAAGCACCGCATTGAGGATGCAGTCCGCAACGCAAAGGCTGCCGTGGAAGAGGGTATCGTTGCCGGCGGCGGCGTAGCACTGCTGCAGGCCGCTTCCGTCCTGGATTCCCTGGATGATCTCAAGGGCGACGAGGCTACCGGCGTCAAGATCGTCCGCGAGGCCCTGTCTGCACCGCTGAAGCAAATTGCACACAACGCTGGCCTGGAGCCGGGCGTTGTTGCTGACAAGGTTTCCTCCCTGCCGGCAGGCGAGGGCCTGAACGCTGCTACCGGCGAGTACGTCAACCTCATGGAGGCTGGCATTAATGACCCGGTTAAGGTCACCCGCTCCGCTCTGCAGAACGCTGCATCCATTGCAGCTCTGTTCCTGACCACCGAGGCTGTCGTAGCCGACAAGCCTGAGCCGGCCGGTGCCAACAACGGCATGCCGGACGCTGACGCTATGGGCGGCATGGGCTTCTAAGTCCAAACCCCGATAGGTCTAGGAGACGGGCTCAGACAAGGCCCTTAGCGGCCTTCTAGCCCCTTTTGAGCGCCCCGCTTCTGTGCTTTAGAGCGCATGAGGCGGGGCGCTTCGGCGTGTCTGCACCACTTTGCTTCGCCGATAAGATATGAGCGCATCGCGATTTTGTTGGGCCAATCGCTGAATCTGCTTGTCACTGTGGTTTTCTAATCGGTGCACATGTTCAATTCGCAATGCCCGATTCATTACTCAGGCAGGCTTACAGTTCAGCGCCACGGTACTTAACACGCGAACCATGCGCCTCACTGACCCCGTATAGGGGTAATTTTAACGGACTAAATTAGAAATATTTTTTCGCTTGGGAAGACTAGTTTACGGGCATAACTATCGTTTGCTACACCCCAAAGCGTTACAGTGTTAAATTTTATTTAACGCTATCAACTATTCAGCAAACGAAAATCGCAGTTCAGGGCGATTGTGTCGTGAGGTAAAAACTTTTCAATACCCCCTATAGGATATAGCTCTTTTCTTATCAAATCGCCTAGATGTGAAGACACCAATGCAAAATTGACTTGCTTTAGATTGAACTTGTGCCAAAATATTTCTTGTGACGCCCACTGAGGGTGTCTGCAAACTGCAAACCCCTCCGCGGCAAAAAGCTTCGGATCTATATGTAGGAGTTCAAACATGGATCTCTCCACCATCATCACTCACCTGGACAACTTTGTTACCACCTGGGAAGGCTGGGGCAAGGTCATCAACAACACCGCTGAGGCTCTGGGCAACGCTCTCGGTTTCATCGGCTTCCTCGGTGATAACCCGTCCTCTTCTGACTTTGCTCCGGCAATGTCCTCCCTCTCTTCCAAGTAATTAACCACCTATTCTAACTTTCAAGGAGAATTCAAATGTCTGATTTCCTGATGAGCTCTGCAAACTTCCTGGACACCGAGTGGGCTGCTCTGGTTTCCGATTTCAACTTCTACGCTGACATCATGAAGCCGTTCATCGAGATCGCTAAGGGCGCTTCCGACCTGCTCGGCATGTTCGCATAAGAACATCCTTCAGTTCTGAGCTTTAATGCTCACTGAAGCAAGAAGGCCTACCGTTTCGGTAGGCCTTCTTTTTGTTTTGTTGGTCATCTGGGGGGCAGGGGTAACTGCGAAAATTTGGCGCGCTTGATGTCTACATTCGGGTTACACTAAATGCATGGCTGATATTAAAGACGACGACCTTCCCGAGATCGACCTGGCTAAAACTGACGGCTACGTCGTCGATGGAACCGATGAGGATGATCCTTCGCTAATCATGCCGGATGGTTCCCCGGTTCAGACTTGGCGTGAAAATTACCCCTACGATGAGCGTATGACTCGCGATGAGTACGAGTCCGTTAAGCGCGCGCTGCAGATTGAGCTGCTGAAGTGGCAGAACTGGACCAAGGAGACTGGCCAGCGCCATATCATCCTCTTTGAGGGTCGAGATGCGGCCGGCAAGGGTGGCACCATTAAGCGTTTTAACGAGCATCTGAACCCGCGTGGTGCTCGCACTGTGGCTCTGGAGAAGCCCTCGCCGCGCGAATCCACCTCATGGTATTTCCAGCGTTATATCGAGCACTTCCCAGCCGGTGGCGAGATCGTCTTCTTTGACCGCTCTTGGTACAACCGTTCCGGCGTGGAGCGCGTTATGGGCTTTTGTACCGAAAGCCAGCATGCGGAGTTCCTCCGTGAGGTTCCGATGCTGGAGAACATGATTCTGGGCTCGGGTATCTCCCTGACCAAGTTGTGGTTCTCTGTTACCCGTAAGGAACAGCGCACCCGCTTCGCTATCCGCCAGATCGACCCGGTGCGCCAGTGGAAGCTATCCCCGATGGACCTGGCTTCGTTGGATAAGTGGGATGACTACACCCGCGCGAAGGAAGAGCAGTTCCGCTACACGGATACGGAAGAGTCGCCGTGGATCACCATTAAGTCCAACGACAAAAAGCGCGCCCGTATTAACGCCATGCGCTATGTGCTATCCAAGTTCGAGTACACGAACAAGGATCACGAGCTGGTGGGCGAGGTCGATGAGAACATCGTCAAGCGTGGTCGCGACCAGATTGGTGACTAGGTTGAGCTAAATTAGCCGCACAATAGGCGGGAAACTCGGTAAGTCCGAGTTTCCCGCTTTTTGTTTTAAGGGGCACCAAAAGGGGGTAAATGGGAAAGAATAGTTTCGCGGAAATTAGGGGATTTTAAAAGGCTATTTCCGTGCGGTTATGTTACGGAACCGTAGGTAACATTGCCGAAAACTATTTGTGGTCTCTGTCTCAGGATATTTAGCATCACTGTTATCTCAATCTCATCTAGCACAAGGATATGACCTACAGCACCACGAGGAGACAGTGATGATGAAGAAGCACGTAACCGCTTGCCTGACGGCGGCAGCAGTACTGGCGGCACCAGTTGCGGTATCTGGTACGTTCACGGCAGGGGCAATCGCCCAGGAAGCCTCGGAGCCTGCGCCCACGGCAGACCAAAAGCCAGACGTATTGGGGCGCCCAACTGTCTCGGAAAAGCAGGTATCCGATGAGGAAGGCTACTTCGACAGTGCTCACGGCGAGGGAGTCAAGATCTACTACCGCAAGCAAAAGGTGGCCAACCCACGCGGTGCGGTGGTTCTTGCGCACGGTGTTTCTGAGCACTCGGGGCGATATGATTACGTCGCCAAGCGCCTGCTGGATGCGGGATACAACGTCTACCGTGTAGACCACCGCGGGCATGGAAAGTCCGCTGGCGGCAGCGTGCCACTGGGACACATCGATAACTTCCAGTACATCCTGGATGACTTTGACCATGTGGTGGACTTGGCCAAGGAGGAAAACCAGGGAGTAAAGACCTTCCTGCTGGGCCACTCGATGGGCGCGCTGACCGTGGAGGCCTATGGCATCCGCGAGCCGGGCAAGGTCGATGGCATCATCACCAACGGTGGCGGCGCGCCGCTGAACCTGTCGGGCAAAAATGTGGCCGGAAAGAATATCACCCCGGATGATATTTCGGAGACCCAGAAGAAGCTGGATCCCACCATCTTTGAGCGCCTGCCGCTGGCCCAACTCACCAGCTTTAATGCGCACTATGCGCAGAACCTCATTCCGCACCGCACCGAAATCGGCGCACAATCGCCGGAGTGGAGCAAGAACATCAAGCTGTCTAACCCATTCACGGATGGGGTCTCCACCAGCCAGGCGGTCAAGGACGAGTATGCTTCGAGCCCGCTTATCGCGCAGAAGACCAGCGCCGGTACCGCCCTGCAGTTGGCAGCAATCGCGAACTATGACGCCGTCAATGCGGATCTCTTCACCGCACCGACGCTCATCATGCACGGCACCAAGGACGGCATCGTGCCGCCGTACTTCTCCCAGGATTGGTACAACTCCATCTCTTCTGAAGACGTGGAGTATGTGACTTGGGAAGGCCAGAAGCATGAGGTCTTCAATGAGCCGGCTGCCGATCAAGCTCTCGATACCGTCGTGGACTGGCTCGACCGCCACGCCTAAAATACGTGGAGCTCAAAGCGCGAACTCTTGGCAGGCATACAGTGCTTGCCAAGAGTTTACGTATATGTAACCGCCTCGTTGCCCAGGCCGGATAGAAATTGAATTATGAAAAATAAACTCTGTGCTTTCTCTTCTGTCCTGGCGCTCACCGGAATGGTGGGTGCGCCCATTGCGGCGGCCCAGTCCTCGCTTCCAGGTTCCTCCTTTGGTTCTTCTTTGGGGTCATCGTTGGGCTCTTCCTGGGGGTCTTCCCAGGGCTCGTCCGAGGGGTCCTCCGCGGGGGACGATGCGCGGCCGGGGGAAAGCGCTGAGTCGCGGGTACTGTGGCAGGAAAGCTTCGACGGGGTGGATACCCCGGCATGGTTTACCCACCGCGCGCCGGAAGGGTGGAGCACGGACGTGCACGGCGTGGACTCGGGCGAGGCCCGCTGGAAGGGCTGGACCTTTGGCGATATGCGCCACTGGACCTGGGCGGCCGGTACCGACATGCGCCACTATTTCACGCAGGCGCATGACACTTTCGCCATCATTGACAACAAGCAGCAGCGCTTGGCCGAAGGCGATTCCATGACCGCAGGCCTAAAGAGCCCGGCCATCCCGGTGGCGGGGCAGGAGCGAGTGAATGTGGAATTCGACCACCATTACCGCCAGGGTAAGGATGGGCAGAATGCCACGGTAACGGTCTCCTTCGATGGTGGGGAAACCCAGGAAATCGCCGCCTTCGACAAAGACGTATTCTCTAAGCACGAGTCCATTGGCGTGGACGTGCCGGCCGGCGCGAAGAATATGCAGGTTAGCTTCAGCTACAACAACGGCAATGATGACTGGTGGTGGGCGGTGGACAACGTGGGCGTCGTCAAGCCGCTCGGTGAGCTTCAAGGCTCGCCGCAGGCTACCGTGGACGTGCTTTCCGACGTCCAAGGCGACCCCCAAGACTACAAAGACGCGGTCCGCCAGTTAAACGGCATGGAGGATAAGGCCGGGGCGCTGGTGCTCAACGGCGACCTCGTGGACGATGGCTCGCAGCGGCAGTGGGATGCTTTCTTGGCCGCGCACAGCGAGGTGCCGCACGAATCGGGCAAGGAATTGTGGACCATCGGCAACCACGAAATGTATGGCAGGGAAGGATCTGAGACCTACCTGGAGCGCTTCCTCAAATACTCCGGCCAAGATAAGCCGTGGAAGGAAGAAGTGGTGGATGGGGTGCCGCTCATTTCGGTAAATACCGAGTTCTATTCCGATGTCATGCGCCACGGCAAGGAGCCCTTCCAGCGCATCAGCAAGGAGCAGCTCGACTGGCTAGATGCGCGCCTGGCGTATTGGGATGCCAAGGGCACACCGGCGCTGGTCTTTAGCCATCCGCTGCTGCCGCAGACGGTATCGATGTCCCATTCGGCGTGGTACCAGAATGATTTCGAAGACCTTGAGGCGCTTTCCGATGTGGTCAATAAGTACAACAACATCGTGTGGTTTAGCAGCCACAGCCACTCCTCGCTGCACCAAAATAACTGGTGGGGAACCCGCCGCTACGACGGTACCGGCGAGGCCGGCCGCACCGGCTTCCCGGTAGTCAATACCGGTGCCATCCTCAATGAGTACCTGCCGGATGGCGATAATGACGAGACAATCGTCAAGGAAAAGGAAGAGGCCTCCACCGGACTGCGGGTCAAGGTCTTTGCTGACCGCGTCCGGGTGGAGGCCTGGGACTTCAAGTCCGGCGAAATGATTAAATACCAGGACTTCGCGAGGTAGGTCGCAGGTTACTGCCGTCGGCCTAGCGCTTCCACGGCTCGATGGGGTTGCCTTGCCATACAGCGTTGGTGGGCACGCGGTCACCGCGCATGACCAGCGAACCGGGACCCACGGTGGACGCCGTGCCGATGAGCGAGGCCGGCAGCGCCACCGAATGGGCGGCCAGCGTGGAGCCGTCCTGGATGGTGACGGTATCTAGGCTCATCACGCGGTCCTGGAAAAGGTGGGTTTGCACCACAGTGCCAGGGCCCACGGTGGCGGCCTCACCGATGCGGATGAGGTCCGTTTCCGGGAACCAGTAGGAATCGATCCACGCACCACGGCCGATTTCCACGCCGAGGGCGCGCAGCCCCAGGTTGATCTCGCCGGAGCCGTAGGTGTGCTGGAAGAACCACGGCGCGGCGACGACCTCCACGAAGGTATCCTGCAGCTCATTGAGCCAGACAAAAGCGGACCACAGCGGGTGGTCGGCCGCGCGGTGCTTGCCCACGCAGATCCACTTCACCGCGACGGTGACGGCCATGGCCACCGCACCCATGCCCATGAGCACGAGGCCGGAAAGGAGCCAGGTGAGGGGGAAACCGAGGGCGTCGAGAAGCGAGTCATAGACGCTGAGGGTTGCCGCGAGCAGCATGGCAGAAAACATCGGTGCCAAAAGACGCATGGTTTCCACCACACCGCGGGCGGCCTTAACGGCAAAGCCCGGGTTATAGGTCAGCGCCTCACCCGAGTTGGCGGGGGAGTCCACCTCTACGGTCACGCGGCGCATGCGCTCTGGCGGCGCACCCCACCAGTTGGCGCCGGCCTTTGTCTTCTTCGGGGTAGAAGAAAGCACGGCAACCAGCGAGTTCTTGGATAGCTTGCGGCCGGGAGCGGTGATGCCGGAGTTGCCCACAAAGGAGCGCTTGCCCACCTTGGTCTCGCCGGTGCGCATCCAGCCGCCGCCAAGCTCGTAGCCGCCGATCATAGTGTCATCGGCCAGGAAGGCACCTTCTTTGACCTCGGTGAGCTTGGGGATCATGACCGCGGTGGAGATTTCCACATTCGCGCCAATCTCCGCGCCGAGCGCGCGCAGCCACGCTGGGGTCAGCTGCGAGGCATAGAGCGGGAAGAGCTTGGTGCGGGCCTCGTCCATGAGGCGCTCGATGGCCCACAGGCGCCAGCCCTTGGCCGAGCGTACGGGTGCTACGCCTGGGCTAATGCCCAGCGAGAGGATGCGCACGCCCAGCCAGGTCTGCAGCATATAGGTGGCAAAGGCCGCCAGCGCGCCGACGGGAGCGAAGAAGACCGCGCCGACGAAGCTATCGCCACCCGTGGAATGCACGAGGGCTAAGACGACGGCCGCGCCTACCGCCAGCGCAACAACCGGCTGGATGGCCAGCAGGACGGAGGTGGCGTCATAAATGGCCACCCACCACGGCCGGTGCTTCGGGGGATGGGACGGGAAGCGGTGCTTGGAGCGGCCCACCTTCTTGGCAGGTGAGCCGGACCAACGCTGTCCGTCCTTGATTTTCTTGCGGCCGGTGACGGTGGAACCGGCCTCCACGTGGGCATACTTGCCCACCACGGTGCCAGATAGCAGCGTGGAGCGCGCGCCCACGCGAGCGCCTTCCTTGACGTCGATGGCGCCCACATGCAGGATATCGCCGTCCAGCCAATAACCGGAGAGGTCCACTTCGGGCTCGATGGCGGCGTGCTTACCCAAGGTGAGCAGGCCGGTCACCGGCGGCAGAGAGTGCAGGTCCACGCCGCGCTTGACCTTGACGCCAAGAGCACGGGCGTAGTTATTCACGCGCGTGGCGCCGGCCAGGGAGCTCGCGCCGGAGGCATTAGCCCAGCGCTCGGCCGCCCAGATGCGCAGGTGCGTCGAACCGCCGCGCGGGTAATCGCCCGGCTTAATGCCGGCCGTAATAAGACGCGCACCGTAGCCGCCAATGGGGATGCGGCCGACTGGGGTCACAAAGACGATGAGCATGGCGATGACCAGCCACCACGGATAGGCCGCGGCCCACTCGAAGCCCAGCGATGCCGCCACGGTGGAACCCAGCATGAGCCAGGCCAGCCAGCTGGATGCTGCCAGCGTCATGATGGGGATCTGAATCAGGGTTTGGGCGAGGCGGGTGCCGAAGCCGACCTTGGTGACCTCGCGCATGGGGACGTCAGCAGCCGCGGGGCGCGGTTCGGCGCCGGCAATGAGCTCGGCCAGTGAGCCCAAGCGCGGGTGGTCGTAGAGGTCGCGCACGGCCACGGTGGGGTAGCGCTCCCTGATATGGCCCACGAGGGTCGCGGCCGCCAACGAGGTGCCGCCGAGCGAGAAAAAGTCGGCGTTCTCGTCTTCCACGGACACGCCGAGGGTTTCGACCCACAGCTCCGCGAGCCACTTCTCGGTCTCGGTCAGCGTGGTCGATTCCACGCCCACTCCAGGCAGCGGCCACGGCAGGGCCTTCTTATCCACCTTGCCGGAGGTGCGCACCGGCAGTTCTTCCATTACGCAGATGCGCGGGACGAGTGCGGCCGGCATGGTTTCGGCCAGGCGGGCGTGCGCCGCCTCGTGATCGAAGCCCTTGGCCTCATCCTCGAGGGAAACATAGCCCACCAGGACGGACTCGCCGCCCGGGGTCTTTTGCACGGCCACGGCCGAGTTATAGACGTTATCCAGGGCCGCGACATTGGCTTCGACCTCGCCGAGCTCGATGCGGCGCCCGCCAATTTTCACCTGGTCATCCACGCGGCCGACGAAGTACAGCCCGTCTTCTTCCAGGCGCACGTGGTCACCGGTGCGATACGCACGCTGCCAGCCCATTGACTCCAGCGGAGCGTACTTCTCCGCGTCCTTGGCCGGATCCAGGTAGGACGCCAGTCCCACGCCGCCGATCACCAGCTCGCCGACGCCGCCCATTTCCACAGGCATGCCCTGCTTGTCGACGACCACCAGGTCCCACCCATTCAACGGCAAGCCAATGGACACCGGCCGTCCGGGCAGCATTTGCTGCGCACAGGCGACGACGGTGGCCTCGGTAGGGCCGTAGGTATTCCACATCTCGCGGTCCTCGGTGGCCAGGCGGTCCACCAACTCCTGCGAGCAGGCTTCGCCGCCGACAATGAGCAGGCGGATATTATCCAGCGCCTCGGCCGGCCACAGGCCCGCCAAGGTAGGCACGGTGGACACGACGGTGATATCGCGGCGGATGAGCCACGGGCCCAAGTCCATGCCGGAGCGCACCAGGGATCGCGGCGCCGGGACCAGGCAGCCGCCATGGCCCCAGGCCAGCCACATTTCCTCGCAGGAGGCATCGAAGGCGACGGATAGCCCGGCGAGCACACGATCCTCCGGGCCGAGTGGCCCGTGCGGGTGATTGACCAAAAAGAGGCTGGCCTCGGCGTCCACGAAGGCGGCCGCGGAGCGGTGGCTTACAGCCACGCCCTTCGGCTTGCCGGTAGAACCGGAGGTGAAAATGATCCACGCGGTGTCTTCTGGGCGCGGGGCATTGGGGTTCTCAGCCGGCTCCTCGGCGGACCTGTCGGGGGCGTCTGGGCGCGCGGAATCGCGCAGGAAGCGGAAGCCTTCATCTGTAAAGACGCCATCGATATCGGCCTCGCCGAAGACCATCTCGGCGCGCTCGTCTGGGTCATCGGCGTCGACAGGCACGTAGGCCGCGCCTGCCGCCAGGGTCGCCAAAATGGCGAGGTAGAGCTCGCGCTTGCCGGAAGTCATTCGAATGCCGATGCGATCGCCCCGGCGCACGCCATTGGCGTGCAGCTCGGTGGCCCACAGCTCGACTTCGTGGATGAGCTCGGAGTAGGTGATGATTTCGCCGTCGTCCAGCGCGGCGGCGTCTGGGTGCATCTCCGCGGTGGTGGTGATGATGTCCCACAGCGTGCGCGGCCGCGGTGCCGCGCTACCTAGAAGGTACTGCTGCGGGACACGTGATTCGGGTCCTGCCATTTACGCCTCTTCTTCGTCCGCGGCGATGATGGACTTGGCCAACTTACGCAGGTGCTTGAGCTGCTTATTGGTGGACTCATCCAAAGCCTCGTCCTCGGCGGCGGAAACAAGCTCCGCCAAGTCCTTGTGGGCCTTCGCGCCCTTCTTGGTGGACGCGACGATCTGGCGGCGACGATCCTTCGGATCGCGCTCGCGCTTGGCCCAGCCGCGGTCCTCGAGGGCGTCGATAAGACGCACCATGTCAGAAGCGTCAATGGCCAGGGTCTCGGAGAGGTAGGACTGCGACGCGGCATCCGCGTCTACCAGGCAGGTAAGGACCCAGTACTCGCGCAGCGTCGTCTGCTTGGTCTGCAGGGCGGCCTCGACGCCATCGCGGGTGCGGCGGCGGAGGCGCTCCAGCTGGAATGACGGGGATTCGAGTAGGGCAGTTGGGATTACAGAATTATTCGTGGAAGCCATACCATCATAATAATCCCAAAAGATTGGTTAAGGCCAATTAATCCGTTTCGATGGGAAGTCCGGCAGCCTTCCACTTATCCGTGCCGCCATCGACGTTGATGGTGTCCCAGCCCAGCGCATGCTCCAGATACTGGCAGACCTGCATGCTGCGGCCGCCCGCGTGGCAGATGACGTAAATGTCCTTGTCCGGGTCGATTTCCTGGATGCGACCCGTAATCTCACTCATCGGGATATGGGTCGCGCCCTTCGCGCGCTCCACCGCCCACTCATCATTCTCGCGGACATCAATGAGCTGAGCGCCTTCTGGTACTTCAGTTGGTTGAACGTTTTTCATGTCTCATACCCTAGTCACGCATAGGTTCTTATGCTGCTCCGTGTTCCGCGTCCGAGAAGAGCCGTGAGCAACCAGGTGCGTCGAAAACTGTGTGCTCGGCCCGTTGAGTCAATTGCCTGTTCCAGCAGCTTTAGCTCTTGTCTCGCTAGACTTGTAGCCCAAACAGTTATCTGCTTCAGTGCTTAACCTCTTGTAGTCGAGGCTTAAAGTATGCCTTGGGCCAAGTCCTTGGCATCCGCGGTGGATGTGCGCAGGGCCTCAATTTCCAGCGGCAACCGAGGTGAATTCAGGCGAACCTGTCTTGGTCGTGATTAGAGTGGCGTACAGCCCACGGTACGGCTTGCTGTTCATAGTGAGAGTGGGTCTTCTCCGCCACGTTTTCAACATTCATCTGAGTTGAAAGGGAAATTTTTGATGCAAAGTCTTACAGGGATGCGGACAGAGCTTCGACAAGGGACGCTTGAAATCGATGGCATCACCATTGAATGCGATATCGAGGTGAGCTTGGAGCCTCACACCGAATATATTGTCAACCTCGAATTTGCAGTTCGTCCAGGAACGGCTCCCACTGCAATGAGGCTTAGGACCTATAGCGCTGAGTTCCTACTCATTGATAATGAGACAGAAAACAGCATTCGACTTACCGATGGCGTTAGTAATAGCGCAAGCTTTCGTCTGCGAACCGGACAACAGTCAGACTGGCTCAGTGTTTTTAACGAATACCTCCATAGTTACAAGAAAGGTGTCGAACCTGGCTATGAATGCATGACTGGCGATTCAGGGATTGTTATCACCAAGAGGGACGGCGACACCATTCACTTTGCCTGCAATAACCGCAGTCCACGGGAGCAGCTAGCGTTTGAGGACGTCACGGGGACGCTTACGGTTACGAAAGTTGGTTCAGCGGAAGATCCCTCCATTGCCCCTGTAGAGGATGGATCGCCGATTCAGCAATATTGCTGTCATCGACAGTGGTGGAGAAGTACCCGAGGAAAAGGAACTCGTTGATATTGCTACCTCGCTTTCGGGCACGATCTCCCCGACAAGCGAAGCGGTCACCACTTTAATTGACAGGCTTGAAGGACTTAACTACACCATCAATTCTTCCGCAGACAATGCCGTCACCATCGAAGTGGACATCTCGGATGAGGACACCACCGAATTCGCTATGGTCGATGAGGCTCGACTGTGGAATCTCAACCTTGTGAAGGTTAAAACTCGCACCTTGCTGGATCAGAGCACAAACCGGCCAGAAAGTTAGGCCACGACTGCTCAGAATTTGGATGCGAAGGACCGCGTGATTCTTCGTGTTGAAGAACGAATTCTGGCGGAGAGCACGCAGGTGCAAGCCGCGGATCTGGCTGTGGCACTTAAATCGTCGGTTCGTGTGAGGAGTCGATGTCGTTCACGGTAAATAGCGCCGGAAAATGGGGGTCGCGCGCTATTTACCGTGAGCGTCGTGCGGGCGGACCGCGACGATACTCGGTGGCGCATGGGGTCAAAGTGACGTACACGGCGCTGGCCCCGCGCAGGCCTGCGTGCGCGTTTTAACGGTGCGCGGAGAGGTACTCCAGAATCGCCTTGACGCGGCGGTTGTCCTCGCTGGGGTCTAAGCGAAGCTTGGTGAAGATGTTGGAGACATGCTTGGCCACCGCGGCGGCGGATAAAACGAGCTCGGCGGCGATGTCCTTGTTGGACTTGCCGCGGGACATTAATTCGAGAACCTCGCGCTCGCGCGGGCTGAGCTCGCCCAAGCCGCTGCGTCCGGAGCTCATGAGAGCTTGAGCCACGGTGGGGTCGATGACGGTGCCGCCCTGGGCCACCACGTCCAGGCTGGCCAGGAAGTCGCGCACCTCGGAGACACGGTCCTTCAAAAGGTAGCCGGTGCCGGCCCCGGGGGAGTCGAAGAGCTCCACCGCATAGGCCGGGGCCACGTATTGGGAGAGCACCATGACGGGCAGGCCCGGGTAGGCGTTTCTCAAATTCACGGCGGCTTTCAAACCATCGTCGCCCATGCCCGGCGGCATGCGCACGTCCGTGATGACGATGTCCGGCAGGTCGTCGCGCAGTTTATCCACCACAGCCTCGAGCGAAGGAGCAGAGGAAGCCTGGCCCACTACAGAGTGCCCGCGGCGCTCCAACAGGCCGGCCAGGCCCTCGCGCAGAATGGCGGAGTCATCCGCTACCACAATCCTTAAGCTCATCTTTTACACTCCTGGCTGTCCGCGATCGAGAAGAAGGGGAATGGACCCGGCCACCCGGGTCGGGCCGCCAGGCGGTGAGGACAAAGACATTTCTCCACCGAAGGCAGCAAGACGCTCGGCCATCCCCGCCAGGCCGTGCCCGGGGACGACCTGTGCGCCGCCGTGGCCCTCATCCACCACGGTGATGCGCAGCGAATCGTCCGAGGTCACCAGCACCGAAACCGGCGCGCCCGGCGCATGCTTGGCCGCATTCGTCAAAGCTTCCGTGCCGAAGAAATAGCCGCAGGCCAGCACGGAGGCGGAGAGCTCAGGCAGAGGATGCGGGGCGAAGACGCTGACGTGGGGGCCGTGGGAGGAGGCGGCGTCGGCAAGCGCGGCGACCAGGCCGTGATCCTGCAGCACCTGTGGGTGAATACCGTGCACCGTGGCGCGCAGGGAATTCAGGCCGCGGTCCACGTCCTGCTTTGCAGCGGTGAGGAGCTCGGTGAGGTCAGCGGGGGCGTCGAGAAGAGCCTCGCCCAACTTCATGCTCGCGGCCACGAGGTATTGCTGCGCGCCGTCGTGCAGGTCGCGCTCGATGCGGGCGCGCTCCACCTCGTAGGCGTCCGCGATGGCGCGCCGCGAGGCCGTGAGCTGCGCAATCTGCTGCGCCTGCTGCTGCTCGTGCGTGGTGGGTTGGGGCTTTTTACGGAACACGGTTCACAGCATATCGGGCGCCCCGAACTACAGGGGTAGTGCTGGCACTACCTTAAAGAGCAACGCTAGGGCTGTTCTTTCCGCGGGCCCGGCACGGTGGAATGAGAGACATGGCACAGACACTTTCCCTGACAGACATCACCAAGGACTTCGGCGGCGGCCCGGTGCTCGCCGGAATTTCCCTCGACATTGAACCGGGCGAGCTCGTGGCCGTCATGGGGCCGTCCGGCTCCGGCAAATCCACGCTGCTGCACTGCATGTCCGGCGTGCTGACGCCTACGCACGGCAGCGTGCGCTACGGCGACGAGGAGCTCTCCGCGCTTGGCGACGGCCCCCGCTCCCGCACCCGCCTGCGCAACTTCGGCTTCGTCTTCCAAGACGGCCAGCTGCTGCCGGAGCTGAGCAACGTGGACAACGTGGCGCTGCCCGCCATGCTCAACGGAGTATCGCGTGGGGCTGCCCGCAAGCGCGCGATGGAGCTTCTTGATCAGCTTGGCCTTGGCGGTTTGGCGGATCGTCGCCCGGCGCAGGTCTCCGGTGGCCAGGCGCAGCGCGTGACCATCGCGCGTGCACTGGTGGCAAATCCGGGCATCGTCTTCGCCGACGAGCCCACCGGTGCGCTGGACCAGTCCACCGGCCACGAGGTCATGCAGATGCTCACCACCATCGTGCGCCAGGCCGGGGCGAGCCTGGTCATGGTCACGCACGACCCGAAGGTGGCCGATTGGATGCAGCGCCGCGTGGAGATTCGCGATGGCATCATTCACGACGACCGCCGCCTGGGGGTGATTCGATGAACACCGCCACCTTGGTCTATGACCTGCAGCGCGAATCCATTCGCGCGCGCTCGGGCACGGGCATCGTCTCTCTATTGGCGATTGTGAGCCTGACCATCGGTTCCGCCATCGCCTTTTTGGTTGCGGGTGGTACCTGGATGTTTTGGGAGCGCGCCCAGCACGTCGAGGACGCCGCGCCCGCCCTCAAGGAGGCCTTTGGCAACGAGATGGAGGCCTTCCTCTATCCCTGGTTCGCCCTGGCTCTCTTTGCCTGCGCGTTCATCCTTCCCGCGCTGTTTAACCTCACCTCGCAGGCCGCCGTCCTGGGTGCGTCCGGCAGGGAGCAGCGCCTGGCCACCCTGCGCCTGCTGGGCTTAAGTTCCAGCCAGGTGGAGCGCATGGCCATTGTGGAAACCGGCCTCCAGGCGGTGATCGGCATCGTGCTCGGCGGGCTGATTAGCCTACTCGTCGCACCGGTCCTTACCCAGCTGGACTTCCAGATGCGGCCCATTGACCTGACAGAGATTCTGCTGCCCTGGTGGGGATATATAGCTGTGGCCGGCGTGCTCTTCCTCTTGGCCATCGGCGCGGCACTGTACGGCATGCGCCGCGTGCGGGTGAGCCCGCTGGGCGTGGCCAAACGCCAGATGCCCGCGGCCTACCGCTGGTGGCGCGCCATCGTCTTCCTCATCATCGTGGCAGTCGGCGGCGTGTTCCTCACGGGCAAGGCGGGCCCGCCCACCGCGATGGTCATCGTGGTCATGTTTGGCATGCTGATGAGCATCAACCTCATCGCGCCTTTCATCCTGCAGCTGGGCGCGCACGTCTTCTCCCTCCTCCCCGGAACCGCGCACTTCGTGGCCTGCAAGCGCGTGGCGGGCAATGCCCGCCCGGCATGGCGGCGCAGCGCTGCCATCGGTTTCTTCGGCTACCTGGCCGGCTTCCTCGTCGCCGCGCCCCTGGGCTCCGATGCCTTGGCCTCGGTGGTCAAAGAAGATCCCGGGATGAACGTGGTGTTCAAGGACATCTCCACTGGCGTTGTACTAACCCTCGTCTTCGGCTTCACGTTGACCACCATGTCCATCATCCTGGGTCAGGTTTCCGGCATCTTCGAGGACAAGGAGCTCATCCGCTCTCTGGATTTGATGGGCGTGCCGCGCGGCTTCCAGTTCCGCTCCGGGGCGCTGACCGTCATGGGGCCGGTCGTGGCCTTGAGCTTCTTCGGTTTTCTCTTCGGCGGCGGAATTGCTTCGCTGATGTTCTTCTCCAACGTCGAGCAAAGCGACGTCGATGTGAGCGCTCGCCTGCTTATGGCCTTCGGCTTCCTGGCGGTGGGCTGGGTGGTCACGCTTCTTGCCATTGTCCTTGTTGAACCGTTGCGCGGCTACGTGCTGCGCACAGGAGGTCGAAAAGAATGAAAACTGTGCTGAAAATTTTGGCGGACTTTTCGGCGTTGCCTTTATCGCGGTGCTCGCCGCCGTGTACTTCCTCGGCCCCTCCTATGGCGGGGCGCTGCTGGGCAAGCCCTATATTCCTTTCAACACCAGCGAAAAACGTATAAACACCGCGGTGGTGGATGCCGCAGCGTATACCGGAATCTATGGCGAGAGCGAAGAATTTCAGCGCGCCCGCGAGGCTTTTAAAGAGGACCCGACCAACGCGGAGCTCCTCGTTGCCGCCATCGACGCCGCCTCCTCCGCCGAAGCCATCCTCCTGACCTTCCGCGGCCTGGACAACGTGCGCACCTTCGGCGAGCCGATCGCCGGCTACGCCTCCGCCAACGTGGTGCTGGATTACCCGGACAGCCGCTCGCTCATGCTCACTACTGCCAAGGACAAGGCGCGCACGGGCGAGGAGTTCGCCGAGGACCCCATCGCTCCTGATGCCCCGGAGTCTGAGCTCGACGGCTCGCTTGCCTCCCATTGTGGCTCCTAAGGCGCGGTTTTCGTCCACGGGTGCCTTTGGCGTTCACGGCAAATAACGCCCCGAAACACGCTATTTTCGCCACTATTTACCGTTCACGACAGTGATTAGTCGGAAAACGCGAAAGGTACGCTTCGGCGCGCGGTGGGAAACCTCTTCGGTCCCTACCGTCTGCGGAAACGTACCTTCACAGTGCCGCCGTTAGCGTGCGGCAGAAGCGCTTACTTGAAGCGAGCCTTAGCCTCTTCGAGGATCTTCTCTGCCTCGGCCTTGTCGCCCCAGCCGGAGCCGGTGACTTCCTTGTTCGGCTCCAGGTCCTTGTAGTGGACGAAGAAGTGCTCGATTTCGTCCTTGATGTGCTGCTCCACATCGTTGATGTCCTGGTAGCGCTCCCAGCGCGGGTCATCGATGACGGCGAGCAGCTTGTCGTCGCCGCCGGCCTCGTCGGTCATCTTGAAGACGCCGACGATGCGGGCCTCAACGACTACGCCCGGGAAGACCGGCTCCGGCAGGATGACCAGGGCGTCGAGCGGGTCGCCGTCCTCGCCCAGGGTGTGGTCGATGAAGCCGTAGTCAGCCGGGTAAGCCATCGGGGTGAACAGGTAACGGTCGAGGTAGACCTTGCCGGACTCGTGGTCAACCTCGTACTTGTTGCGGGAGCCCTTCGGGATTTCAATGGTTACTTCAACGCTCACAGCGATGTCCTCCATGGGGGATTGGGTATCAATTACTGCCCATAGTCTAGCGCGTTGCGGATTCGCGCTAGGGTTAAAGGCAATGAAAGCAAAGCATGTTTGGTGGTCAGCGACCGCGCTCGTGGTAGCGGCAGCGGTCGGAGGTACGGCTGCGCTGGGCGTTACCCTCCAGCGCGAATATGGCGATCTCTCCCACGGGGAGGCACAGGCGGTCGAGGCTCCTGAGGAGCCGTTGAGCGCAGCACAGCCGGGCGAGGCAGACCTGGATGCGCTGAGCGCGAAGCTGGATGAGCTCGCGAAGAATAAGGACCTTGCCACTTTCGGCGGCGAGGTGATCGATACCGAAACCGGTGACGTGGTGTGGCAGCGCGACGCGGATAAGCGGCTTACCCCGGCCTCGTCCACGAAGGTCCTCACCACCGCGGCGGCGACGTTGGCGCTGGATGAGAATGAGAAAATCACCACCAAGGTCTACCGTGGGTCGAACGAAAAGAACGTGGTCATCAAGGCTGCGGGCGATGTGTGGATGACGCATGAGCAGCTCGATGAATTGGCCGAGCAGATTTCGAAGAACGTCGAGCAGGTCGATGGCGTCTACATCGATACCTCCGTGTGGTCCGGCGAGGCGCAGGCCCCGGGGTGGGATCCGGAAAACGTGGACGGCGGCTTCGTCGCGCCAATGGAACCGGCCATGCTCTACGGTGGTCGCTTGGGCGCGACGACGGGGGACGTGCCGAGGAGTCATGAGCCGGCTTTGGATGTGGCTAAGCAGCTAGGCGATCGCCTCGGCGCGGGCAAGGTAGGCATGGGCTCTGTGGCGGAGAACGCGCAGGAGGTGGCGAGTGTGGATTCGCCGCCGCTAGCGGACCGCGCCCGAGAAATGGTGCGCCATTCCGATAATGTCATGGCTGAGGCCATTGCGCGTGAGCTGGCGATGTCCCGTGGCAAGGAAGCCAGCTTTGAAGGCGATACGCAGGCCACGCTGGATGTCCTGCGGGAAGAGGGCTTCGACGTCGAGGGCGTCGACATAAAGGATAATTCCGGGCTCTCGGTGGACAATCGCCTCACGGCCGGTCTGCTGACGCAGCTCATTAATGGCGCGGTCAAGGATCCGCGCCAGCGCCCGCTGGTGTCCTACCTGCCGGTGGCCGGCGGCGATGGCACGCTGTACGAGCGCTACGGCGATTCCGCGGCCAAGGGCTATGTGCGCGCCAAGACGGGCACGCTGACTGGGGTCTCGGCTTTGGCCGGCACCGCGCAGGGCAATTCCGGGCGCGTATATGCCTTTGCGTTCATTGTTAATGACGGCGATATTTTGTCCGCCCGCAAGGCTCAAGACGCATTGGCTTCTGCACTGCATGAGTTCTAATAAGCCCTTTTGGCCGCGGGTTTCGCCGCACTTTCTAGCGTGTCGACGCGGCGTGCGCGCTGCTGGCCTTGACCATGCAGTGGCGGTGGGGCTGTCCGGAGGAGCGGATTCGCTGGCTCTCATGGCGGCGCTCGTGGCGGAGGGACACGAGGTGCTCGCGCTGTGCGTGGACCACGGGTTACAGGACGGATCGCGGGCGCAGGCCGAGCGCGCGGCCAAACAGGCGCGAACGCTGGGCGCGCGGGCGCGGGTGCTCAGCGTTGAGGCGGGCGCTGCGGCGGGGGCGGAGTCGATGGAGGCGGCCGCGCGTGCGGCGCGGTATCGGGCACTGGCCGCCGCATGCGCAGACGAAGGCTTAGAGGTGGCCGTGGCGCATACGGCCGATGACCAGGCGGAAACGCTGCTGCTCGGCGCGCTGCGCGGGCGGGTGACCGGCATGAGCGAGCGCAGCGAGGTGGAAGGCACACGCGTGGTGCGGCCGCTGCTGAACGTGCGCCGCGCCGATACCGAGGGCGCCTGCGCGGAGTTGGGCCTATCGGCGTGGCAGGACCCGCAGAACGCGGACACGAATTTCCGCCGCGTGGCGCTGCGCCGCGAGGTCATTCCGCAGTTGAGCCGCATCATCGGCGGGGACGCGGTGCCAGCGCTGGCGCAAGCAGCGGGCGATGCGGCGCTTGACGACGCCGCCCTGCGCACCCCACCCACTACGGACTGCGCCGATCTGGCGGCGATGGCGGAGCCGCGGCGCCGGCGGGCAATCGCGGCGTGGCTGGTCAGCGAAGGGGTAGAGGTAACAAGGAGGGGAGTGGGGGACGTCGGCAAGCTGTGCACCCACTGGCACGGGCAAGGCCCGGTGGCCGTGCGTTCGGCGCGGCAGGTGGGGCAGAGGTTGGAAGTAGCCCGTATAGGTGGCAAACTGGCACTATTGTCTGGTCATTAAAGGAGCGCACACGTGCACGACAAGAAAGACTTCGCCGTTCCCGCAAACCGCTACGGTGACGATGTAGAAGCAATCCTCATTGGAGAAGAGGAACTGCAAAACCGCGTCCAAGAACTCGCGGATATGGTCTCGCAAAAGTATGCCGACTCTGAGCAAGACCTGCTGTTGGTCTGCGTGCTCAAGGGCGCCGCATTCTTCCTCACGGACTTTGCGCGCAAGCTATCCATCCCCTCCGAGCTGGAGTTTATGGCCGTATCCTCCTACGGCGCCTCCACCTCCTCTTCCGGCGTGGTGCGCATTTTGAAGGATTTGGACCGCGATATTGCCGGGCGCAACGTGCTCATCGTGGAAGACATCATCGATTCCGGCCTCACCCTGTCGTGGCTCATCCGCAACCTGGAAGGCCGCAACCCTGCCTCGCTGAATGTGGTCACCCTGCTGCGCAAGCCGGAGGTAGTCAAGGCCGATATTGACCTGCTGGACGTGGGATTTGATATCCCGAATGAGTTCGTCATCGGCTACGGCTTGGACTATGCGGAACGCTACCGCGATCTCCCCTACGTGGGCACCCTCCACCCCGATGTCTATACCACCAACTAAAATCGCGCAGTAATGAAAAACAACAAGATTCTTCGCTACGGCGGGATAGCGGCGCTTATCCTTATCGCGCTGTACGCCTTTACCTTCTTTAGCAACGATGCCCGCGGCTACGTGCAAGCGGATACCTCCGTTGCGCTGACCCAGCTCAAAGACAAAAACGTCGATGAGGTGGAAATCGATGACCGCGAGCAGCGCCTGCGCATCAAGCTCAAGGACGAAATCACGGTAGACGAGCGCGACGGCGTGCAGGAGATCGTGGCCAAGTACCCGGCCCGCGCCTCAGAGCAGGTCTTTAACGCCGTCAAGGATTCCGGTGCCGAGAAGTACCAGACCAATGTCACGCAGGAATCCTTCTTGGGCTCCATGCTCAGCATGCTGCTGCCGATGATCATCCTCTTCGGCGTGCTCTTCTGGCTCATGTCCCGCATGCAGCAGGGCGCTGGTGGCATGTTTGGCATCGGTGGTTCCAAGGCCAAGGAACTGACCAAGGATATGCCGACCAATACCTTCGAGGACGTAGCCGGCGCGGATGAGGCCGTGGACGAGCTACAGGAGATCAAAGACTTCCTGGAAGACCCCACCCGCTACCACGACCTGGGTGCCAAGATCCCGCGCGGCGTGCTGCTCTACGGACCTCCGGGTACCGGTAAGACCTTGCTGGCCCGCGCCGTGGCTGGCGAGGCCGGCGTGCCGTTTTATTCCATCTCCGGTTCTGACTTTGTGGAGATGTTCGTCGGCGTGGGTGCCTCCCGCGTGCGCGACCTGTTCAAGCAAGCGAAGGAAAATAGCCCCTGCATTATCTTCGTGGACGAGATCGACGCCGTGGGCCGCCAGCGCGGCTCCGGCACCGGCGGCGGCCACGATGAGCGCGAGCAGACCCTCAATCAGCTCCTAGTAGAAATGGACGGCTTTGGTGACCGCGAGGGCGTAATCCTCATCGCCGCCACCAACCGCCCGGACATCCTCGATCCGGCGCTGCTGCGCCCAGGCCGCTTCGACCGCCAGATTCCGGTCACCAACCCGGACTTGGCCGGCCGCGAGCAGATCCTGCGCGTGCATGCGAAGAATAAGCCGCTGGCAGAAGAGGTGGACGTAGCGCAGCTGGCCAAGCGCACCGCCGGCATGTCCGGTGCAGACCTGGCCAATGTGCTCAACGAGGCCGCTTTGCTGACCGCCCGCATTGGCGGCAACGTCATTACCTATGACGCTTTGGAAGAGGCGACCGACCGCGTCGTGGGCGGCCCGCGCCGCCAGGGCAAGATCATCTCCGAGCATGAGAAGAAGGTCACCGCTTACCACGAGGGCGGACACACGCTTTCTGCGTGGGCACTCAAGGATATTGAGCGCGTGTACAAGGTCACCATCCTGGCCCGCGGCCGCACCGGCGGCCACGCCATGACCTCCCAGGAAGACGACAAGGGCATGTACACCCGCGACGAGCTCTTCTCCCGTTTGGTCTTTGCCATGGGCGGCCGCGCGGCCGAGGAACTGGTCTTCGGTGCGCCGACCACCGGTGCGTCTTCCGATATTGAAAACGCCACCAAGATCGCTCGTTCCATGCTCACCGAGTACGGCTTCTCCCCGGACCTGGGCACCGTAAAGTACGGCAAGGAGCAGGGCGATCCCTTCAGCCAGATGGGTGGCGGCGGCTCCATCGATTACTCCGATGAAGTTGCCTCCAAGATTGATGAGCAAATGCGCTACCTGCTCGAGCGCGCGCACGAGCAGGCCTATGACATCTTGCGCAATAACCGTTACTACCTGGACAAGCTGGCCGAGGCCCTGCTGGAGAAAGAAACCCTGCGCCGCCCTGACCTGGAGCGCATCTTCGACGGCATCGAGCCGCGCGAGGCTTTCGACGTCTTCCCAGGTGAGGACGATCGCTTCCCGCGCCAGATTGGCTACGCCCCAGTGAAGACCCCGGTCGAGCTGGCGAAGGAGCGCGGCGAGGAGCTGCCTAAGCGCATGACGCTTCTCGATGCCTCCCGGGCCGCCCGCGAGCGCCGCCTCGCCGGCGAAGAGCCGAAGGGTGAGGTGGGCTTCAACTTTGGTCAGCACGCCGGCGATTACGTCGATCCGGACACCGCCCGCGAGTTGGGCAGCGGCCCCGCTAAGGAATCCGCGGACTCCACGCCGGCCCAGCCGACCCAGCCGACCCAGCAGGCTCGCGACGCCCAGTCTGGCCCGGCTTCCGAGTCATCCGCCCGTCCGGCCGCACGCCCCGCTGCCGGTGGCGGAAAGCACCACAAGCCGGATGCCGGCGCGAATGACGATGCCGAGACCAGCCAGTGGCTTACCCCTAGCTGGGATGAAAAGGATCGCCGCAAGAACCCCTATGCGCGCGAGGACGACAAGCAAGAAGATAACTAATGCCTGATAATCACATTCCCGCTCGCGCCGCCTTTGACCAAGACCGAGCGGAGGCAGCGGTGCGTGAGCTTCTCCTTGCGGTAGGGGAGGACCCTGACCGCGAGGGCTTGCGCGAAACCCCGGCCCGCGTGGCCCGTGCCTACCGCGAAGTCTTCGCCGGACTGCACGAGGACCCGACCGAGGTCTTGCACAAGACCTTCGCTGAGGACCACCAAGAATTGGTTCTGGTGCGCGATATCCCCATTTATTCCACTTGCGAGCACCACTTGGTGCCGTTCTACGGCGTGGCGCATATTGGCTACATCCCGGGCAAAGACGGCCACGTCACCGGTTTGAGCAAGCTCGCCCGCCTGGCAGATATGTACGCTAAGCGCCCCCAGGTCCAAGAGCGCCTCACCCAGCAGGTAGCGGACGCCTTGGTGGAGGTCCTCGGTGCGCAGTCCGTCATCGTGGTCATTGAGTGCGAGCACTTGTGCATGGCCATGCGCGGCATCCGCAAGCCGGGGGCGACGACGACCACCTCCGCGGTGCGCGGCGGCTTCAAGAACAATGCCGCCTCCCGCGCCGAGGTGCTCAGCCTGATTCGCAGCTAAGTCCCCCGGTTACCACGAAAACGAGAAGGAGCACGCCATGCAGCAGGCAACCTCGGTATCGGATCTGACCATTGCCCAACGCACGCTGGTGATGGGCATTGTCAACGTCACGGAGGATTCCTTCTCCGATGGCGGTAAGTGGTTGGACGTCGATGCCGCCATCAACCACGCCCGCGAACTCGTGGCGCAGGGCGCGGACATGATTGACGTCGGTGGTGAGTCCACCCGGCCGGGCGCGGTGCGGGTAGAAGCGGACGTCGAAAAGCGCCGCGTGGTTCCCGTCATTAAGGCGCTGAGCGAGCTGGGCATCCGCACCTCCGTGGATACGATGCGCGCCTCGGTGGCCCGCGCGGCGGCAGCGGCCGGCGTGGACATGATTAATGACGTCTCCGGTGGCTTGGCCGATCCGGAGATGTATCGCGCGATGGCCGAGGCCGGCGTGCCCGTCTGTTTGATGCACTGGCGCACGCTGCAGGAAGGCGCCTTTGGTTCCGCGGCCGGTAGCGCCGACCACGGCGGCGATGTGGTGCGCGATGTGCATGAGACCCTCGAGCGCCTGGCAAATAACGCGCTGGCGGCCGGCGTGCGCCGCGATAATATCGTGCTCGATCCGGGCTTAGGCTTCGCCAAAACCCCGCAGGATAATTGGGCGCTGCTCAAGGCCCTGCCGGAGTTCCTCGACGCCGAATTCCCGGTGCTGGTGGGAGCCTCGCGCAAGCGCTTCCTCGCCGCCATCCGGGAGGACCGTGGCGTGGAGTCCAGCCCACTGCTGGCCGATCCCGCGACTGCGGCCGTGACCGCCATTTCCGCCCAGATGGGCGCGTGGGGTGTGCGAGTGCACGAGGTCGCCGTCTCCCGCGATGCCGTCGATGTTGCGGCCGCGTGGAACGCCGGTAACGGCTACGCGGGCGGGGCCAATGCTAGCGGCAGCTATAGCAATGGCGCCGATGGCAACGGCACCATGAAATCCACCGCCCTACCGCGCAACCCTGAGGAGTAAAACATGGCAGACCGCATCGAGCTCACTGGCCTAGAATGCTTTGGCTACCACGGTGTCTTTGAGGAAGAAAAGCGCACGGGCCAGCCTTTCATCGTGGATATCACCTGCTGGTCCGAGTTCGCAGAGGCCGCCGCCACCGATGATTTGACCAAGACCATCAATTACGCCGAGCTTGCCGACGTCGCCGCCAAAATCATCGAAGGCCCCGCCCGCGACCTCATCGAGACCGTCGCCAGCGAGGTGGCCGATACCATCATGGAGAACTTCGAAGGTCTGCATGCCGTGGAGGTCACCCTGCACAAGCCGAAGGCGCCGATTCCGCGCACTTTTGCCGACGTCGCCGTGGTCGCCCGTCGCTCCCGCAAGCACGCGAGGACCCTCTAATGCGTGCGGTGCTGTCTATCGGCTCCAATATGGATGACCGCGTGGAGCTTTTGCGCACGGTATTTGATGAGTTCGCCGGCGAGATCGTTGCCGCCTCGCCCGTCTATGCCACCCCTCCGTGGGGCGTGACGGACCAAGACGAATTCCTCAACGCGGTGCTCATCGTGGACGTCGACGAGACTCCGAAGGAACTCCTGCGCCGCGGGCAGAAGCTCGAAGAGGCCGCCGAGCGCGTGCGCGTGCGCCACTGGGGACCGCGCACGCTGGATGTAGACATCATTGATATCGAGGGCTATACCTCCGATGACCCAGAGCTTATTGTCCCGCATCCTTATGCCCACGAGCGCGCCTTCGTGCTGATTCCGTGGTTGGCGGCCGATGCTGGTGCTAGGTTGAGTGGGGAGGGCGTCGCCAAGCGGGTAGCAGCACTCGACCTGAAAGAGCGCGCCGAGATTCGCCGGCTGGGCATGATGGAGGAGCTATGACACGGACCTCGCTGGGGGCCCTCATCGGCACCGGGGTCTTCTTTGCCGCCGCGGCGGCCATCCTCACCACGCGCTTTTATGGCTCCATGCTGCAAATCCCGGTAACGGTCTCGGCCACGCTGTGGCTTATGGCCGTTGTCTGTGTGGCGCTGACCTGGAAGGTGGACCAAGCCACCGAGGACGAGCATGGCATTGGCCTGGATAATTCGCAGCTCAACCCCATGACCATCACGCAGTTCATGCTGGTAGGAAAGGCCTCGGCATGGACGGGTTCCATCGTGGGTGGCATTTATGCCGGCATTGCCGTCTACGTCATCCCCAACGCCGGTACGCTCACCGCAGCGTCCGATGACCTCGTGGGTGTCATTGCCTCCGCACTTGGTGGCCTCGCGATGGCCGCCGCTGGCCTGCGGCTAGAGCGACACTGTGAGGCCCCGCCCCCACCAGATGGGGTTCAAACGGTACATTAGTGAGCATGACTGAGCCGCGCTCTTCTTCTAGCAATACTTCCGCCAAGACGACCAAGCCGGACTTGGGCCAGATCGGCCTTATCGTCCTCGTGGTGCTGGCCGTTGTAGCCAGCATCGTCATGCTGATTTCCGGCTCTGCCGCCGCGCTCAAGATCGCCCTCATTGCAGCACTGTGGGCTGCCGTGCTTGGCTTCTTCCTGGTCATGCGCTACCGCCGTCAGGCCGAGGAATCCGTGACCAAGCTGGAGCTGCAGGAGCGCGCTCACCGCGCCGAGCTTAAGCAGGTCCGCGCAGCCGATGGCCAGCCGCTGCCAGACCAGGAGCTGCTGGATGAGATCCGCACCGAGCTGGCTGCCATCCGCAAGCAGATTGAGGATCTTTCCGGCCAGGACTTCACCTATGAACCGGCCGCCCTGCACGCCGAGGCGCGCCGCATCATGCAGCTCGAGGCCCAGACCGCGGCCGCTGCTCGCCCTGGCTCTGAGGAAGGCAATGTGGACTTCACCCAGTCCTCCTCCGGCGCCCCGTCCGCCGATGCCATCGCCGGCCGATTGGGCAATCAGCCGTCCGCGGCGCACACCGAGGCCAACCCGCTCAATGACATCATCAGCGAAAAGACCCGTGCGCAGCGCACCTCCGGTAAGACTTCTGGTGCCTCCACCTTCAACACTGGTGGCTTCCAGGCCGTGCGCTGGGATACCGGCGGCGATGATTCCCTGAAGAATGCCCGCACGTCCGCGGCCAGCGAGCACCACGGCAGCCACCGCAAGCCAGAGGCTGCCACCAAGGCCAATGATGAGACCCAGGACATTCCGCAGCAGGCGGCGCCGCAGCGCGACGAGCGCGCGGAGTATCCAGGCTCGGGTCAACATGTGGCTCCGGAATCGGCCGAACCAGTACGCCAGAAGGCAGCCCGCCCGCATCACCGTGCGGCTGAACCTCAGCCAGAGGAGCAGACACGCGGACGCCGTCGCAGCGACGATAAGCGCGAAGGCGCGGTATCCGTGGCCGAGTTGCTGGCCCAGGCGAAGAAGAAGGATAAATAAATGCGCCCGCCACGCATGCGGGTAGCCCTCTTCGGCCGGAGCCTGGCCGGCTTTACCTTGGCCAATGCCATGGAACGCGCCGGCCATGAGGTGCAGATGCTCTCGGACCCAGCCGAACTTGCCTCTTTTGAGGCCCTCATCATCGCCGTGGGCGATGCCCGCTTAGAAGCTACCGTGGAACTTCTTGAACCCCACGTCCACCACGGGCTAATCGCGTTCCACACCTGCCTCTCGCGCGGTGTCCAAGTGCTAGATCCGCTAGAAACGCGCGGGTGTGTCGTTGCGGCACTCGCCCCATTTGCACTCATGCGCTGGGCCGTTACCACCTTGGACGAGCTGGGCGAGACTGTGGTGGAGCTCAATATCACCGAGTTCCGCGGCGAAGCCGTCGCGCTTTCCGATGCCGAACGTCCTTCCTTTGCCGCCCGCGCCTACTACGCCGAGATGCTGCGGCGCTTGCACATCTCTGCGGCGGTCGATGCTCGTTTCTTCCCCTCTGCAGAGGAAAAGCCCATGGTGGGTGAGGACATGGACACCGAAGAAATCATCGCCGCCTATCGCGGCGCCACCGACCCCGGCCTGCGCCGCAGCTACGTGGAGGTTGCCCGCCGCCTAGGCGAGGTAGACGGCCGCGAGGAGCTGGAGATGTGGGCCCTACAAGAGGAGAGCCGATGAGCCTAGAGCTGGGAAATGCCACCGTCATCAGTGAGATTGAGCGCATCCGCATGGTTGGCAGCGCCTTTCATAAGACTGGCCGTCCGGTGGCCTTCGTGCCGCTGACCAACGGCGTGCACGCCGGCCATATCGCGTTGGTCCGCGCGGCCAAGCACATTCGCGGCGCGGTTACCGTCGTGGCCCTGCAGTCCCCGCACGAGGAGGACCTTGAACTCCTGCGCGCCGAGGGCGTGGACATCGTGTGGGATTACTCGCCAGAAACCTTGTGGCCGCATGGCCGCCGCATCGCCGTGGCTCCGGCCGACGCCGCGACCGCCCTTGAACCGGACCTCAGCGAGGATCTCTCGCTGTACCTTGCGCTCATCCTGACGCTTTCGCCTACCGACGTCCTCTTCGGCGAAAAAGACTACGAGCTCCTCCTCGCTATCCATCACGCGGTTCAAGACTTCCACCTGGGTGTCCGCGTGCAGGGTGTGCCCGCCGTACGCATGCCCGATGGCGTGGTGATGAGCCTGCGCAATACCAACGTTCCGGCCGAATCCCGTGACCAAGCCGCGGCCCTATCCGCCGCACTGACCGCCGGCGCACATGCCGCCGAAGCCGGTGCAGAGAAGGTCCGCGAGGTTGCCACGGAAGTCCTGCGCGCAGCAGGCGTTGAATCCGATTACCTTGAGGTGCGCGGTCGCGACCTCGGCATGCCTCCCGAGGAGGGGGATGCCCGCTTGCTCGTTGCCGCGACAATCGGCGGCGTCCGCCTCATCGATAATGTGGGCCTGCCGCTGGGCATCGGCTTTAATAACATTGAAGAGCACGAAGCCAAGGCCGAGCTCGAGCGCGAGCAACAACGCGCGCTACAGCGCGCGCAGGGTACCGCTTCCCAGCAGCCATCGGAGGACTAATGACCGATATCCAGATTCGCGACCTTGACCCGCGCGATGAGCCCAAAGCCATTTCTTTTGCCATCGAGGGCATGCACCTGCACTGGTTTGTAAAGAACCCGCGCTTTGAGCGCGCCTATGGCCGCTACTTTTGGGATTTAGAGCGCGCCAAGGCCACCGATATCCTGGCCGCCTACGATGGCGACCGCTTCCTCGGCGTGCTTTTGGCTTCCATGAAAGGCAAGCCCGCCTTGCCGTATCCGTGGTGGCGCAAGGCCTATGTCCGCGCGGTGGAAATCTTTAATAACCTGCGCCCGGGCGGGCACCGCGATGATTACGATGCCGCCAATCAGGACATGCTGCTCAAGTACTTGGGTAAGCACCCCATTGATGGCGAAATCGGCTTCCTCGTCGCGGATCCCAATTCCGGCGTGAGCGGCGTAGGAACGGCGCTGCTCGAGGCCTTCGAAGCCCGTCATGAGGGAAAGAACGTCTACTTGTTTACCGATGACGGCTGCACTTATCAGTTCTATGACAGCCGCGGTTTCACTCAGGTGGGCGAGCGCACCATCGCGGTCAACGAGGACCGCGACTTGGTGTGCATGTTTTATGTGCGGCGCCTTGGCACGCCGCAGGCTTAGCGTGCCGCAGGCTTAACGCGCCAACGCGCCCATCGGATCCCAGGCCGGCAGGGTAGTGACGGACTCGGACTGCAACGCCGCTTGGTATTGTTCTGGCAGGCGGGAGGGGTGCACGGCGATTTCGAAGACGAACTCGTCGAACCAGTCATCGGCCATGGTCCAAAAGCCCTTATCGGCCTTCTTCGGGCCCCAGGAATTCTCCACGCGCCAGCGATTGACGGTGCCATCGTCTGCGATATCGGCGCCGGTAAAGACCATCGCATGGGTCATGAGGGACTCGTGCAGGCGCAAACGCTGCGCCTTGTCCAGATCCATCTCCACGCCGTAGAAGGCCTCATAATCGTGCAGGTGCTTGGCCCACACGCCGTGCTCATCATCGGATTGCTGGTCGGTATCGCAGCCGAACCAGACGGGCTGGCCGTCTTCGATGGAGGCACGCGCGGCATCGCGCAGCACCTCCACTGGCGCGTTCAAATAGGTCACGCGCTTTCCGGCCACGTTGCCCAGGTACTCCACGGTGTAGAGCTCGCCGTAGGCATTGCGCGGGTCGTTGACCACGCACACGTACTCGCCTAGGTCCGCCGGCAGGAATTCCTGGGCAAACTCCTGTGGGGTATAGGTGCCCGCGCGGTGGAACTCATCGTCCTTATCGCGGTACTGCCACACAAACTCCTCGGGCGGCAGGCCAAGGTTGGCGGTGAGGATACGGTAGACGTCGGCAAGCGCCTGCTCATGCGCGCCCTCTTCGCCGCGGCGGATGCGGTGGGCGGCGCGGCGCAGCACGGTTTGCAGATTGTGGTTAAGCATCGCCGTGGCCTCGGAAGACGCGGTCTCCGGCATGGCGTATTGCGGCACCACGCCGTACTTTTCCACTAGGGCGACGAACATGGACCATTGGCCGCCGTCATCGATGGGATCATCCATGAGCTTGGTCACCGTGCGGTCCGTAATCTCGCGGTCCTTGAGCTCAGCCATGGCGGTGAGGAACCAATTGGCCTTTTCCAGCTTGTCAAAGAAGTAAATATAGGTCTGGGAGAGCTCAAAGTCCTTGAGCTTGGCCTTGTCCATGAGCCCGCCGCGCAGGGAATTGAGGCCGGCAAAAATCCAGCAGCGGCCCGATGCCTTCTGGTCGGCCACGCCCCAGGAATCTAGCTTATGGCTGGTTACCGGGGTAAGGGTGCGCAATTGCTCACGGTCGAGGCTGAGCTTGTCGACGCCCTCCTGGGCCACCCCATTGCGTACCAGGCGCAGCGTGGCATCGCTGGTGAGCTCGGCATTGGCGGCATGAACCTCGTTCGGGTTAATCTCTGACATTTCTCGATTCTCCTTAGTTCATCCGGTCCCAGAGGGGAAGCTCAATCGGTTCGGTGGCAAGAGCCTGGGCCAGCTCGTCGCTCAGGTGCTCCTTGCGGACGGCGATGTGGAAGACGTTCTGGTCAAACCAGGCATCGGCCATCGTGGCAAAGCCCTTACCGGGCACATCCTCGCCGTCGTCCTTGCGCGGCGGCTTAGAACCCCAGGAATTTTCCACGCGCCAGGCGCGGTCACCATCGACGCCGGTGAGCACCATCGCGTGGGTGGGCGCGGTCTCGCCGGAGGTAAAACGCTCCTCCTTGCTCATGGAGGAATCGATGCCGTAAAGGCCATCGGTATCTACCAATCCCTCGTCCCATACGCCGTTGAGGAAGGAGAACTGGCGGTTGACATCGCAGCTAAACCACACCGGCTCGCCGGCCGCCAGGCTGCGCTTGGCAGTGTCCTTCAGCTCGGCCGCGCTGACGTTGAGGTACTCCTGCGGTGCGCCGCCCAACACATTGGTCTCCTCGGCGCTGCTGAACACGCGATGCTTGGGGTTGGTGGAGCGGGGGTCATCGGCCAGCACCACGTACTCGTCCAAGTTCGGCAGGTACTTATCCGCAAACTCGCGCGGGGTGGAGTGCAGGCGCACGAATTGCTCGTCCTTGGTGCGATACGCCCAGGTAAATTCCTCCGGTGGGGTGCCCAGGTGGATGGCCAGGATGCGGTGGATATCCTTGCGCGCCTGGGCGAGGATGTCTTCGCGCGGGCCGTCCTGTGCGGCGGCGCGGCGCACCACGGTGGCCAGGTCGCGGTTCATTTCCGCGGTATTTCCAGACGAGCGTACCTCCGGCATGACCTCGGCAGGGACGGCGCCGTATTTGGCTACGAGGTTGCTAAAGAAGCACCACCAGCCGCCATCGGCCCCGGCGTGGTCCAGCACCGCGGCGACGGTGCGCTCGTCCCAGCCGGCGTCTTTCTTATCCAGCAGCTGGTTGAGCACCAGGTTGGCGCGCTCCAGCTTGTCAAAGTACTGCAAGTAGGTGAAGGAAAACTCGAAGTTATCTACATTGAGTTCCTTGGCCGCGCGGTGACGGAAGACGTTCAACGCCGCGAACATCCAGCAGCGGCCCGAGCGCTTTTGGTCCGATACTCCCAAGCTATCCAGCTTGACCTCGGTGGTGGGGTAGAGCGCCGTAATACGGTCGCGGTCTAGGGCCGCCTTGGCCGCCCCGACGTTGGTGATGGCGTTGCGCGCGATGCGCAGCCGGGAATCGGCCGCGGCCTCCTCGCGCAAGTGAGATAGGTATTCGTTGGTGAGCAAAGTCATAGTTTCGGTTTTAGCAGACCCGAGCCCACAGCGGCGCGGGCGGGTGGAGCTAGAGATAGGCCGCCAGCTTGCCGACGGCCCCCGGAGTCCCCACTTCCTCCGGCAACCACGGAACCTCGCGCACCGGGGTATCGGGCAGCTGGGCGCGTAGGAGTGCGAGTGCCTCATCCTCGGCGGCGCGCCGGGCGGCTAAGAACTCGCCTTGGTCGGCCGGGGTGCGCCGGTTAACCAGCATGGATCCCACCCGCACACCGTTGCTCGTGAGGTCCGCATGAAACTCGGCAGATTCCAGCACGGGCAGGCGCTCGGCGGTGAGCACGATATGGAACACGGTGCGCGGGGAGGCAAGCGCGGTGCGCAGCTGGGCAAAGCGCTCGCGGCGCTGGAAAAGCGTGGCGCGAATTTCCTGATTGCGCCGGTCCACCGGGTCATTATCCGCGCCGCTTCCTTGCGACATTCCGCGCACCAGCGAGCCGAATTTATCGGATTTCTCGCGCCGGGAGAGTAACCCATCGGTATAAGCGGCCATGATCTCCGGCAGGGCCATCAGCCGCGAAGTGTGCCCAGAGGGAGCGGTATCGAAGACGAGGTAATCAAAGTCGGATTCCTCCACTACGAGCGCCGCTATGCGCTCCAATAGCGCCGCCTCCTGCGTGCCGGGAGATTGCCGGGCTAGGTCGAGGTGCTTTTTCACCTCACCGTGCAGGTGTTCGGGCATAAAGCGGCGCATCGAGTTCCCTACCTGCGCTAGGTGTTGCTCGGTCGCGCGCGCCGGGTCGATCTCGATGGCGGACAGGGTAGGGGTGAGGCCTGAGGGGGCGTCGCCAAGCGAGGTGCCAAAAATATGCCCCAGGTTATGCGCCGGGTCCGTGGACACCAGGCAGACGCGATGCTCGCGGGACAGGCGTAGCGCGGTAGCGGTGGCCAGGGTAGTTTTACCCACCCCGCCCTTGCCGCCAAAGAACATGATGGGTGCGGTCTCTAACAACATTGAATATTCTCCAGCGGGGATTTATCCATTCCCATGCGGGTATGCCAGGCGTGGAAATCCTCATAGACCAACGGCAAAAGCTCCAGGGTGTAGTAGCTGGCGGGGTTGGGGATGCCGAGCGCCTCCGAGGCAACCAGCATCAAGAAGAGATCGTCTTCTTGCTGCTGGGCCTTGGCAAAGCTGGCGCGATACGGGGCCTGGTAGTACTCATTGAGCCCGGCCGCAAGTGCCTTAAGCTTGTCGAGCATGCTCGGGCAGTGGGGCGTCAAGGTCATCATCGGTCCACTCCAGCGGGGTCTCCTTGCGGGCGCGGGAGATGGCGCCGACGGCTTCCACAATGACCCAGATGGCGGCGACCACGATGATGACGTCCATGCAGAACAGAAGCCAATTCTGGCTGGTAAAGAGGGACTTCAGCTGGAGCAGTGCGGCCCACAGTGACATGGCGGTAACGAAGATGAGCGGGAAGACCACCGGCCACGTCGGCCGGCGCAGGTGGGTCAGGATGACCACCACGATGGCCAAGGAAAGGCCCGCCATGAGCTGGTTGGTGGTGCCGAATAGCGGCCAGATGGTCATGCCGCCGGATCCATCCGCACCGGCGGAGAAGGTCAGGCCGAAGGCCAAGCCCACCGCGATGACGGTGGCAGCCAGGGCCTTGATGCGCACACCCATGATCTCGCCAATTTCTTGCACCACTAGGCGCTGCAGGCGCACGCCCGAGTCCATGGTGGTGGCGGCGAAGAGGACGGCCATGGTGGCCAAGATGGTGCCGGAGAGGGACGTGGGAATCCCCATGCCCTCATTCATGAGTGCGCCGCCGCCTTGCACGAAAGCCTCCACGCCGCCGGCATTCCACTCGGAGTAGATTTCTTCCCACTGCTGCACGGACTTAAAGCCCGCGGTGGTGGCGATGATGGTGCCCAGCGCGAGCAAGCCCTCGCCCACGGCGCCGAAGTACCCCACAAAGCGCACGTCAGTTTCCTTATCCACCTGCTTGGACGAGGTGCCGGAGGCCACCACGCCGTGGAAGCCGGAAATAGCGCCGCAGGCGATGGTGACAAAGAGCAGCGGGAAGATGCCCGGGGTGCCGTCCGGCACGTTATCGCGCAGCGCCGGTGCGGCCAGCGAAGGGCGGGTAATGAGGAAGGATCCGTACAAGATGGCCAGGCCCACAAAGAGCTGGAGGCCGTTGATGTAGTCGCGCGGCTGCAGCAACACCCACACCGGCAGCAGCGAAGCGATGAAGGCGTAGATGAATAACAAGATGATCCACACGCCGTTGGCGGGGATGCCCAGGACAGTATCTGGTAGGACCACAGGCACACGGTCACCGATGATCATCAACGCGTAGAGCGCGACAACGCCCACGATGGAGACCAGCGGCAGGTTCCAATTCAGGCGGTAGATGGCCTGGCCGATAAGCAGCGCGACGACGATGGCACCCCACGTGGGGATAACGGCCGTAGGGGTGGAGACCAGCAGGTTCGAAATGACCACGGCGAAGGCCGCATTCACCATCAACAGCAGCAGGAAGATGACGATGAGGAAGAGGTTGCGCCCGCGCTTGCCAATGTAGCGACCAGACAAAGTGCCGATGGACTGGCCCTTGTGGCGCTGCGACGCCCACAGCGCACCTAAATCGTGCATGCCGGCAAAGAAGATGGTGCCGAGGGTGACCCAGAGAAACGCCGGAACCCAGCCCCAGATGACGGCTACGGCCGGACCAATGATGGGCGCGGCGCCCGCCACGGACGTGAAGTGGTGGCCCCACAGGACGTATTTATTGGTGGGCACAAAGTCCACGCCGTCTTCCATGGTGTGGGCCGGGGTGGAGTAGTTCGGGGATAGCCGGAAAATGCTCTTTCCTAGGACCTTGGAATAGAGCAGATAGCCGGCGCCCATCATCGCAATGCCGATGATGGCGAGGACAAGAGAGTTCATGGTGTGCGTCTCCTCATGGGCGGTCAGGTGGCGTGTCTCACACGTGCGGTTAGTATGCCATAACTCACATAGGTATTAGCCCGTGGGGGAGACCGGCGGGTGGATTTATATTTGGAAGGCGCAGGCGGCGCAGTACCTCATGCTGCCGGCAGGAAAACAACAGCGCGGCCCCAGTTCCAGTGGAGGAACGAGGGCCGCGCGGTGGGTGCTTAAACCAGGTGGTGCTTACTTCTTATCGACGCCGATGTTGCCGTCCTTCTTCCACACCACAACCACTGCTGGGCGAGGGGTGGACTTGCCACCCTCTGGCCAGTGGGAGGTCTGCTTTTCAAAGGTAGCGTCATCGGTTTCACCTGGGTGCTGAACGTTAACCATCACACGCTCATCGGTGACGATGGGGCCGCAGGTCTCGGCACCTGCCGGGACCGTCAGGAAGCACTTGAGCTCGCCGCGGGTATCGCCTTCGGTGGTCACCGCGTAGAGACCATCGTTCGACTCAAGGGCGTTGCCGTCGGTGGAGATCCATAGGTTGCCGTGGCTATCAAAGGCCAGGTTATCCGGGCAGGAAATCGGGGATACCTTCTCCTTGTCAAAGCCACCAAAGTAGGTATTGGCCTCCTTCGGGTCACCACAGACCAAGAAGAGGTTCCAGGTGAACTTCTCGCCAGCGTGGTCATCTTCAATCTCCATGACCAAGCCGTTCTTGTTCTCCTTGATAGGAGCCCACTCCATCGGCTCTTCCTTGTTCTTCTTGGCATTCTCGCCGGTAGCGCCGCGGTATTTATTGTTGGTCAGGGCGACGTAGACCTTCTCGGAGTCTGGGTGAACCTGCATATCCTCAGGGCGGTCCATCTTGGTAGCGCCCACCTTATCGGCGGCCTCACGGGTGTAGACGGCAACCTCTTCGGCAGACATGCCATCAACGTGGGACTCGAACTTGTTGTTCTCCGTATCGGAGGTCAGCAGCTTGATCCATTCGCCCTTGCCGTCAAAGGCGCCATCCTCTGGCAGCACGCCGGAGCCGTCAATCTCGTCCTCTGGGGAGTTGCCCTCCATCTTGGCCACGTACAGGGTGCCGTGGTCCAGGATGGAGAGGTTGTGCTCGATGTCGCCCTCTTTGTACTTCTTGGTGGAGATGAACTTGTAGATGTACTCGAAGCGGGAGTCATCGCCGGAGTAGCACACCACGGTGCCGTCGGAGGCGATGTGGATGTTGCCGGCCTCGTGCTTGAAGCGACCCAGCGCGGTGTGCTTGACCGGGGTGGACTTCGGGTCCAGCGGGTTGATTTCTACGATCCAGCCAAAGCGGTTCGGCTCGTTCGGCTCCTTGGAGACGTCGAAGCGCTTATCAAAGCGTTCCCACTTGCGCTGGGACTCGCCGTCTTCCATGCCGAAGCGCTCCAGGGACTCCTGCGCCTTCTTGTCATCCAGCTTGGCGTGGGCGAAGTACTGGTCAAAGTTCTCTTCGCCAGAGAGCATGGTATTCCACGGAGTGATGCCGCCGGAGCAGTTATTCAGGGTGCCCTTGACCTTCTTGCCGGTCTTATCGGCGGAGGTCTTGACGTAATCGGAGCCGGCAGCTGGGCCCACCAGAGTGAATTCGGTGGTGGCGGTGATGCGGCGGTTGAGAGGGCCGAACTCGCGCTTGAGCTCGCCGGTCTTGCCAACTTTAGATACCTCCACGATGGAGTGGCCGTGGCCAGCCCAGCCGATCTTGGCCTGCTCCTCGGTCGGGTTATCCGCATCGTAGTTGGGGAACATCTGCGGCTCGGTGGTGTACTCGTGGGAGCAGACGTAGATAAGGCGGTTGTCATCGTTCGGGTGCTCGATAAGGCCCGCAAAGTCATTGTTGAAGCCGAACTGCTTTTCTGCTGCCTCGGCGGTCTGGTTCTTGTCATCGAATTCCGGCGCGTCCTCAAACAGCGGGTCGCCCCAGGCAATGAGGACGGACTGCTCGTAGCCATCCGGGATGACCACTTCGTCCTTCTCGTTTGGCTGTACTGGGTCGAACTTCATGCCCTCTGCGGAGGTGAGCTCAACGTTCGCCTCAGAGGTTTTGCCGCCCTTGCCCTCGGAGGAAGAAGCCTCATTAGACGCATCATCCGGGTTGGAGCAGGCCGCCAAAGCAGCGCCGCCGCCAACGGTTACGACGGACAGGCTACCCGCACGCAGCGCGGTACGGCGGGAGAATTGGTCAGCAAAGTACGGGTTATTGGACTTGTTCTCGCACTCGCCAAAGCAAGCATTACCGCACTTGTAGGTGCAGGTCAGGCTGGAACGAGAGGAGGCAAAGAGACTAGAGAGAAGGTTGCGGCCTTTAAGCGCCATTATTACTGCTCCAAATGGGTTGAAAATATTGTTTAGACACGGGGACAGCCATATATATAAGGGGATCTCAGTAACTGTGCGTTGGCGCGGAGGTGACGGTTAAGTGAATTATGCGTAAATCTTTTCCGGGGTGAGGGTGGCGTGGGCTAAATCGCGTGCTGCGGTGGGGATCGACTACCCTAGGCTAACGTGAGCGAGCAGAAGAATAATGAAGTAAACGATGTCCCTGAGCAGCTGCGCATCCGCCGCGAGAAGCGCGATCGCCTGCTGGAATCCGGCGTAGAGGCCTACCCGGTAACCGTTGAGCGCACCATCTCTTTGAAGGATTTGCGCCACGATTTCCGCGTTGTACCCGAGGGCGAAGAGCCGGGCGCCGAAGAAGGCGTGACCTACCTGGCCCCAGGCGAGGAAACCGAGGTAACCCACGCCATTGCCGGACGCCTTATCTTTATGCGCAATACCGGCAAGCTGTGCTTTGCCACCCTGCAAGATGGTGACGGCACCCAGGTGCAGGCCATGCTTTCCTTGGCCGAGGTAGGCAAGGAGCGCCTCGACGCGTGGAAGTCCGATGTTGACTTGGGCGATTTCATCTCCGTGCGCGGCCGCGTGATTTCCTCCCGCCGCGGTGAGCTGTCCATCATGGTTTCTGAGTGGACCATGGCCGCTAAGTCCCTGCGTCCGCTGCCGGTGTCCTTTGCCGATATGGCAGAAGATACCCGTGTGCGCCAGCGCTATAACGACCTCATTATCCGCGAAGAGGCCCGCAAGAACGCCATGATCCGCGTGAAGGTCATGCGCGCGCTGCGCAACTACCTGGAAAGCCAGGACTTCGTTGAAATCGAGACCCCGATGCTGCAGACCCTGCACGGTGGCGCGGCCGCTCGCCCGTTTATCACCCACTCCAATGCGCTGGATATTGACCTCTACCTGCGCATTGCGCCGGAGCTGTACTTGAAGCGTGCCGTCGTCGGCGGCATTGACCGCGTCTTCGAAATCAACCGCAACTTCCGCAACGAGGGCGTGGACCGTTCTCACTCGCCGGAGTTCGCCATGCTCGAGACCTACGCTGCATGGGGCGACTACGACGATTGTGCCCGCATGACGCGCGAGTCCATCCAGGCCGTAGCGCGCGACGTCTTTGGCTCCACCACCGTCACCCTGGCGGATGGCACCGAGTTCGACTTCGGCGGCGAAGAGTGGCCCGAAATCGAGATGTACCCCTCCCTCAATGAAGCCCTGCAGCGCAAGTTCCCGGGCCAGCCGGAGGTCACCATCGATACCGACGTCGAGACGCTCAAGGGCATTGCAGACGTCATCGGCCTTGACGTCCCCAAGGATGGCGGCTGGGGCCACGGCAAGCTAGTGGAGGAAATCTGGGAGGTCCTGTGCGAGGACCAGCTGGAAGGCCCCATCTTTGTCAAGAACTTCCCGGTTGAGACCTCCCCACTGACCCGTCAGCACCGTTCCAAGCCGGGCGTGACCGAGAAGTGGGATCTCTACGTCCGCGGCTTCGAGCTGGCAACCGGCTACTCCGAGCTGGTGGACCCGGTTATCCAGCGCGAGCGCTTTGAGGATCAGGCTCGCCTGGCCGCCGGTGGCGATGACGAGGCCATGGTGCTGGACGAGGACTTCCTTGCTGCAATGGAGCAGGGCATGCCTCCTACGGCCGGCACCGGCATGGGCATGGACCGCCTGCTGATGGCCCTGACCGGCCTGGGCATCCGTGAAACCGTGCTCTTCCCACTGGTTAAACCAGAGCAGAAGTAGCAGCCCAGCGGCCAATCTCTAGCCGTCAGCCCACGTGGCTGGCGGCTTTTGCCGTGCCTGGGCTAGTGCGAAAACGGCCCGGCGGATTTATCGCCGCGCAGGCGCTTAATAATGTTTTCGGCCGAAATCAGACACATCGGCACGCCCACGCCCGGCACGGTGGTGGCTCCTGCGTAATAGAGTCCATCGACCTTGCGCGAGGCATTACGCCCGCGCAAAAACGCCGATTGCCGCAGCGTGTGCGCGGGCCCAATAGAACCGGCCGACCAAGCATGGTAGCGCTCGGCAAAATCGGCAGGGCCGAGCGTGCGCTTGACGACGACCCTGTCTACCAAATCCGGCACCCCGGCCGTGGCTGCGATGTGGTTAAGGGCGGCGTCGGCAATCGCGGCAACGCGCTCGGATTCCTCTGCGTGGTAGGCATTGCCGAACCCGGGCGCCTCCGCGGCCGGCACCGGCACCAGAATGAAGAGGTTTTCGTAGCCCGCGGGCGCTACGTTCGGGTCGGTGGCCGAGGTCTTGGATACGTAGATGGACTTCGAGGCGCCCAACGGCCGGGAAGGCTCCGGACCGGAATAGACGGCGCGGAAATCCGGATCCCAATCCTGGCTAAAAAGCAGCGTATGGTGCGCTAATTCGGGCAGATCGCCCTTTACCCCGGCCAAAACGAGCACGGTGCCCAGACCGGGATTGCGCCGGCCCCAGTAGCGCTCCGGGTAGGTGCGCAGCTGGGGCGGTAAAAGCTGGGTCTCGGTGTGGTGCACGTCCGCCGCCGAGACCACGATATCGGCGTGGATGGCGCCCTTATTCGTGCGCACGCCCGTGACCTGACGATTGGCGACCTTGATGGAAGTAACCTCCTCGCCCAAGCGGAAGCTGGCGCCGAATTTCTGTGCCTGCCGGTAGATAGCCTGGACCACGGCGGCAAAGCCACCCTGCGGGTAGCGCACGCCCTCCACCAGGTCGGTGTGACTCATCAAGAAATACAGTGCCGGTGCAGCGGCCGGCTCGGAGGACAAAAAGACCGCCGGGTAACTCAAGATTTGGCGCAGGCGGGCATCAGAAAACGTCCGGCCCACATGCTGCTTTAGGTTCACCGTCAGCAGAGCTATAAGGCGGGACAACCGGGTGCGGATATCGCGGTGCACCAGGTTTAGCGGCGCGGAGAAGGTGGTGTAGAGGAAGTGCTTAAGCGCCATCTCGTAGGTATCGCTGGCCTGCGCTAAGTACTCGCGAACCTTCTCCCCCGCGCCGGGCTCGAGTGACTCGAAAAGCGCGGTGACTTCCTCGATGCCGGAGCGCACATCCACCGGCGTATCGCCATGAAAGACGCGGTAGGCGGGGGAGAGGTCGACCAAGTCCAGCTCCGCCTCGGTGGAGGTGCCGCACAGCGCAAAGAAGTGATCGAATGCCTCGGGCATGAGGTACCACGACGGGCCGGTATCCCAGCGGAAGCCGGCCTCCGCAAAGCTGCCGGCGCGCCCGCCTACCTCATCCAGCGAGTCCACAACGGTGACCTCGTAGCCCTCGCGGCCGAGCAAAGCGGCGGTGGCGAGTCCGGCGATGCCGGCTCCAATGACGACGGCGTGCATGATGTTCTCCTTAGTTTTCGCCCGTAGCCGAGGTCTGGCTGCTGCGGCCGCGACGGCGCACCGCGCGGGCCGCGAGCCAAGCCTTGGTGTGGTTCGGAACGGATACCCGTGTAGTGGCAAGCGCCGTAGCCGGAGTGGCGGCAAGGCGATTGGTGAGCTCAGCAAAGATATCCGCCGCCGCGCTCACCCCCACCCGTGCAGAGGCCGGCAGTAAGTCGATGGTGAGCGCGGCGGTGGCGAGCTCCCGGCGGATCTCTGCGATAAGCGCGGACTTGGTGGCCTCATCAATCCGTCCAGATGGGGCCTGCTGAAAATAGGTGCGGCCCAAAGTGGAGCTATCCTCAGCCAGGTCACGCAGGAAATTAATCTTCTGAAAGGCTGACCCTAGCGCGCGGGCGCCGCGCTCCATGGCGGCGCGGTCGGTCGGGGAGACGTCCTCCTCGGCCAAGAAAATTTGCAGGCACAATAGCCCAATGGCTTCCGCTGAGCCGTAGATATAGTCCTGTAGCTCCGACGGGGAATATTCGCGCTGGGTCAGGTCCGCGCGCATGGAGCTAAAGAAGGCAGCAAGGTACTCGCGGTGGAAGCCGCAGCGGCGAGCCGTGATGGCATAAGCGTGCACTATCGGGTCCGTGTGCAGTCGCTGTCGCGGTGCGGCCAAGATGGTCTGCTCGTAGGCATCCAGCGCGGCGGCGGGGTCGGTGTGGGCTTGTGCTGCGGCGCCGTCGACAAGCTCGTCTGCAATGCGCACCACCGCATACAGGTGGCGGATATCGGCGCGCACCCGTCCGCGCAAAAGCCGCGTGGCCAGGGAGAAACTGGTGGAGTACTGCCCCATAACCTGCGCGGCCGCGCGGGAGGCCGCTTGGTCATAGCGAGTCAACATATCTGTCAACGTAGCACGTGCTGAGCGGAGGGCTTCTAGGGACGCTGGCTTCTTAGCACTCGAACTCTTGACTGTTCGAGTATCCAGGAGGCCGCTTCCGGGGAGATCCAGGAACAAACTTTGTGAAGTGCTGTGTCTATGTGGTTCCTCAGAAGTACCTCAGCGTGCTGAATATCTTCTAGGAATGCCTTCGAGACGCGGGTGTTCCATAGATAAAGAGCCGCCGGGTCAGGATGATCGAGAAACCTTTTCATTCTGGGAGCTGAAAACCATTCAATTAGCTGGCGTTGGGTAGCTGATTGAGGCGTCATGGCTCCCATGGTAGTGTCGCATTTGAAAGCCCCAGAGCGATCCCTGCAGGCCATCTGCACATCACTGGGGTTATTGTTTTAGCGGTTCGTGGCCCGTGGCTGCCCCTCGGCAAAGCCGGCGGCGGACTGCACGCCCACGGTGGCGCGTTCGCGGAAGGCGGCTAGGGAATCGGCACCGGCGTAGGTACACGAGGAACGCACGCCAGAGACAATCCGGTCCACCAGGTGCTCCACGCCGCCGTGCTCGGGGTCGAGATAGATGCGAGAGGTAGAAATGCCCTCTTCGAACATCTCGCGGCGGGCGCGCTCAAAGGCCTCGGTATCGGAATTGCGGCCGCGCACCGCCCGGCGCGACGCCATACCGAAGGATTCTTTATAAAAGGCGCCGTCGGCATCCTTGTGCAGGTCACCTGGGGATTCAAAGGTGCCGGCGAACCAGGAGCCGATCATGACATTGGAGGCACCTGCGGCAAGTGCGAGGGCGACATCGCGCGGGTCGCGCACGCCGCCGTCGGCCCAAACATGGGCGCCAACCTCGCGGGCGGCTGCAGCACACTCTAGGACGGCCGAGAACTGCGGGCGGCCCACGCCTGTCTGCATGCGGGTGGTGCACATCGCGCCCGGACCCACACCGACCTTGATAATGTCCGCGCCGGCCGCGGCCAGCTCGCGCACGCCCTCGGCCGTGACGATATTGCCGGCAGCGATGGGAAGCCCCAGTTCCAGCGCGTTGACCTTGCGCAGCGCGGTAAGCATGCTTTCCTGGTGGCCGTGGGCGGTATCGATGACGAGGACGTCAGCACCGGCCTCCGCTAGGGCACGGGCGCGACCTTCCACGTCACCGTTGATGCCCACCGCAGCACCGATGTGTAAGCGGCCTTGCTTGTCGACGCCCGGCCTGTACATCTTCGCCCTCACCGCGCCCTTCCTCGTGAGGATTCCGGCCAAGGTGCCATCCGGGTTGACCACTGGCGCCAGCTTGCGGGAGGTTTTGCGCAGCTTGGTAAAAGCCTCCTGTGGGTCAACGCCCACCGGCAGCGTGACCAAGTCGGTAGTCATTAGCTGGCCAACGGCGGTGAAGTTATCCTGCCCGCGCAGGTCCTTTGGGGTGATGATGCCGATGGGCATGTCCCCCTCGACCACGATGGCGGCACCATGGGCGCGCTTGTGCAAAAGGTTGCTGGTATAGCCCACGGTGTGGTGCGGCTTGACGGTAATTGGGGTGTCATAGACCAAGTCCGCCGCCTTCACAGAGGCGATGGTTTCTGCGGCCGCGTCTAAGGAGAGGTCCTGTGGCAGGATGGTTAGCCCGCCGCGCCGGGCGATGGTCTCGGCCATGCGGCGCCCGGCCACGGCGGTCATATTGGCCACGATGAGCGGGATGGTATTTCCGGTGCCGTCCTCAGTGGTGAGGTCTACCGACTGGCGCGAGCCCACCTCGGAGTGGCTCGGGACCATAAATACGTCGGAGTAGGTCAATTCGTACGGCGGATGGGCATCGTTGAGAAAACGCACTGGGGTGTACCTCGCTTTAGGCTCGGGTGGCGCGGTCTCACCGCGCGGATGAAGACACTAAAATTATACTCCTCGACTTTCCCCGCACCCGCGGCCTCAGTATCCTGTCTGGGTGTCTCAGAAACCAGATCCCCACATTTCCGCAGAGGTAAAAATCAACCTCACCATCCTCGTCCTCGGCGCGATGGTGATGATCCTGAACGAGACCGCCCTGTCGGTGGCGCTGCCCACCATCATGGCGGACTTCGACATCCCCGCGACCTCTGCCCAGTGGCTGCTTACCGGTTTCCTCCTCACCATGGGCGTGGTCATCCCGACCACCGGCTTTCTCATGGATAAGTTCACCACCCGGCAGATCTTCTTGGCATCGTCGGGCGTATTTCTTGCCGGTACGGTGCTGGCGGCGCTCGCCCCGGCCTTCGGCGTGCTGCTGGTGGGGCGCGTATTCCAGGCGGCCGGCACCGCCTTGATGATCCCTACGCTGATGACGGTGGCAATGACCCTCGTCCCGCCGCAGCGCCGCGGCAGCGTGATGGGCATTATCTCCGTGGTGATCTCCGTGGCCCCGGCGCTCGGGCCCACTGTAGGTGGCTTCGTGTTGAGCATGTCTAGCTGGCATGTCATCTTCTGGACCATGGTGCCGCTGCTCGGCCTCATCTGCGCCGCCGGCTATTTCCGCCTAGTCAACGTGGGAGATAAGCGCGATACCCCGCTGGATTTCCTGTCCGTAGTCCTGTCCGTCATCGCCTTTGGCGGGTTGGTCTACGCCGTATCGTCCCTGGAAAACATGCTGGAGGGTGATGGCCTGGTAGACATCGTCGTTCTCATCGTCGGCCTCGTGGCCCTGGCGCTTTTCACCCGCCGCCAGCTGCGCCTGGCCAAGGACAATCGCGCCCTTTTGGACATGCGCCCGTTTACGGTTCCCAACTTCACCGTGGCGGTACTAGGCATGCTGCTCATGTTTGGGCTATTGCTCGGCGTGGTCAATATCCTGCCCATCTACCTGCAGACCTCCCTGGCGGTAAGCTCGCTGGTCACCGGGCTCGTCGTCATGCCTGGTGGCTTGCTCCAAGGCGGCATCTCGCCGATGGTCGGCCGCCTCTATGACATCCACGGGCCCCGCCCACTCATGATCCCCGGCGCCCTGCTCCTAGCCGCGGGCACGTGGCTGATGACCCTGCTCAACGAGGACAGTGCGGTATGGATGGTCATTGGCATGCATATCCTTTTTGCCCTGGGCATTGCGCTCATGATGACGCCGCTGATGACGACGTCCCTGGCCTCCCTGCCAGACGAGCTCTACTCGCACGGCTCCGCCATCCTCAATACCCTGCAGCAGCTGGCGGGCGCGGCCGGCACTGCCTTCCTGATGACCTTCCTGACCCGTGGCACCAAGTCCGGTGCGGCCCAAGGTATGAACGAGGCCGCCGCCACGGCTCACGGCGCGCACTGGGCCTTCCTTTTTGCCGGAGTGCTTTCGCTGGTGGTCGTTGTGCTGGCCCCGTTCCTCAAGCGCGTACCCTCCGGGGAATAGGCACGAGGAAAAATAAAGGCCCGCACCAGCGGGCCTTAAACTTTAGGGCGCGAGCTAAGAGGCGCACAGCGGCAGGTTCAGCCGCTCCTCTTCAGCCTTATCGCCCCACACCAGGAATGCGGACTGGGTGCCTTCCACGGCCATTACGTAGGTCGGAACATCCGCGGTGGTCTCAAAGCTTTGGATGGTGCACTGGTCATTGGAAAGCTCGACCGGTTCGGCGTCGGGAAGCATGGCATCGCGCTCCTCCACGCTGGGGTAGTAGGTCACGATGTAGTTGAACCCATCGCCCACGCAGGAAATCTTGGCCTCTTGGCCAGGCTCCGGGTCGCGCGAGGAGCACTTAGCCCCATCGAAGCCGTCCTGGCCGCTGCGGGAGCCCACCAAGTCCGGATATGCATCCGCGAGGTTTTGCTCCTTATCATTCCAGCTGGGGTAGGACAGGAAGAACCACAGCGCGGCCGCAGCAGCAATCGCGGCCACCGCCAGCACCGTGATGAGCGCAATGAGCCCGCCCTTGCCCTTCTTCTTCGGTGCGGGTGCCAGCGGTTGCTGCGGCTGCGCCATGGGCTGGCCCATCGGTTGCGGCTGTTGCGGCGGAGCAAACTGCTGCTGAGGGCGCGGTTCTGGCTCCTGCACGCGTGGAATCTGCGCGGTATCAAACTCGCGCTGCGGGCGCAGGTGCTCCACCACATCCTTGGCACTCTCTGCCGTGCCAGTGGGCTTATACTCCGGGCACTTCTGGGCGACGAGCTCTTCAAACGCCGCCACCGCATCGCCGTGCTCTTCGCCGGACGGACCGGCCGCAGCCAGCACCGAAACCTGGCGTTGCTTATCGACGCCCACCCGGGCCTCCCTTAGCCCATGCACCGCAAAATCTGCCCGGCCGCGGGAAATTAGGAAGTCCACCGCACCCGCCAGTGGACCAAAGACGTCGGCGGCCTCTTCGCGGCTGAGATTATTGGGCAGCTCAGAAAGCTGGGTTCCGGAAGTCCCTTCGCGCACGATGAATTCCTGCCCGTTCGCGGTGGTGCCCGTGCCCACCAGCGGCGCGATGGCTGGGTGGCGCAACCCATGCAGTGCCGTGGACTTGTCCACCACTCCGGTAATTTCCGGCGCGAAGATTTCCACGCTTAGCTGCTGGTGCGTGTTTCCATCTTCGACAGCAAAGAGGGTAGACGATGGAGCCTCATCCAACACGGCCACTTCGTGCAGGTTGTGCTGGGTGGCAAAGAACTCAGGAAGCTGGGGCACGGTCGCGACGTCCTTAAATAGTGGGGAGGGGTAGGGAACAAAAACGATTCTAGATTACATGCCCATGCCCCTGTTCGCTACCGGCGTACACCCGTGTGAGCTGCGAATATGGTGGATTCTGGCGGTATTGCGGGCATCTGGGAACAAAACCGGAAATTATCGGCGGACTGCCGCGTTAGAGTGGGTATCACATTAGAAGCGAAAGTATAGGGGAATCATGTTCGAGAGGTTTACCGATCGTGCTCGCCGCGTCATCGTTTTGGCGCAGGAAGAAGCACGCATGCTTAACCACAATTACATCGGCACCGAGCACATCCTGCTCGGCCTTATCCATGAGGGCGAAGGCGTGGCCGCCAAGGCGCTGGAATCCATGGGTATCTCCCTGGAGGATGTCCGCCGCGAGGTCGAGGAAATCATTGGCCAGGGTAGCCAGCCACACACCGGCCACATCCCCTTTACCCCACGCGCCAAGAAGGTCTTGGAGCTTTCCCTGCGCGAAGGCCTGCAGATGGGACACAAGTACATCGGTACTGAGTTCTTGCTATTGGGTCTCATTCGCGAGGGCGACGGCGTTGCCGCCCAGGTGCTGACCAAGCTCGGCGCCGACCTGCCGCGCGTGCGCCAGCAGGTTATCCAGCTGCTGTCCGGTTATGAGGGCGGCCAGCAGGAGGGCGGTTCCTCCAACGGCCAGGGCTCCGGTCCGGTCGGCGCAGGCGCAGGTGCCGGCGCGGGCGGCCGTGGTGGCTCCGGCGGTTCCGGCGAGCGTTCCAATTCCCTGGTGCTCGACCAGTTCGGCCGCAACCTCACCCAGGCCGCGAAGGACGGTAAGCTCGATCCGGTCGTTGGCCGTGAGTCCGAGGTAGAGCGCATCATGCAGGTGCTGTCTCGCCGTACGAAGAATAACCCGGTGCTCATCGGTGAGCCGGGCGTTGGTAAGACCGCCGTCGTTGAGGGCTTGGCGCTCGACATCGTCAACGGCAAGGTTCCGGAGACCCTCAAGGATAAGCAGCTCTACTCGCTGGACCTGGGTTCCCTAGTAGCTGGCTCCCGTTACCGCGGTGACTTTGAGGAACGCCTGAAGAAGGTGCTCAAGGAGATTAACCAGCGCGGCGACATCATCTTGTTCATCGATGAGATCCACACCCTGGTTGGTGCTGGTGCTGCTGAAGGCGCCATCGATGCTGCCTCGCTGCTCAAGCCGAAGCTGGCTCGTGGCGAGCTGCAGACCATCGGTGCTACGACCCTTGAGGAATACCGCAAGCACATCGAAAAGGATGCCGCCCTGGAGCGCCGCTTCCAGCCAGTCAAGGTGGAGGAGCCTTCCCTGGATGACACCTTCTTGATCCTGAAGGGCCTGCGCGATAAGTACGAGGCACACCACCGCGTGTCCTACACCGATGAGGCGCTGCATGCTGCAGCTTCCCTCTCGGATCGCTACATCAATGATCGTTTCTTGCCGGATAAGGCCGTTGACCTCCTCGATGAGGCTGGCGCCCGCATGCGTATCAAGCGCATGACCGCGCCGAAGGGCCTGCGCGAGGTCGATGACCGCATCGCTGAGGTCCGCAAGGAAAAGGAAGCGGCCATTGATGCCCAGGACTTTGAGAAGGCAGCCGGCCTGCGCGATAAGGAGCGCAAGCTGGGCGAGGAGCGCGCGGAGAAGGAAAAGCAGTGGCGCTCCGGTGACCTAGAGGAAATCGCCGAGGTGGGCGAGGACCAGATCGCCGAGGTTCTGGCGCACTGGACCGGCATCCCTGTGCTGAAGCTGACGGAGAAGGAATCCAACCGCCTGCTCAACATGGAAGAGGAGCTGCACAAGCGCATCATTGGCCAGGACGAGGCGGTCAAGTCCGTCTCCCGCGCCATCCGCCGCACCCGTGCAGGCCTCAAGGATCCGCGCCGCCCGTCCGGTTCCTTCATCTTCGCCGGCCCGTCCGGTGTGGGTAAGACCGAGCTGTCGAAGTCCCTGGCTAACTTCCTCTTCGGTTCGGATGATGACCTCATCCAGATCGACATGGGTGAGTTCCACGATCGCTTCACCGCCTCCCGTCTCTTCGGTGCACCTCCGGGATATGTAGGCTACGAAGAGGGTGGCCAGCTGACCGAGAAGGTTCGCCGTAAGCCGTTCTCCGTTGTGCTTTTCGATGAGATCGAGAAGGCCCACAAGGAGATTTACAACACCCTCCTGCAGGTGCTGGAAGATGGCCGCCTTACTGACGGCCAGGGTCGCGTCGTCGACTTCAAGAACACCGTTCTCATCTTCACCTCGAACCTGGGCACCCAGGACATCTCGAAGCCGGTGGGCTTGGGCTTTACCGGCTCCTCCGAGAACGATGCGGATGCTCAGTACGACCGGATGAAGCAGAAGGTCAACGACGAGCTGAAGAAGCACTTCCGCCCAGAGTTCTTGAACCGTATCGATGACATCGTCGTCTTCCACCAGCTCACCCAGGAGCAGATTGTGGAGATGGTCGAGCTGCTCATCGGCCGCGTGGCCAAGCAGCTGGATGAGCGCGATATGGGCATCGAGCTCACGCAGAAGGCCAAGGACCTGCTGGCTAAGCGCGGCTTCGACCCAGTATTGGGTGCTCGTCCGCTGCGCCGCACTATCCAGCGCGAGATCGAGGATCAGCTCTCTGAGAAGATCCTCTTCGGCGAAATCGGCGCCGGCGAAATCATCACCGTCGACGTCGAGGGCTGGGACGGCGAGTCCAAGGACAACACGGGCGCGAAGTTCACCTTCAGTCCACGCCCGAAGCCTTTGCCGGAGGACACCGAGGAGCCGCAGCTTGACGACGCCGAGGTGCGCGAAAACGACGCCGATTCCACCGATGCCGGCGAGCCCGACACCATCACTCCGGACGTTCCGGGCGATGGCGGCTCCACCGCCGCCGGAACCGACCTAGAGTCCGGCTCTGGTTCCGACTCCGATGACGACGGCCACAACCCGCCGCCAGCAGGCGCCGGCCAGCCGATGTAACTCGGGGCAACGATTAAAGCCACCCAGTACTTCGCTTTCTGCGAGGCTGGGTGGCTTTTTATGTGTAGTTCCGTAGGGTCGGGCGCCATTTAAACAGCACAATTAGATGGTGCCGGTTTTCCGTTGAAACGGTCAAAGAGGTATTTCAAACCCACCGGGATATTGACGTAGAGCGGCAGCGCGTGGTCGGCGCCAGCGCCCGGGATAGTCGCGGTGCCGGGTGCGGCCATGAATTCTACGGTTCCGCCCATCTGGCAGTAGGCTCCTGCGACGGCGCGGACCTGCTCGTGCGGGATGAGGTCATCGTGCGGCGAGCTGGCGATCATCGCCGGGCCCTTGAGCGGGTGCTTGCCCTGATTCTGCCGTAGCAAGGTTTCCTTGATGACGGGCTTGCGTTCTACGAGCTCGGATAGTGATTCCCCGGTGCGGGTGAGTTGGCGGGTGTTGGTAAAGCCCCACATGAGGATGGAGTCACCCGCGCAGCTGGTGGCCGCGGAGTGCAGAAAGTCGATGCCGCGGGGATTTAATTCTTCAAGGACCGCTTCGCGGAATTTGGGGTCACGCTCAGCAAAGCCATTGATGGCGTAGCCCAGCACGTGGACGATGGAAGATCCGTCGATGGCCTTCATGACCTTGGGCAGGTCAGCCGGCGGGGCGCCGGAGTAGGTTCCGGCCACGTTCAATTCGGGTGCATAAGAGTCGGCGAATTCCGCAGCGGCCAGCGAAGCACCGCCGCCTTGCGAGTAGCCCGCAAACCCAATAGGGGCGTCCTGCGGAGCGCGCGCCAGCTCCAGGCCGGAGCGGGCGGCATCAAGCATGGCGTGTGCTTCTTCAATGTGATTAACGTAGGTGTGGTGCCCTGGCATACCGAGTCCGATAAGGTCCGCGACGATGACGCGAGCACCATGCTGGAGCGCACCCATGTAGAAACCGTACTCGTAGTTCGCGTTGATGGTGGGGGAGCCGACCTTGCTTAGTCCCACTGAGCCTAGGCCCATGCCGGCGCGCGATGGTGCACACTGGTCTCCTGCGCCGCGAGTGCCGGGCGCAAAGATGATGGTGGGCCGCTCGCCCTTGCCACGCCACGGTGCGGTGGACTCGTACAAGGTGGCCGAGGCCTGAATTGGCTGACCGCCATCCGTGGTGGTGTCGTAGGTGAACGCCTGGCCGCGGCCGATGCCATCGAGTACGTGCGGCGAAGGCCGGGTCGAGGTTACCGCCGCCTGCGCTGTCGGCGGAACGAAGAGGGTACCAAGAAGTAGTGAACAAACGGCTACAAGCCTTATGCAAATTCCTTTCATGCCCAAAACCTACTGCACAGTAGGAACGGTGGAAGTGGAATTGCTAAAATATATGCCTATGGGACTTCAGTATCGTTCAAGAAAAAAGACCGGCAAGAATAGCTGGATCAACGTCTCCGGATCCGGCGCGTCGATGTCTACCAAGGTAGGACCGGTCACCTTTAATTCCCGCGGCGGCATGTGGGTGAACCTGCCGGGCGGATTCAATTTCCGCGGCCGCTGGCGTTAACCAGATCACACACCCTGGATCGCGACCTGCGATTATAGCTGGCCGTTATTAACCTCCTAAATAGGGAGGTGGAACAGGCCGGCGTCGTTTTGCTCGGCGAGGCCGTCGGTAAGCAGCGAAGCCAACGCCCGGGAGCGCTGCGCCGCATCGGGCCAGACCACATCAATCTCGGACTGCGGCACCGGCCGCTCCGCCGCACGCAGCACGTCCAAAATCTTGCCGCGCACCTGTCGGTCCGTGCCGACGAATTTTTGCACGCGCTTTTTTGCCCGTGCCTGCTCCTCTGCACTGGGCTGCGGCCGACCAGCGAGCTGCCATGCACAGCTCGCGCGCAGCGGGCACTGCTCGCAGGAGGGATTCTTCGCTGTGCACACCAGCGCGCCCAATTCCATGAGCGCGGCCGAAAAACGCGGCCCATTCTCGGCCGGCAACAGCTCCGCCACGGCCGCTAACTCCCGCTTCGACGGCTGCGGCGCCAAGAACCTGCCCTCCTCCGCGCGCGCATACACCCGGCGCACATTGGTATCGACCACCGGCACGTTGACCCCATAGTGGAAGCAGGCCACGGCGCGCGCGGTGTAGTCACCGATGCCCGGCAGGCGCAGCAGCTTATCGACGTCCGCCGGTACCTCGCCCTCGCCAATGGCCGCCGCGCACTCCCACAGGCGCAGCGCGCGCCGCGGATAGCCCAGCTTGCCCCAGGCGCGCAGCACCTCCGCCCGGGTGGCCTGGGCAAAGTCCGCCGGGGTGGGCCAGCGCCGCATCCATTCCTCCCACACCGGAGCCACGCGCGCGACCGGCGTCTGCTGGCTCATGACCTCGCTGAGCAGCACGCCCCACGCGCTCGTGCCAGGCCGGCGCCACGGCAGGTCGCGTTCATTGGCATCAAACCAGGAAAGAAGAGCTTGCGAATCCATCGTGGGAGATAGTCTAGGGCATTAGAATGTGGCCTATGCCTTTACGTAATGTTGCCCACGAACCGCAGGCCGTATGGGAGGCCCTTAAGGCGGGAAATCAGCGCGTGCTGGATGGCGAGACCGTCGACGTGCGCGAGATTTATAACCGCGAAGGCCTGACCCAAGGTCAGGATCCCCGCGTGGTGGTCATTTCCTGTTCCGATTCCCGCGCCCCTATTGAGCACGTTTTCAACATCGGCTTCGGCGATGCCTTTGTCATCCGCACCGCGGGCCACATTCTTGACGACGCCGTCTTGGCCTCCCTCGACTACGCCCTCGCCGCCCTCAAGCCCAACCTGCTGGTGGTCCTCGGCCATCAATCTTGTGGCGCGGTCGGCGCGGCTACCGGTTTCGTGGCCGGCGGCGAACTGCCCACCGGCCTGCAGCGACCCATTATCGAGAAGGTCGCCGCCTCCGCGCTGGTGGCGGGACCGAATGCCACGACTGACGACGTCGAGCGGGAACACACCCGCCAGACCGTCGCCCAGCTGGTGGCCAGCGTGCCCAACGTGCGCCGCCTATTAGACGAGCGCGTTTTGGGCGTTGTCGGCGCGCGCTACCTGCTGGAAGACTCCAGCGTGGAAACCCTGCAGACCTTCGGGGTGGAATAACCCAACCTGACACGCGGCGCGGGCTTAGCGCACCGGCCCGCACCCACCGCTTAAAATTGACAGCGTGACGCAGAAAAAGCCCCTACCTGAAGAGATCTACAAGCGCCGCCGCGTGGCGGCGCTCATCATCGTGCTCGTGCTGGCCGTGGTGCTGATCTGGGCGGCCGTGGCCGCCTTCGGGGGCAGCAGCGATGAGCCGGCTGATACCGCCGCCCCTGCGCCCACGCCGGAGCAGACCTCGTCTTCTGCCGCCCCGGAGACCTCCGAGGCTGCCTCGGAGACGGCTGCGGAGGCGTCGGCCGAGGGGGCGTCGGAAAGCAAGGCGGCCGAAAGCGAACCGTCGAGCGCTGCGCCTGCAAGCTCTGAGGCAGCCAAGAAGACCTGCGACCTCGCGGACCTCCAGGTGCGCACCTCCATGCTGAACTACTCCGTGCCGGAGGGCGAGCTGCCGAAGTTCTTCATGACGGTCACCAACCCCACGGCCGCGGACTGCAAGATCGACCTGGACAAGAACCTGCTGCGCTTCGAGGTCTACAAGATGGCCGATAACCAGCGCGTGTGGTCCGATACGGATTGCTACGCCTCCGTGCAGACCGGCTCGCAAACCTTCCCGGCCGGCAAGGACGTGAAATTCGAGGCCGAATGGTCCCGCCAGGCCTCCAAGCCGGGCGAGTGCACCGATCGCCCCGCGGCCGAACCTGGGGCCTACTTCGCCCACACCGTCATCGGCGATAACTCCTCCCCGCCGCAGGACTTCACGCTGCGCTAGGCGCTACCCCGACACTGCGGCGATGGCCTGCCCCAGCGTCCCGGCCTGGTGCACGCGCATGCCCTCTACCGGCTCGATATCTCCGCGCGGGACAATCGCGTGCTTGTAGCCCAGCCGTGCGGCCTCCATCAAGCGCCGCTCCACATTGGGCACCGGCCGCAACTCGCCGGCCAGGCCCACCTCGCCGATGACCACCGTCTTGGCCGGCAGCGGCTGCTCGTGCAGCGAGGACCACGTTGCCAGCGCCACCGCTAAATCCGTGGCGGTTTCTGTAATCCGCATGCCACCCACCGTGGCGACATAAGCATCCTTATCGTTGGTGCGTTGGCCCGCTCGCGCCTGTAGCACCGCAAGCACCATCGGCACGCGGTTGGAATCTAGCCCGGTGACCACGCGCCGCGGGTTCTTTGCTACCGGGTCCACCGTCAGCGCCTGCACCTCCGCGAGGATCGGCCGCACGCCGTCCATCGCGACCGTCACGGCCGAGCCATCCGGCGTCGTGCCGCGGTGCGAGAGAAACAGCCCGGAAGGGTCTGCGACTTCCCGAATGCCGCCGGCCGTCTGCTCAAAACACCCCACCTCATCGGTGGCGCCAAAGCGATTCTTGATGCCGCGCAGCATACGCAGGCTGGATTGACGGTCGCCCTCGAAGTTTAAGACGACGTCGACAAGATGCTCCAGCACGCGCGGGCCAGCCACGTTGCCGTCTTTGGTCACGTGGCCCACCAGCAGCACCGGAATGCCGGTGGACTTCGCCAGCGAAGTCAGCGCGGCCGTCACCGCGCGCGATTGCGCCACGCCGCCCGATACGCCCTCCACGCCCACGGCGTGCATGGTCTGCACCGAATCGACGATAATGAGGCTCGGCTTAAGCTTATCCACGTGCCCAAAGACCGCATCCAAGTTGGACTCGGCCGCCAAGTACAGCGATTCCTGCAGCGCCCCGGTGCGTTCGGCGCGGGAGCGGACCTGGCCGGCGGATTCCTCGGCCGTCGCGTAGAGCACGGTGCGGCCGAGCTGGGCCCACCGCGAGGCTACTTCCAGCAGCAGCGTAGATTTGCCCACGCCGGGCTCGCCGGCCATAAGCACCACCGAACCCGGCACAATGCCGGTTCCTAGCACGCGGTCGAGCTCACCGATGCCGGTGCGCACCGTCTTTGTCGCCTGCGCCCCAATCTTGGTAATCGGCTGCGCCGGGCTGGACGGCGCTACGCCCTTGCTTGCCGACGCCCCCGGCACACCCGGCCCCGCCACCACCGGCGCCCTTTCCTCCAATGTGCCCCAGGACCCGCAGTCGGGGCAGCGCCCGAGCCACTTCGGCGAGACGTAGCCGCATTCGGAACATGTGTGGATAGGGCGAGATTTCTTGGCCATGGCTTCTAGCCTAAAACACATAAACGCCCCCGGCCCGAAACGGGCTGGAGGCGAGACTTTTGGGCGGTGGGGCTTAGTTCTTTGGAGCCTCGGAGGAGTAGCCCTCGGACGACTCGACGTCGCGGTCGAACTCGCCGGACTGCATCTGGGTGGCGGCGATAGTGGCGTCCACGTCGATGGAACCGTTGGAGAACTCGAAGGTGACTGGGCGGCTGCCGGCGTAGCCGAAGTCATCGTTCTTCAGCGTAGTGGCGATGTACTGGACGGTCTCGGAATCCTGCTGGGTGGTGGCGTCCAGGTTCTTCTGGGAATCCGCGATGATGGACTGGTCGCGGTGCAGCGGCTGAGCCTTGTCCATCTCTACGCGCTGGCCATCGACCTTGACGGACTCCAAGGAGATGACATCGGTATCGTAGCCCTGGTTTACGGCGGTGAACTTCAGGGCAGCGGTGCCATCTGGTTCTACCAGGATGGTGACATCGCGAACCGCAACCTTGTTGTCTTCCGTGCTTGCAGAAGCGCCATCGACCGCAGCCACCTTGTCAGCGGTCTGGGTGACATGACCCGCCGAGCAAGAAGCCAGCGCCAGAGCGGAGACGGCGGTAACGGAAATAATGGCACCGCGGCGGGCGGCGGACTTCAGGGACTGCACGTTGAGCATCCTCCATCAATTGCGATCACAGGGCTTATCAACGCTTTAGCCTAGTCCCTTTCGCATTAAAGTACACAGTTTGTCCCAAACCGGGCGGGTAGACCGTGGGGGTATACGGGGGTATCCGCAGGCGGGGCGGCCGTGCGTGATAAAATGGCGGCCTTAGTCAACCGGGATAAATCGGGAACACAAGGAGTGGCAATGGAGTATAAGGTCGGCGAGGTCGTCGTCTACCCGCACCACGGTGCGGCCGTCATCGAGGATATCGAGACCCGCGAGATGGGCGGCGAGACGCTGGAATACCTGGTGCTGCACATCAACCAGTCCGACCTAGTCGTCCGCGTGCCCATCAAGAATGCCGATAACGTCGGCGTGCGCGACGTCGTGGGCAAGGAAGGCCTGGAAAAGGTCTTTTCCGTGCTGCGTGACGAGGACGTTGAAGAGGCCGGCAACTGGTCCCGCCGTTATAAGGCTAACCAGGAGCGCTTGGCCTCCGGCGATATCAATAAGGTCGCCGAGGTCGTTCGCGACCTGTGGCGTCGCGACCAGGACCGTGGCCTTTCGGCCGGCGAGAAGCGCATGCTGGGCAAGGCCCGCACCATCCTGGTGGGCGAGCTCGCGCTGGCCAAGCCGGTCGATGAGAAGAAGGCCGACACCATGATGGAAGAGATCGATGCCACCATCGAGCGCCACCGCGCGGCCGGATTGGTAGACGATAAGTCCATCACCACCGATATCGACAACGACATCGATCTCGATGACCTCTCCTTCGACGACGAAGACTAAACCGCGCGTCATCGCGCTCATCGCGGCCGCCGGCCAAGGCACCCGCCTCGGTGCCGAGGTGCCCAAGGCTTATGTCGAGCTGCGCGGGCGCACCCTCTTGGAGCGCTCCGTGCGCGCGCTGCTGGCCTCCGGCGTGGTGGACGAGGTCATTGTGCTGGTCAGCCCAGATATGGAGCCCGAAGCAGCCCGGATTATCGGCCGCATCGACACCGCAGGCGCTAAAGACACCACCAACGCCGCGCCCATCCGCCTCGTGCACGGCGGCAGCGAGCGCGCCGATTCCGTGTGGGCCGGCCTGCAAGCAATTCCCGACGACGACGCCGTGGTACTCATCCACGATGCGGCCCGGGCGCTGACTCCGCCGGCGATGGTGCGGGGCGTCGCTAAGCGTGTGCTCGAAGGCGCCCCCGCGGCCGTGCCCGTGGTTCCCGTGGCCGATACCATCAAGGAAGTCGCGGCCGACGCCGTGGTGAGCACTCCCGACCGCTCCCGCCTGCGCGCCGTGCAAACCCCGCAGGCCTTCCGCCTGCCTGCACTGCGCCAGGCCAACCTCGATTATTGGGCCGAGCAGCCCGAATTCACCGCCACGGATGACGCCAGCCTCATGGAATGGCACGGCGAGCGCGTGGCAACCGTGCCAGGCGATACCCTGGCGTTCAAAATCACCACGCCCATCGATCTCACCCTGGCCCACGCCCTGACCGAGGAGACCCATGACTAACCCGATTATCCCGCGCGTAGGCATCGCCACCGATGCTCACCAGATCGAGGCCGGCAAGGACTGCTGGATCGCCGGCCTGCTCTTCGAGGGCGTGGATGGCTGCGAGGGCCACTCCGACGGGGACGTGGTAGCGCACGCGCTTGTCGACGCCCTCTTATCCGCCTCCCACCTCGGCGACCTTGGCTCCTTCGTGGGTGTCGGCCGGCCCGAATACGACGGCGTATCCGGAGCGAAACTGCTGCGCGAATGCCGCGAACTGCTCGAATCCGAAGGCTTTATCATCGGCAACGCCGCGGCCCAGCTCATCGGCCAGACCCCCAAGATGGGCCCGCGCCGCGAAGAGGCCGAAGCGGTACTGAGCGAAATCCTTGGTGCCCCCGTGTCCGTCTCTGCCACCACGACGGACCACTTAGGCTTCACCGGCCGGAAGGAGGGCCGCGCAGCGGTTGCCACGGCCGTCGTCTGGCGCGCCTAGCCCACCACACTAACCCCGCGCACGCGTCAATTAGACTGGGTGGCGTGAGTACTTTGCGCATTTATGACACAGCCACCCGCAGCCAACGCGATTTCGAGCCGATTCGCCCCGGCCACGCCTCGATTTATCTGTGCGGCGCCACCCCGCAGGCGCAGCCGCACATTGGGCATCTGCGCTCCGGCGTCGCCTTCGACATCCTGCGCCGCTGGCTGCTCGCCCAAGGCTATGACGTAGCCCTGGTGCGCAACGTCACAGATATTGATGACAAGATCCTCACCAAGGCGGCCGAGAATAATCGCCCCTGGTGGGAGTGGGTGTCGACGTATGAGCGCGAGTTCACTAAGGCCTATAACACCCTGGGCGTCATCCCGCCTTCGGTAGAGCCGCGCGCGACCGGCTTTGTCACCCAGATGGTCGACTATATGCAGCGGCTTATCGACGCCGGCTTTGCCTACCCCGCCGACGGCTCCGTCTACTTCGACGTCGCCGCCTGGACCAAGGCCGAAGGCTCCGATTATGGTTCGCTGTCCGGCAACAAGGTAGAGGAAATGGAGCAGGGCGAAGGCGAGGATTCCGCCAAGCGCGGCGCACAGGACTTTGCCCTGTGGAAGGCCGCGAAGCCGGGCGAGCCCAGCTGGCCTACCCCGTGGGGCGACGGCCGCCCTGGCTGGCACCTGGAGTGCTCGGCCATGTCCACCTATTACCTGGGCTCTAATTTCGATATCCACTGCGGCGGCCTGGACCTGCAGTTCCCGCACCACGAGAACGAAATCGCGCAGTCGCACGCGGCCGGCGATAAGTTCGCTAATTACTGGATGCACAACCACTGGGTGACGATGTCGGGTGAGAAGATGTCGAAGTCGTTGGGCAACGTGCTGTCTATCCCGAATATGCTGGAGCTGGTGCGCCCGGTGGAGCTGCGCTACTACCTGGGCTCGGCACACTACCGCTCCGTGCTGGAGTATTCCGAAGCCGCGCTGACCGAGGCCGCCGCCGGCTACCGCCGCATCGAGGACTTCCTCGGCCACTTCGACGATCTGGAGCTTGGCGAGTGGACGCAGGGCTTTGAAGACGCGATGAATGATGACATCGCGGTGCCCAAGGCTTTGGCGGAAATCCACACCACCGTCCGCGCCGGCAATAAGGCGCTCGCGGCCGGCGATGAGGCCGAGGCGCGCACGCTGGCCAGCCAGGTCCGCGCGATGGCGCACGTACTTGGCTTTGACCCGCTGGAGTGGGAAGATGGAGCGCAAGCTAGCGGGGCGGATGCCGCGCTGGATGCGCTGGTACAAGCTGAGCTGGAGCGGCGCACCCAGGCGCGTGCGGACAAGGACTTCGCTACTGCCGACGCCGTCCGTGACCGCCTTGCGGCCGCCGGCATCACCATCACCGATACACCAGACGGCCCGACCTGGTCGCTGGCGCAGCGTTAAGCACTCCGAAAGGACATAAATTATGGCACGTACCCACGGCCGCGGTGGCGCGGGAATCCGCAAGACCAATAAGAAGGGCGCAACCAAGGGCTCCGGCGGCCAGCGCCGCAAGGGCCTAGCCGGCAAGGGCCCGACGCCCAAGGCGGAGGACCGCATCTACCACGCCAAGCACAAGGCCAAGCTGGAGCGCGAGCGCCGCAACTCCGGCCGCCACCAGAAGGAGACCGCCGAGATGGTCGTGGGCCGCAACCCGGTCATCGAGTGTCTGCACGCCAAGGTGCCGGCCACCACGCTCTACATCGTGGCCGGCACCCGCAATGACAAGCGACTGTCCGAGGCCGTGGCCATGTGCAATACCCGCAATATCCCCATCATCGAGGTGCAACGCCACGAGATGGACCGCATGACCGGTAACGGCATGCACCAAGGCATCGGGCTGCAGATTCCGCCGTATAAGTACGCCGACGTCGACGAGCTCATCGCCCGTGCAGCAGAGAACGCACGCCCAGGCATGTTCGTCATCCTGGATAACATCACCGACCCGCGCAACCTCGGCGCGGTCATCCGCTCCGTGGCGGCCTTCGGCGGCGACGGCGTCATCATCCCTGAGCGTCGCTCCGCGTCCGTGACCGCCGTGGCGTGGCGTACCTCGGCCGGCACGGCGGCGCGCCTGCCGGTTGCCCGCGCGACGAATATCACCCGCACCGTGCAGCAATTCCAAAAGAGCGGTTACCAGGTCGTCGGCCTGGACGCCGGCGGCGAGCACACGCTGGATACCTATAACGGGGCGACGGATCCCGTGGTCATCGTCATCGGCTCCGAGGGCAAGGGTATTTCCCGCTTGGTGCGCGAAAACTGCGACGTCATCATGTCCATCCCGATGACGGACTGGGTCGAGTCCCTCAATGCTTCCGTCGCGGCCGGCTCCGTGCTCTCCGAATTCGCACGCCAGCGCCGCGCGGCCCAGTAACCTCCAGCGAGGTTTTTAGCCGCTTTCCGCCCAGGGTGGAAGCCACTTAATGGTTCCATTCACCCTGGCCAGGCGGCCGCGCAGCGGCGGGGCGTTGGGGTCATCGTCGTTGACGCCGTTGTGATACGGGCAGGCGATGGTGAGATTTTCGGGGTTAGTTTCGCCGCCGTGGCGCCACGCGGTGAGGTGGTGGACTTGGCATTCATCGGCGGGGTAATTGCACTGCGGCCACGGGCAGGTGGGATTTTCCGCGGCGGCCATTGTCCGTTGCTTCGGCGAGGCGAGCCGCTCAGTGCGGTACAAGTTCACTGGGCCTTTAACGGGGTGGATCAGAGTCACATAGCCGTGCGCGGTAAATGCGCGGCGCACTAGGTCCGCGCCGGTCATCCGGGCACCATTGGTGAGCTGCAGGGTGATGTCATCGCCCGCGGTGTCGACGACGCGGTCGAGTTCGTCCAAGCGCAGCACCACAGTGGTGGTCACGGTCGCGGGGGAGGCCGCGGCGTCGCCTTGGAAAATCTTGCGCACCGAATCGAGTGGGGCGTCCTTATCAAGCGCGGCGTGCATATCCGCGATGTCCGCAGACTTGCCGGTAATGGTCATGGTCCACGGCCCATCGGCGCGGCGGTAGAGCTTGACACCGGGCTTGCGCTGCGGCGGGCCTTTAATCTCGCGCACGCGCTTGCGCCCCTGCTTATCGACGTCCGACACGTCCCCCTTCATCCCACACAGCTCCCGCCGCAGCGCCCAGGCCTGGCGCTTATTCTTCAGCTTGGTGGCGTGGCGCTCGATGGCCAGCAGCGCGGTGAGGCTGTGCTCGTTGGTGCGCGCCGCTGCGATGGATTCGCGCTGGAGCCGGCTAAAGGCGGTGGGGCCGAAGTAGGTATCGGCGAGGGTGAGAAGGCGGGCGGCGGTGGTGTCGGGGCAGCCGGCGTCGATAAGCGCGCGCTTAGTAAGGCCATGGCAGTCGGCGATGATGTCCATGCCGGCGGCCAGGCCTGTCAAGAATGTTTGTAGCGCGTTCACGGCTCCACACGTTAAGTGCGGGTGCACGCCGGCGCGCGGTGCGTTGGGTGCGGGTGTGGATAACTAAGCCTGGGCGTCGTCGAGGCCGAAGAACTCGCGGACCTTATCCACAGCGCGGAAGGAATCCGTATTTGGGCCTATGCGTGGGTCGGTTTTCATGCTAGAGGGAATCACGTGGCCGAGGCCTTTCATGGTCCACAGCTCGACGGGGAAATCGCCGTCGTATGCGGTGGCGGTGACATCCGCGGTGGGGCGGTAGTCGCGCGGCGGCTGGCAACCATTGGCCAGCGCGAAGTGCTCGGCGGTGGCCGGCGCGGAAAGCACACGTCCGCGGGTGCGCTCGGCATCCAGCCCGGCGACCCCGCCCTCATAAGGCGCGTACGGGTCGGCGGTGCCGTGGAAAAACAGCAGTGGCGTGGGCCTGTAACCGGCCGGGTTGCTGGGCGCGTGGTTGTCGCCCTCGCCCAGGGTGGAAGCGAAAATGCAGGCGCGGGTGAGGCTAAAGGGGGCGTCGAAAAGCAGGCGGAGCACCATCTGCCCGCCGTTGGAGTAGCCGCAGGCAAAGGTGCGGTCGGTACCGAATTCGCGCCGCATCTCTTCGACGAGGAAGGCAGTAAAGGCAACGTCGTCCACGTTCTCCGCGCGGGCGGTAACCGGCAGGATGCTGCGGCAATCGTTGAAATGGCGGTCGATGCCGTCGGGGTAGACGAGGACGGTATTGGTGGCGTCGGCAAGTTCGTCGAAGGTGCCGTTGGTAAAGCGGCGCATCACGCTGCCGGACTGCAGCGAGCCGTGGAAGAAGAGCAAGAGGTCCGGGCGCGGGCCGGGGTTATCCGGCGCGATGACGAGGAAGCGGCGGGTGCGGCCATCCACATCCGCGGTGCGGCGGTGTACGTGCATAGCCGCCCAGTCTAGTCGGCGTGGTGCTCCTCGGCGGTGCTGTGGCAGTCGGCGTGGAAGCGCTGCGCGGCGACCTCGTCACGCACCGCCTTTTTATTGCGCTGCCAGCCAATGAGGCGGCACACCAAGTAAATGACAAAAGAAATGGTGGTAACAAAAACCGAGACTGGAAGGCCGGGCGCGAGCGACAAGACAAAGCCGCCCACGGCCGAGACCTCAGCAAAGATGGTGGCCCACATGACCGCGCGCAGGGGCGAGGAAGTAATCTGCACGGCCGCCGCACCCGGGGTAATGAGCAGAGCCATGACGAGCAGCGAGCCGACAATTTGTACCGACTGCGCGGCCGCCAAGCCTACGAGTACGGCGAAGGCGACGGAAATGAAGCGGGTGGGTACGCCGGCTGCCTGGGCCATGACCGGGTCGGCCGAAGCGAAGAGCATCGGCCGCCACAGGATGGCTACGGCGGCGAGGATGACCACGGTGGTCGCGGCCAAGAGCCATACCGAGGCCGAAGACACACCGACGATCTGGCCGGTCAGCAACGTCATCGCGGTATTTGCATTGCCGGGGTAGAGGTGTAAAAACAGCACCGAGAGGCCGAGGCCAAAGCTCATGACCACGCCGATGGCGCTATCTTGTTGGCCCTTAAAGCCCAGCACGGCGAGGATGATGGCGGCGACGATGGCGCCGGCCACCGCGCCGAAGCCCAGGTTGAGGCCGAAGAGCAGCGCGGCCGAGGCACCCATGAGCGCAAGCTCGGAGGTGGCGTGGACGGAAAAGGACATCTGGCGCAGCACGATGAGCGAGGTCATCACGCCGGAGAGAATGCCCAGCAACGCGGAGGCGATAAGCGAGGACTGCACAAAGTCCACGCTGAGCAGGTACTGGGTGTCTTCTACAAAGCTAGACAACGATAAGCCTCCCATCGACGTTTAAGACGTTGACCTTGGAACCGTAGAGCTCGGAAAGGACATCGGAGCGCATGACCTCATCCACGGTGCCGAAGGTATGGCCGCCAGGGGCGAGGTAGAGCACCTTATCGGTCACGCCGAGCACCGGGTTGATGCCATGGGTGACAAACATGATGGAGGTACCGCGCTCGCGGCGCAGCGCATCCAGCTTGTCCACGGTGGCTTGCTGGCGTGCCGGGTCGAGCGAGAGCAGCGGCTCGTCGGCGAGGATGAGCTCGGGGTCGTTGGCCAGCGCTTGGGCTTGGCGGATGAGCTGCTGCTGGCCGCCGGAAAGCTGGCCGACGCGGCGGTCGCGCAGGCCGGTGGCACCGACCTCGGCGAGGAGCTCGTCGACGCGATGGCGGGGTGGGCGGCGGCGTCGGAAAGCGCCGTGGGCGAGCGAGAGCGAGACTAAATCGCGGGCGCGCAGCGGCAGGTCGGCCGGGAACATGCGTTGCTGCGGGATGAAGCCGACGCGGCAGTTAACGTCGACGGTGCCGGCCGTGAGCTTGCGGGTTCCCAAGATGGTGCCGAGCAGGGTGGATTTGCCCACGCCATTGGGGCCCAAAACGGCGATAAACTCGCCGCGGTCAACGGCGAGGTTAAGGCTGGACCACAGCGGGGCAACCGCTGCGTCATGAAACTGGATGAGCACTAGAGCTGCCCTAGGGAATCGGTGACCTCGTCATAGTAGGTCCAGAATTCTTTGCCATCCGGTGGGGTCTCGCCGATTTCGACGATAGAGACGTCCGCATCCTCCGCGGCGGACTTGATGCGGCCGGCGGTATCGGTTTCGGTCTGTGGGTTAAAGATAAGCAGGTCTACCTTGTCCTCTTTAATCGCCTTGGTGAAGGCAGCGAGGTCGGCCGCGGTGGGCTCGCCCTCAGAAATAGTGGCCTTGCGGTAGCCCTCTGGGGTGACATCCTTGCCGGAGGTGTACTTCATGATGTAGTCCGCAATCGGCTCGGTCTGCGCGTAGGAGAGGTCGCCCGGCAGTTCCTTGAGCTTGTCGCGCAGGCGGTCGACGTGGGAATCCACGCGCTCGGTGCTGGCGTTGGCATCGGTATTGAGTTCGTTGATCTGGTCAGCGATATTTCCTGCGACCTCGTCAAGCGCGGCCGGGTCGTACCAGATGTGCTCGTTGCCCTCGATATTGGTGACCTTCTTCGGGTCCTTCTTGGCGGTGGCCTTGGCGGCGTCGATGGTCATGACATTGGGTTCATCGGCCAGTTTGCCGTGATCGGTGAGCGGCAGGGCGGAGATGATGTTGTCCTGGTCGGAGACGGCCTGGTAAATCCAGGAATCGTAGCCGCCGCCGTTGACCACGAGCAGGTCCGCGTCCTCGGCCTTGGCGATATCGGCCGCGGAAGGCTCGAAGTGGTGCGGGTCAACGCCGTTGCCCTCGACGATGGGCTTGACCTCGATGTCCACGCCGGAGGCGGTATCGGCCACGGCTTGGGCGACGTCGGCCCAGATGGAGGTGGACGCGACGATGGAAATCTTCTTCTGGGCGCCCGGCTCGGCGGCCGAGTCCTCGGTGTCGGAGGAGCAGGCGGTGGCGGTCAGCAGGAGGCCACCGGCCGCGAGGAGGGCTGCGGATGCGCGAAGTGAGGTATGCATAGCTTCCAGTGTGCGTTTGATGGGAACCATTGTCAATTGAATATGTATTGAAAACACGGCCGCGGGGTATGCTTGCGGCCATGGTGAAACGCAGCCCCACCCGCAAGACGCTAGCCTCGCTGGCCGCCGAACTGGGTGTTTCGCGCACGACGGTATCCAATGCTTATAGTCGGCCGGACCAGCTTTCGGCCGCAACGCGCGAGCGCATCCTGGCGGCGGCGAAGGCGCGGGGGTATCCTGGGCCGGACCCTACGGCCCGCAGCCTGCGCACTCGCCGCGCGGGCTCGGTGGGCGTGCTGCTGACCGAGCACCTGTCCTATGCCTTCGAGGACATGGCCTCGGTGGATTTCCTGGCTGGCATGGCAGAAGCCTCGGCCGGCGCGCAGACTACGCTCACCCTCATCCCGGCCGGTCCTGAGGGCGAGGCGGAGGCGGCCAGCCTGGTGGGCTCGGCTGCGGTGGATGGCTTTGTGGTCTACTCCGTGGCGGCCGAGGATGCCTACCTCGAGGCGGCGCGCGGCCGCGGGCTGCCGGTGGTGGTCTGCGATCAGCCGACGGATTCGGGCCTGCCGTTCGTGGGCATCGATGATCGCGCGGCGATTGCCCCGGCCGCCCGCGCGCTGGTGGAGGCCGGCCACCGCAAGATTGGAGTGCTGGCGATTCGTCTCAAACGCGAGCGCCACGATGGCCCCATTTCGTGGGGTGAGCTGCAGGGCGCCGATATGCACGTGCAGCGCGCCCGGGTCATGGGTGCCATGGACGTCTTTGCGCAGGCGGGCATCGCGCCCGAGACCGTGCCCGTGGTTACTCAACACATCAACGATGCGCACACCACGCGGGCGGCCGCGCAGTTGCTTCTCGACGCCCACCCCGACCTCACCGCCGTCCTGTGCACAACCGACTCGATGGCGCTGGGCGTGATGACCTATGCGCGCGAGCGGGGCATCGACGTCCCCGGTGAGTTATCCGTTACCGGCTTCGACGGCATTGATGCGGCGCAGCGCCTTGGCTTGACGACGATCGTCCAACCCAATAAGGCCAAGGGCGCGGCCGCCGGCCACATGCTTGCCAAACTCATCGCGGGCACAGAGGAATCGGGCGCGGGCGAAACTGCGGTGCTACGGCGCGTGCTGCAGACCAGCTTCGCGGCCGGGCGGACGGTGGCGCCGCCGCGCTAGGCAGCGCCGCCGTTGTTGGGGCGGCTGACATGGGCCGCGCGGGCGGCGGCGAGTTCGGTGAGGAAGTGGGCGACGGCGTCGACGTCGGCAAGCTGCACTACGGCCGCGGTCTCGCCCTCGCCGACCTTGACGCCGACGTCTGGCGGCTGGTGCAGGGCGCGGAAACCGTCCTCATCGGTGACGTCATCGCCCAAGAAGACCACGGCGGTGGCTCCGGTGCGCTCGCGCAAGTTCTCAATCCACGTGCCCTTGGTGGCCTGGGTGGCGGAGAACTCCACCACGGACTTGCCGGCCGTGCGCGGGAAGCCGCCCGGATCGAGCGCGCAGCCGGCCTCATAAGCTTGGGCGGCAGCCTCTGGGTCGGAATCCTCGAGCGCGCGCAGGTGCAGAACGCGCTGGAAGGGCTTGACCTCGATATCCGCGCCGGGGAAGCGCTCCATGATCTCGCGAATCTCGGCTTCCTTGGTGGCGAGGTGCTCGCGCATCGCGGGGGTCAGATCTGTCTCCTCCCAGGAGGATTCGGCACCGTGGGAGCCGCCAAAGAGAACGGGCTCGCGCAGCGGGCACACGCGCTGGAGGCCTTCGAGGTGGCGGCCGGAGAGAACGGCTGCGGTGGTATTCGGCAGGTGGGCCAGTTTATCCAGGGCGCGCAGTGACTCCTGGTTCATCTCGACCTCATAGATGGCCGTGGCGAAGGGGGAGAGCGTGCCGTCGAAATCCGACACCACCGCGAGGTGCTCGGCGGCGGCAAGGGCCTTGATGGCAGTTGAAAGCGTCATGGCTTCCAGCCTACGCAACTATCCGCCCAGGGAAACCAACTTGATAGACGGCGAGTCCACTTCATCGGTGACCAGTTCCAAGACCAGCTGGTTATTGGAATTGACGGTGTAGTGGAAATCGTGGTCCGCGGAAATCAGGTTGCGCAGCAGGTTATCGGCCCACACGGACGCGCCGTGGCAATCCTCGGAGGTCTCGTCAAACTCCACCTCGTCAAAGTGGAGGCGGTTGCCCTCGCGGATGTTTTGGCGCTCATCATCGGCAGAATAGGTCACCTTGCCCACCATTTGGGCGCACCCGGTGGTGCCCACCATTGTGGACTGGCCAAAGCTCAACGTGGGTGCCTGCGGGATGGATTCCGGGATGGTGGAGGCGGCGTCCGGGGTGGTGTTGATGGAGACTACCTGCCACTGCTTATCCAGGATCTGCTCATCGCCGGGGGCTTGGGGCTCCTCGTCGCCGGAAGCACAGCCGGCCAGTAATGCGGCGGCACAGGTCGCGGCAATGGGCGCTGCGGCCAGGCGGGTAAAGCGAGACATCATGCGCCCGCCTCCTGTTCTTCGACCTGGCGCAGGCAGCCCAGGAAGGACTGGGACCATAGCTGCACGTCGTGCTCGGTGACCTGCTGGTGCATGGTGAGCATGCGCTGGGTCATTGCCGAGGGGGCGTCGTCAAGCGCCTTGAGCGCATTGAGCAAGGCGGCCTTGACAGACTCGATATCGAAGGGATTGCACAGGTAGGCCTGGCTGAGCTCATCGGCCGCGCCGGCGAACTCGGAGAGTACCAGCGCGCCCGAGCCATCGTCGTGGCAGGCGACGTATTCCTTGGCCACCAGGTTCATGCCGTCCTTGAAGGGGGTCACCAGCATGACATCGGCCATGCGGTAGTAGCAGCGCAGGAGGCTCTTGGCCACGCCGCGGTGCTGGTAGTGCACCACCGGGTGGCCCACGCGGGCAAAGCGCCCGTTAATGCGGCCAACGGCTTCTTCCACCTTGGAGCGAGTGGCCTTGTAATGGTCGAGGCGCTCGCGCGATGGCGTGGCGAGCTGCACCAGCGTTACCTCTTCCGGATCGAGTACGCCGGTGTCCAGCAGCTCCTCGAAGGCGGTCAGCCGCTGCAGGATGCCTTTGGTGTAATCGAGCCGGTCCACGCCCAAAATAATGCGCTGGGGTGAGCCCAGCTCTTCGCGCAGCTTGGCGACGTCCCCTTTCTCCTCCCCAGTGAATGCGGCAAAGTCCTTTGCTGCGATGGAAATGGGGAAGGCTCCCACGCCAATGGTGCGCCCTTGCGGCAGGCGAATATGCGCGGTGACCTCGCGGGTACTAGCCTCGCCTTCCACGTCGAGGCCCTGGCGGCGGGCAAGCTCCAAGAAGTTGCGGGCATTGGCCTCCAAGTGGAAGCCGATGAGATCCGCGCCAAGTAGCCCGCGCACGAGCTCCTCGCGCCAGGGCAGCTGGCGGAAGAGATCGGCAGAAGGGAAGGGGATGTGCAGGAAGAATCCGATGGTGAGATCCGGGCGCTTCTGGCGCAGGATGCCAGGTAAAAGCTGCAGCTGGTAGTCCTGTACCCATACGGTGGCGCCCTCGGCGGCGACCTCGTCTACCTCGTCTGCAAAACGCAGGTTGACCTCGCGATAGGCGTGCCACCAATCGCGGTCATAGGTAGGGGTGACGATGAGATCGTGGTAGAGCGGCCACAGGGTGGCATTAGAAAAACCTTCGTAAAAGCCCTCGAAATCGGACTCGGTGAGCTTGACTGGGTGCAGCAGCACGCCGGTATCGGTGCGGAAGGGCTCTGGTGCGGCATCGGCCACACCGGGCCAGCCCACCCAGCATCCTTGGTGCGATTCGAGGACTGGAGACAAAGCGGTGACCAGACCGCCCGGCGAGGGTGTCCAGGCATGGCTGCCATCAGGCTGGGTTTCCAGATCTACCGGCAGGCGGTTGGCCACCACCACGAAGTCATTGCCATGCTCACTCATGGTGCAAGAATAACTTAAGACTTCTTCGTGGACTTCTTCGTTGCCTTCTTGGAGGCCTTCTTCGTCGCCTTTTTGGTGGCCTTCTTTGTAGCCTTCTTGGTCGACTTCTTCGTCGATTTCTTGGTGGACTTCTTAGTCGACTTCTTCGTGGACTTCTTGCTGGATTTCTTGGTCGACTTCTTTGGAGCGGCATCGGCCTGCTCCGCCAGCACCTTCTTGTGCACCAGGCCCTTTGGCTCCACGCCCAGCATGGACATCAGGGTCACGCCGTCGAGAAAGTCCTGCGCATAGGTGGCCACGATGCGGCGGGCTGCGCGGGAGGTCTCCTCCTCAAGGGCGTGATTCTGGTCAGCCTGTGGGTGGGTGTCTTGGACCTTGGGTGGCACGACGTGTCCTCCTGAACGTTGTGGAAACTACTTAAGCGCTTGCAAGAAAAGCTATCAGAGCAAATATTGTACGCTACCGGCGGCGTTTAGGGCCGCTCGGGTCCGGATTCGGTGCCTGGCTGCTCCGGTTTCTGGGCATGAAACGTTTCGGTGCCGGGCACGGTATAGGTGGTCTTCTCGCGCTGCTGCGGCTGCGCCGGCCACTGAGAATCCTCCGGCCACAGGTCCGCGGCCGAGCGGGTATGCGGCGCATGGCTTTGGGCCTCGTGGCGCGGGTGCTGCTGCGGTGGTTTCGGCCCGAGCTTTGGTGGTAGCTCAGGGCGATTGACGCGCGGGGCAAACGGGGACATCGGCACGCGCGGGATGCGCGGGGCCTTGCGGGCCAAGTGCGTGGCCTTGTGGAAGGAGAAGCGGCCGATGCGCTTGAAGGCGGAGTAGGGGCGGAAATACTGCGGGCGGCGCAGGCGGCGAGCCACGCGCTCGCCCAGCACCACGCCGGCGGCCAGCGCGCCGGAAATAGCCAGCGCCGTTGCCATATTGGTAAAGCCGGTAATCATCTGCTCATTGAGCGAGGCGTACATGCCGCGGTAGAGCATGAGGCCGGGCAGCATCGGCGTATAGCCCACGATCATGGTGATAAGCGGCGGGATTCCCCAGCGGCGCGACATCAAACCGCCGGCCAGGCCGACGACCACTGCGGAAAGACCAGAGGCAATCACCGGGCCGACGCCGAAGGGCACCACCACGAAGTAATAGAAAATCATGCCGGCCGCGGCCGTAAGACCAGACATGGTGACCTCAATCCAGGCCGCGCCGCAGGCCAGCGCAAAGGCGGCAGAACCGGTACCGCCAAGTAGTACTAGCAGCGGAATTTCGTGGTAAACCGGCGGGGCCAGCGTGGCCAGCGGCGGCAGGTTAAAGCCCAGCGAATCGGCCAGCTGGATGCCCACGCCCACGCCGGCGATGATGGCGCCGGTGGACAGCAGGGCCTCGAAGAATCTGGCGGAGGAGGTGACGGGGGCGCGAGTGATGCCGTCGACAAGCGATTGCACCAACGTCAGCCCCGCCACCAGCACGATGATGCCGGAGGCAATGATCTGTGCGGGCGAGAAATTAATGCCGAAGGAGGCCGCGACATTGTACAAAATGGCGGCCGGGAAGACGGCGAAAAAGCCGCCGACCACATTCTGATAAAAGGGCGGCAGGCGGTAATTAGCCAACCAGGCGTTCAAGCCCATGATGAGCGCGGAGACCACAAAAGCCACTACGCCGACGAGCAGGTCGCCGCCAAGCATCATGGAAATCAGGCCACCCATCGCGCCCCAGCCGAGCATGACCGTGGACGGTTTATAGGGCGCGGGCATGCGGTCGATCTCATCGAGGCGCTGCTCCGCCATGGCCGGCGGCATCTGGCCGGAGTGGATGGAGCGAATGAGCTTATCGACGGCCGCGAGCTTGGAAAAATCCACGCCAATGCTCGGCACCACGCGGAAGACGTGCAGGTTCTTGCGCTGCTCGCCGGTGCCGATGGTGGTGTGGATGGTGATGGTATTCATCAAGATGTCCACGTGGCAGTAGTGCAAGCCATACGACGACGCTGCTAGGTGCACCTGGGCGCGCGCATCCGAGTTGGCGGTGCCGGCTCCGATGAGGATTTCACCAATGCGAGCGGCGATCTCCATAACGCCGGTGACCTGGGCGGCGTCGGTCAGATCGACCGGGGCGAGTGGTGATGGCGGCGGTGCGGCTTTAGCCGCGTCGATGATGGCTACCTGGCCCGAGGAAGCGCGCAGGCGCTCCCGCATAGCGGACAAAAATGACACGGAAATAACCCTCGAAAAAGCGCTGGGAATGTGGGAAAGATTCTGCCTGAACTTTAGCCCCTGCACCCTGACAATGCATAGATGGGGGACCGGCTTTCCCCTCGGCGGCGGGGCTCGGGTACTATGCAACGAGCGGGATTTCTCCCGCGGTGCTGGAGTGGCGCAATTGGTAGCGCAACGCACTTGTAATGCGTAGGTTGCGAGTTCAAGTCTCGTCTCCAGCTCAAAAGGAGGCTAGGCCCAGGGGTGGGCCTAGCCTTCGGTGGTTTTTGAGGGGGCGTCAATAAGCCGAAAAAGCCGGTCGACCATGCGCTGGCGATTAGCGGGGGACAGCTTGCGCTGGTTGAGGTGATCGTGCACCCACAGGCCGGTACTAAGAAGCATGACCAGCAGATCATCCTCGTCCGTCTCGGCGGCGGAAGGATCGACCATCCAGCGCGCATCCACCTCGGCCCACTGGGCGGAAAAATCCGGATGGGTCTGGGAATGTACGCACATCAAAAGTTGGATGAGCGGGTCGTTCTTGCCCATCGACAATACGAGCGCTCGGGAGCGCTCGGCCCAGCTGAGCTCGCTTGCCGGGTGGCCGCCGGCCAGGCGCTCGAGTTCTGTTTCCCAGCGTGCGGCGCAAAACCGATGGCAGTCTACGAGCAAGGCGTGGCGGGTAGGGAAGTGATAAATGAGTCCAGACTTGGACATGCCGGTCGCTTGCGCCAGGGAGTCGTAGGTAAGGCCAGAGACGTCCTCGGCGGCGATGATATCGAGCGCAGCTTCAAGGGCTGCAGCCTTTTTGTTGAGTCGCGGCATAGGGATCTCCTGATCTGGGGTTATCGCGGAAACACCAGGCGGTTATCGCGGCTAGGAGCAAGGCGAAGCAGGCTAGGCCGCCGATGGTGGAAAGATATCCGGCATTGTAGGCGCTAGCGGCGGCCGCGTGGGAAGCGGGGTGATGCAGTGCGTCGGTTCCCAGTTCCGCGAGGTGCGGGGGCAATTCACGGGCCATGAGCAGCGGCACAAGGGTGCCAGTTAGTGCAATGGAGATCAGGGTGCCGAATTCATAGGAGACCGCTTCTACACCCGAGGCCATGCCCGTGCGATGAAGGGGCGCGGCATTGATGATGGCGGTGGAGGACACGGACATGGCCAGGCCCGCGCCTAGGCCGGTGAGTACTAAGGCGGAGACAAGTAGGGGAAGCGTCTCACCCCGGCTCACCACCACCAGGGCCATGCCGGCAGCCATGAGCAAGAATCCGCCGCTAATGAGTGGGAGGAACCCCACGCGATGCAAGGTGGCACCTCCCAGGATGGAGGTAGGGATGGCAGAGAGCGCCATGGCGGAGATGATGAGGCCGGCGTGGAGGGGTGAGAGGGCGTCGACAAGCTGCAGCTTTTGGGTACTCAGCAGCTCCAGGCCGGCGAGACCGAACATGGCGCCGCCGGCCGTTAGGGCCCCGCCGCTAAAGATGCGGGAGCCAAAGATATCGAAGGTCAGCAGGGGATCTGACAAGCGAGCCTGGCGGCGGCCAAAGGCGAGCGCGCCGCAGATGAAGACGATGCCTGCGGCGGCGCTTAGCGGCCAGTTGTGTGCCAGGGATTTAATGGCCAGCACCAGGCTGGCGAGAGTGATAAGGGAATACAGGGACGAGGGGAAGTCCCAGTGTTTATGAGGGTTCGGAGCGTTTGGCGGGGCAAGGAACAAGGTCAGCACAATGGTCACGACCACAACCGGGACATTGAGCAAAAAGACCGAGCCCCACCAGAAATGCTCCAAAAAGAAGCCGCCCACGGTGGGGCCAGCCGCCGCGCCGATGACGGCGACAGAACCCCAGATGCCAATGGCCGTATTGCGCTCCACCTCATCGGGAAAGGTCAGGCGGAGAAGCGCAAGGCTCGACGGCATCATAATGGCGGCGCCGCAGCCCAAGAAGGCGCGACCTAAAACCAGCGTCCAAGCGCTGGGGGAATAAGCGGCGAGCAGGGAAGCGCCGCCGAAGACGGCCAAGCCGATGAGGAACATCCGCCGGTGGCCGGTGCGATCGCCCAGTGTGCCGGCGCCAAGAAGGAGGCCGGAGAGCACCAACGCGTAGGCGTTGATAATCCAGAGCTGCTGGGTATCGGTCGTGTGCAATTGCTGCGACAGCTGCGGCAATGCGGTGTAGAGGATGGAATTATCCAGCCCAACCATGAGTAACCCCAGAGAGATGACGGCGCAGAAAGACCACCGCTGGGCGGCCGTGGAGGTCGCAGCGGTGTGGTCTTGTGCGCGGGGCGGGTGGATACTCATAGCGCAGTAAACAGTACCGAACGGTCGTTACAGTTTGCATCCGAATATAGGTTAGTATTGCCTTCCTCACAGCTGGGCGCAGTGTGTGAGTGTATAGGAGATGAGTGGACTTTCCTGCGGCCTAAGTAGCACAGTGGTATTAACACCAATTAAGAGTTAAGGATGATTTTTAATGGCACGTAACTATGCAGAACAGCTAGTTGACACCCTGGAAAAGCAGGGTGTCGAGCGCATTTATGGCCTCGTCGGTGACTCCCTGAACCCGATCGTGGATGCCGTTCGTCGCTCCTCCATCGAGTGGATTCACGTCCGCAACGAGGAAGCAGCAGCCTTCGCTGCTGAGGCAGATTCCCTGACCACCGGCAAGCTGGCTGTATGTGCCGCATCCTGCGGCCCGGGCAATACCCACCTGATCCAGGGCCTGTACGACGCCCACCGCAACGGCGCTAAGGTGCTGGCACTGGCTTCCCACATCCCATCCCGCCAGATCGGCTCCAAGTTCTTCCAGGAGACCCACCCAGAGGCAATCTTCCAGGAGTGCTCTGGCTACTGCGAGATGGTCAACTCCGCTGAGCAGGGCGGCGTTGTCCTGCACCACGCCATCCAGTCCAGCATGGCCGGCAATGGCGTTTCCGTCCTCGTTATCCCGGGTGACGTCTCCATGCAGGACGCCGAGGATGACTCCTTCGTCGAGTCCAAGATCTCTACTGGCCGCCCGGTCGTCTTCCCGGATCCGGCCGAGGCCGCTGCCCTGACCCAGGCCATCAACGAGGCCAAGTCCGTCACCCTCTTCGTCGGTGCCGGCGTCAAGAACGCCCGTGAGCAGGTGCTCAAGCTGGCGGAGAAGATCAAGGCTCCCATCGGCCACGCCCTGGGCGGCAAGATGTACATCCAGTACGAGAACCCGTTTGACGTAGGCATGAACGGCCTGCTGGGCTACGGTGCGGCACACGAGGCCACCCACGAGGCTGACCTGCTCATCCTGTTGGGTACCGACTTCCCGTACAACGACTTCCTGCCAGATGCCAATGTGGCGCAGGTAGACATCAACGGCTCCCACATCGGCCGCCGCACCAAGATTTCCTACCCGGTCACCGGTGACGTAGCCGCCACCATCGAGAACATCTTGCCGCACGTGGATGAGAAGAAGGACCGCTCCTTCCTGGACAAGATGCTCAAGAAGCACTACGGCAAGCTGGAGCACGTCGTTGAGGCTTATACCTCCAACGTGGACAAGCACACCCCGATCCACCCGGAGTACGTTGCTGACCTCATTGACAAGAACGCCGATGAGGATGCCATCTTCACCGTCGATACCGGCATGTGCAACGTGTGGGGCGCTCGCTACATCACCGCTAACGGCAAGCGCGAGCAGATCGGCTCCTTCCGCCACGGCACCATGGCCAACGCCCTGCCGCAGGCACTAGGTGCACAGGCTGCTAACCCGGGCCGCCAGGTCATCACCTTCTCCGGTGATGGCGGACTGTCCATGCTGATGGGTGAGCTGCTCACCGTGAAGCTGCACAACCTGCCTATCAAGATGTTCGTGTTCAACAACTCTTCTTTGGGCATGGTCAAGCTGGAGATGCTGGTGCAGGGGCTGCCGGAGCACGAGACCGACCACGAGTCCGTCAACTACGCCAAGATTGCAGAAGCTTCCGGCATCAAGCACTTCCGCATCGAGGATCCGAAGGACGCACCGGAGCAGATCAAGAAGGCGCTGGCTTATAACGGCCCGGCTCTTATCGACGTCGTTACTGACCCCAACGCCCTCTCCCTGCCACCGACGCTGACCATCGAGCAGCTCATGGGCTTCTCCAAGGCTGCCACCCGCACCGTTCTGGACGGTGGCGTTGGCCAGATGATCACCATGGCAAAGTCCAACCTGCGCAACATCCCACGCCCGCAGGACTTCTAAATAGCGCGCTGCGCTAGCTACCACGCCCTTCCTCACCTAAGGAGGGGCGTGGTTTTCTTTTGCCCCGACCAGGCCGAGTACTCACGTTCACAGGATTCAGGCAGAAACTCTTCAGTAGGCTGGAAAGCAAGCGTGCCATGATGACGTGTTAGAAAATCACAACCTTTAAGGGGATCTGAGGAGAACATGGAAGACACTAAACTCGCCAAGGTTCTTGTCGTCGATGACGAACCCAATATTGTGGAGCTACTCACCGTATCGCTGAAGTTCCAGAACTTCGAGGTGTACAGCGCCAATTCCGGCAACGAGGCGCTGCGCATTGCCCGCGAAGTAAACCCTGATGCCTACATCCTGGACGTCATGATGCCGGGCATGGATGGCTTCGAGCTGCTGGGCAAGCTGCGCCAAGAAGGCTTGGACGGCCCGGTGCTCTACCTCACCGCTAAGGACGGTGTGGACAAGCGCATCCACGGCCTGACCATCGGCGCGGATGATTACGTGACGAAGCCATTTAGCCTGGAAGAAGTGATCACCCGCCTGCGCGTTATCATGCGCCGCGGCGGCGCGGCGGAAGAATCCACCAACGATGCCACCATGAGCTATGCGGATCTGACGCTCAATGATGACACCCATGAGGTCACCAAGGCCGGCGAGCTCATCGAGCTTTCTCCCACCGAGTTCAACCTCCTGCGCTACCTCATGCAGAACAAGGAAGTGGTGCTGTCCAAGTCCAAGATTTTGGACAATGTGTGGCACTACGATTTCGGCGGCGATGGCAACGTGGTCGAGTCCTATATCTCTTACCTGCGCCGCAAGATTGATACCGGCGAGACGCAGCTGATCCACACCGTGCGCGGCGTGGGTTATGTACTGCGCACCCCGCGCTCCTAAAGTGCTTAAGTGATGGAAGATTCACAGGAGACCCAGGGCCAGGCGCCTGCACCGGCGGCGGCGCGCCCGCAGTCCATGTGGCTTGAGGGCCTGGGGCAAGGCGAAGGGGAGGAAAAGTCCTCCAAGCGGCGAATGTTTTCCCAGATTCCGCAGGCAATGCCGCTGCGGACGTGGCTGGTCATCCTCCTCGTCGTGGTCTCCGGGCTCGGCATTACGGGCTCGTCCTTTGCGGTGAATTCCATCATGCGCAACGTGCTCTTCAATAACGTTGATGATGAGCTGCGCTCCGCGTCGACTACTTGGGCGCGCGATATCAGTAATGACTTCTTCATCGGCGATCACACCAAGCGCCCGCCTACCGAATACGTGGTGTTGAACTACCTGCCCGATGGCACCATCCGCTACTCGGGACCATCGTCAACCACCCCGAATGCGGAGAATATCCCGCTCGGCGGCTACCCCACCACCGTGGGTTCCATCGAGAACAACACCAAGTGGCGCGCGCTCGCCTTCGCGGATTCCAAGGGCGTCATCACGGTCATTGCTAAGGACATGACCCATGAAAAAGAAATCCTGCACGGCCTAGCCATGGTGCAGGTGACCATTGCTGCCATTGCTTTGGCCGCCATTGCGGCCGTAGGTTTCTGGTTTATTCGCAGGGCGTTGCGGCCGCTGCGGGTGGTGGAAAAGACGGCGTCGCAAATCGCGGCAGGCGACCTAGACAAGCGCGTTCCCAAATGGCCGCTGCACACCGAGGTGGGCCAGTTGGCCGCCGCGCTCAATATCATGCTGGGGCAGCTGCAGCGCTCCGTCGTGCGCGCGCAGGAAAAAGAGGAACAGATGCGTCGCTTCGTCGGCGATGCCTCGCATGAGCTGCGCACGCCGCTGACCAGCCTGCGCGGCTATACCGAGCTCTATCGCTCCGGCGCCACCAAGGACGTGGATCTGGTCTTTTCTAAGATCGATGATGAGTCCAAGCGCATGTCCCTGCTGGTGGAGGACCTGTTGGCTCTTACCCGCGCCGAGGGCACGCGCCTAGACCTGCACCCCGTAGACCTGCTGGAGCTGGCCCTGTCCGTGGGCTCTTCCGCGCGCGCGGCCTTCCCCGGCCGCGAGATTAAGGTGGCCAATGATGCCAAGTCCATCCCGGTGGTCAATGGCGATGCGAGCCGCCTGCACCAGGTGCTGCTCAACCTGGTGACCAACGGCATCCGCCACGGCGGCGATGATGCCACGGTGACGCTGCGCCTGCGCCGCGAGGACAATGATGTGCTGGTCGATGTCAGCGATGACGGCAAGGGCATGTCCCAGGAAGATGCGGCGCACATCTTCGAGCGTTTCTACCGCGCGGATACCTCGCGCACCCGCGATACCGGTGGCTCCGGCTTGGGCCTGGCCATCGTCCACTCCCTGGTGGAGCAGCACGATGGCAGCATTAGCGTCGACTCCGAGCTCGGCCGCGGCACCACCTTTACGGTGCGCCTGCCCGCGCTTGCCGACGCCCCCTCTGAGCCCTAGTCCTCCCGAATACCGTCCTCGTTGCAGCCGAGGTGCTGACGGATGCGGGCGGCCGCCTCATCCATCGCGGCATCGTCGGTGTTCTCGGCGTCGAAGGCCTTGGCAAAGTCATACTCTTCCATCTTCTCGGTGGGGAAGAGGTGGATATGGGTGTGCGGGACATCGAATCCGGCGATGATGTAGCCGGTGCGCGGGGTATCAAATGCGGTCTTGATAGCGCCGCCGATTTCCAGGGCGACCTCGTTGAGGTGGGCCCAGGTCTGGGGATCCAGGTCGGTCCACTTATCTACTTCCTCGATGGGCACGACCAGGGTGTGGCCGTAGCGCAGCGGCTCGATGGAGAGGAAAGCCACGCAGGTCTCATCGCGGTAGACAAAGCGAGCGGGTAGTTCACCATTAATGATCTTTGTAAATACAGAAGCCATGTGTGCCAGGCTACCCGCTAGTTATGATGGTGGGCATGCGCATTCTCGTAATTGGTTCGGGCGGCCGTGAACACGCCCTTGTCAAGGGCCTGTCCGCCGACCTCAAAAGCACCGAAATCCACGCCGCGCCGGGCAGCGCGGCCATGTCCGCCCTCGCTACCGTCCACCCGGATTACTCCCAGGTAGATGACGCTGATCGCATGGTGGAGCTCGCCCAGAGCATCGCCGCGGACCTCGTTGTCATCGGCCCTGAGGTTCCCCTCGTCGCCGGCGTGGCCGATGCCCTGCGCGCGGCCGGCATCGCTGTCTTCGGCCCCAGCAAAGACGCAGCCCAGATCGAGGGATCCAAGGCCTTTGCCAAGGACGTCATGGAGTCCGCCGGTGTCAAGACCGCCCGCGCGGAGCAGCTGCGCCCGGGCTCCACCGAGGACGACATTGAAGCCGCCCTCGACCGCTTTGGCCCGCAGTTCGTGGTCAAAGACGATGGCCTGGCCGGCGGCAAGGGTGTCGTAGTCACCCCGGACCGCGCCGCCGCCCGCGCCCACGTCGATGCCGTCCTCGCGGCCGGCAACCCGGTGCTGTTGGAATCCTTCCTCGACGGCCCCGAAGTCTCTCTCTTCTGCTTAGTCGATGGCGAGACCGTCGTCCCACTGCTGCCGGCCCAGGATCACAAGCGTGCCTATGACAACGACGAAGGCCCCAATACCGGTGGCATGGGCGCCTACACCCCGCTGCCGTGGCTGCCGGAGGACGGCGTGCAGCGCATCGTGGACGAGGTCTGCACCCCTGTGGCCAAGGAGATGGCGCGCCGCGGCACCCCTTATTCCGGTCTGCTCTACGCCGGCCTGGCCTGGGGCGAAGAAGGCCCGGCCGTCGTCGAGTTCAACTGCCGCTTCGGCGACCCAGAGACCCAGGCAGTGCTCTCCCTGCTCAAGTCCCCACTGGCTGAGGCCCTCCACGCCACGGCCACCGGCACCCTCTCCGAGCTCCCGCCGCTGGAGTGGGAGGATGGCTTCGCCGTCATCATCGTCATGGCGGCCGAGGGCTACCCGGCCTCCCCGCGCAAGGGCGATGCCATCTCCGGCGCCGCCCTGGACGATCCGCAGCGCGTCCTCCATGCCGGCACCGTGCATACCGATGGCGCCTACCGCACCGCGGGCGGCCGCGTGCTCAGCGTGCTGGGCAAGGGTTCCACGCTTGCCGACGCCCGCGCAGACGCCTACGCCACCGTCGACGGCATCGAGTTTGCGGGTGGCTTTGTGCGCCGGGACATCGGCAAGCGAGCAGAAGACGGTGAGATTTCTCTCTAACCCTTCACCCCGCGGCGGGGCAGGCATGGAATAATAGCCACGTGGCTGAAAAGAAGAAGATTTCCAACGTCCTGTCCTCCCGCTATGCCTCCGCGGAGCTGTCCAATATCTGGAGCCCGGAGCATAAAATCATCTTGGAGCGCAAGCTCTGGATCGCGGTCATGCGCGCCCAGAAGGATCTGGGCGTAGACATCCCCGCCAAGGCCATTGATGCCTACGAGGCCGTGGTAGAGGACGTGAACCTCGAGTCCATCGCGGAGCGCGAGCGTGTCACCCGCCACGATGTGAAGGCCCGCATCGAAGAATTCAATGCGCTGGCCGGCTACGAGCACATTCACAAGGGCATGACCAGCCGCGATCTCACCGAGAACGTGGAGCAGCTGCAGATCCACACCTCGCTGGAGATCATCCGCGATAAGGCCATCGCAGTGGTCTCCCGCATCGGCCGTCACGCCGCCGAGTACCAGTCTTTGGTCATGGCGGGCCGCTCCCACAACGTGGCCGCGCAGGCCACCACCCTGGGCAAGCGCTTCGCTACGGCCGGCGATGAGATGCTGCTGGCCATCGAGCGCGTCGAAGACCTCCTCGGCCGTTACCCGCTGCGCGGCATCAAGGGCCCGATGGGCACCTCCCAGGACATGCTCGATCTCATGGGCGGCTCCGAGGACAAGCTCGCCTCCCTAGAGACGGCCATCGCGGATTACCTAGGCTTCCACCGCATCTTCAATTCCGTGGGCCAGGTCTACCCGCGCTCCCTCGACTTCGACGCCATCTCCGCCCTCGTGGAGCTCGGCGCCGCCCCGTCCTCGCTGGCCACCACCATCCGCTTGATGGCCGGCAACGAGACCGTCACCGAGGGCTTCAAGGAGGGCCAGGTTGGCTCCTCTGCCATGCCGCACAAGATGAACGCCCGCTCCTGCGAGCGCGTCGGCGGCCTGCAGGTCATCCTCCGCGGCTACCTCACCATGGCCGCGGACCTCGCTGGCCAGCAGTGGAACGAGGGTGATGTTTTCTGCTCCGTCGTCCGCCGCGTCGCGCTTCCCGACGCCTTCTTCGCCCTCGACGGCCAATTCGAAACCTTCCTCACCGTCCTCGACGAGTTCGGTGCCTTCCCGGCCATGATCGACCGCGAACTGGAGCGCTACCTGCCCTTCCTGGCCACCACCCGCATCCTCATGGCGGCCGTGCGCGCCGGCGTGGGCCGCGAGACCGCTCACGAGGTCATCAAGGAAAACGCCGTGGCCGTCGCGCTCAATATGCGCGAAAACGGCGGTGAGCAGGACCTAGTCCAACGCCTCGCCGCCGATGACCGCCTGCCCATGGACGAGTCCGACCTCGAGGCCGCCCTGGCCGATAAGCACGCCTTCATCGGCGCCGCCGAGTCCCAGGTCAGCCAGGTGCTCAACCGCATCAACGCACTGGTAGGCGAGCATCCCAAGGCCGCGGCCTATACCCCGGGCGAGATCCTCTAAAACGATCCTCGCTGGGCTCCTTCCTTTTTGCAGTGCGTCTTTCTTTTTCGCATTTCGATCAAATAGCCCCCGAATCCCGCGCGGTGAACTGCTCCCCATTAGTTGGACTGAGAAATCAGTTTCCGATTAGTGGGGAGTAGTTTTCATTGAGAGCTCGAAGT
>NZ_JASPGT010000008.1:0-102937 GCF_030228885.1 Corynebacterium sp. MSK195 | reverse complement strand
CATGCGCTAAACCCCACCAACACAAAATGTCGTTTAGCCCGACACGCCGCAAAACAACACATTCTGTCGTTTAGGCCGGACTGGAGTAAGTGGAAAACGAAAAATCGCCCACCTGAACGATGGGCGAAAAATGGAGGGAATGACGGGAATCGAACCCGCGTCTTCAGCTTGGAAGGCTGAGGTATTAGCCACTATACGACATTCCCACAGCGCGCTATTGAACGCTGCGCCATACTTTAGCGCACGCGGGGGCAAAAATGAAAATAGGGAACTAGGGTGGCGCTTGAGCCGTTGTTATAAGAGGAATGGCCCTACCAATAGAAAGCGATGATCGTAGTGGAAATTTTGCTCCTTGTGCTGGCAGTGGGCGGAGGCGCGTGGTTTATGTCTTCGCGCAACTCCCAAAAACGCCGCGAGGAACGAGAAGCGCAGCAATTGGCTGATGCACAAGCTGACGCTCGCCGGTGGATTGAACGCCTGGGTGGCCAAGTAATGCAGATTTCAGGCACAGACTCTGCCTCCCAACAGGCAATGGCCGATGCGTCCGAGCGTTTCACGGCAGCTAACTCGGCGATTTCACGCGCCACCACCGCAAAGCAGGCGAACCTAGCGCGTGAGTCCGCTTTGGAAGGCATGCATTATGTGAATGCCGCGCGCGAGATTATGGGCATGAACCCGGGCCCAGAGCTGCCACCGCTCGAGGGGCAGCGCGCCGCCGGCAAGGTGACGGAAAAGCGCACGGTGGAAGCGAATGGCCAGCAGATCACTGCTTCGCCGTACGCCTCCGCGGATACCCCGAACTACTACCCAGGCGGAACCGTGGCCGGCCGTCCGGTTCCGGCGGGTTGGTATTCCCGTCCGTGGTGGGCGGATGCTTTGCAGACCGGCGTGTGGATGGTGGGCTACTCCATGATGTTTAATGCCCTATTCTCCGGTATGTCTGGCATTGGCTATTCCGCGGCCGCTGCTGAAAGCGGCGACTGGGGTGGCGGTGAAGGCATGGGCGATGCTGGCGACATGGGTGGTGACGCTGGCGATGCTGGCGGCGCCGGTGACATGGGCGGCGGCGATGACGGCGGCGGCCTGTTTGATGGCCTTGGCGATGGTGATGGCGGCGGATTCTTTGACGGAATGTTTGATTTCGATTTCTAGCCGCATGGCTGTCAAAAGTGGCCTCTGTGCTGCGTTGATTCCATTAGGTGGGGGTCCGTTTAGGAGATTTAAAACGGACACGGTACACTGTCTCAGGTATGCAACGCAGCCAAGGCAACTTGGTGGCCTACATACGGGGCGTGGCGCAGTTTGGTAGCGCACCTGCTTTGGGAGCAGGGGGTCGCAGGTTCAAATCCTGTCGCCCCGACGTATGGGGGTCTGGAAATGCCCTAATAAGGATTTCCGGACCCCCTTTAAGTTTATGTACGTAAAACAATGAAGCCAGGGAGATTCACTCGTGAAGACCACCGTAGACAAGCTGAGCGATACCCGCGTTAAGCTCACCGTCAACGTTCCGTTTGCGGAGCTGGACCAGGAAATCGATCAAGCTTACGCGGCAATCGCGCAGCAGGTTTCTATTCCAGGTTTCCGTAAGGGCAAGGCACCGCGCCAGCTTATTGATGCTCGCTTCGGCCGCGGCCCCATCCTGGAGCAGGTTGTCAATGACATGCTGCCTTCCCGCTACGAGCAGGCAGTCAAGGAAAACGATCTGAAGGTCATCGGCCAGCCGGACGTTGACATTTCCAAGATCGAGGACAAGGACTTCGTGGAGTTCACCGCAGAGGTTGATATCCGCCCTGAGTTTGAGATTCCGGACTTCTCCAAGATCTCCGTTACCGTCCCAGCCCTAAAGTCTGACGAAGAGGACGTCGACAAGGCTCTGGAGGAGCTGGCAGAGCGCTTTGGTGAGCTCAAGGACACCAAGCGCAAGATGAAGACCGGCGACTACGCCATCATCGACATCACCGCTGAAATTGACGGCGAGAAGATCGAAGACGCTTCCACCGAGGGCCTGTCCTACCGCATTGGCGACGATGACCTTATCAAGGGTCTGGATACCGCCCTGCGCGGCATGAAGACCGGTGAAGATAACGAGTTCACCTCCACCATCCAGTCCGGTGAGCACAAGGACGAAGAGGCCACCATCAAGGTCCATGTCCAGCAGTCCAAGGAGCGCAAGCTGCCGGCTATGGACGATGAGTTCGCTCAGATGGCTTCTGAGTTCGACACCATGGACGAGCTGCGTGAATCCACCAAGACCCAGGTGGAGGAGACCAAGAAGGCTGAGCAGGCTGCACAGATCCGCGATGAGGTTCTGAAGTCCGCACTGTCCGAGGTTGAATTCGAACTCCCGCAGTCCGTAGTGGACGAGCAGGCTCACTCCCAGCTGCACCAGATCCTGGGCCAGCTGGCTCACGATGAGAAGGCACTGGCTCAGCTCCTTGAGGCACAGGGCACCTCCCGCGAAGAGTTTGATAAGCAGACTCGCGAGCAAGCAGAAGAGTCCGTCCGCACCCAGCTGTTCCTTGACGCCGTAGCCGAGAAGGAAGAGCCGGAAGTTTCCCAGCAGGAGCTGACCGACCACATCCTGTTCACCGCTCAGTCCTACGGCATGGACCCGAACCAGTTCATCCAGCAGCTGCAGTCCAACGGCCAGATCGCAAACCTCTTCTCTGACGTGCGCCGTGGCAAGGCACTGGCTGCCGCTATCTGCCGCACCACCGTCAAGGATGAAGAGGGCAATGACGTAGACGTTGACCAGTACTTCGGTGAAATCGAAGAAGAGGACGCTGCAGAAGCTTCCGAGGAGAAGTAATCTCCCACTTGTAACGCGCTGCTGCCACATGTGTGGTGGCGAGCGCGCATGAAACCCCGGATTCAGGTAACTCAAGGATGAGCCTGAATCCGGGGTTTGTGTCATTGTGGACGCCCTCTAGGAGTCTTTGAGTACTTCGAAGAGGGCGTGATGTGATGTGTGTTGGCTGGGGATACCGCTAGCCGTTCTTGGCTCTAAAGGCCTCGTCGGTCAACTGCAGGAAGCGCATAACGTAATCCTTGACAAAGTCTGCGGTACGTTGATTGAGATGTCCGGACTCTTCGAAAAGGGTGGGGGATTGGCCCAGAAATACTTCGGGCTGACCAGGGAGCGGCATGTCGAAGTAGGACAGAGCGAGGCGAAGGTTCTTCTGTGAACTGTAGCCGCCCATGCGGCCTACAGAGTGGCTAATGATACCTGCGGGAAGGTTCTTCCACGCCACATCTGAGTTGGGTTTAGAGCCGATGTCCACTGCGTTTTTGAGGCAGGCAGGGATAGTGCGGTTGTTCTCTGGCGTAATGAAGAGGATCCCGCTCGAGTTCTTGATGGTCTCGCGAAAGGTGGTGTACTCAGCCGGAGTGGGCTTGTCCGTGACGGCGGGGTCATCGTAGTCGAAGTCATAGAGCGGCAAGTCACGGATTTCCACGATGTTTGCCTCGTAGCCTTCAGGGATCATCGTGAGCACCTCGTGTGCAATCTTGCGTGCAAATGACTCTCGGCGCAGGCTGCCGACGATAACGCTGATACGTGGGGTGGTCATGGTAAACCTTCTTTCTTAGTTGGGTGTAGGGAGACGTGGTCAAGGGAGAAAAGGCTTGCAGCCAAAGGCCGGTGGTGGGCCGGCAGCGTGGGCGGCGGTGAGGAAGCCATCTACTTTGTTTCCTTCTTCATGGCGGAAGTACAGTTCGATGAGTCCTAGAAGCCCCCCGAGGACGGCCTCTCGTGCGGCGGATGTATTCAACAGCCGCATGGCTGCGGGTTGGTTTCCTTCGCGGATGGCTTCAAACAGCGCGATGGTCTCAAGCCAGCTTCCTTGGTCCGGTCGCGGAAAAGGTTTAGAAATCCCAGTCATCATCACTCGTTTCTTCAGCAGTACCAATGACATAGGAGGAACCAGATCCGGAGAAGAAGTCATGGTTCTCATCTGCTCCGGGGGCTAGGGCCGCGAGGATTTCTGGGTTCACTTCCGTTTCTTCGGGCGGGAAATAATCCGGGTAGCCCAAATTCATGAGTGCCTTATTGGCGTTATAGCGAACGAACACGGCTACATCATCCATGAGTCCCAAAGGCTCATATAGCTCGCCGGAATAGTCCAGCTCTAGTGCATAAAGCTCTTCGAGCAAAGAAATGGTGAAATCATGCATCTCCTTCTGCCGTAGCGGGGTCGTGGATTCCAGACCGCGCTGATATTTGTAACCCGAGTAGTAGCCGTGCACTGCCTTGTCACGCAGAATGAGGCGGATCATGTCTGCCGTATTTGTCAGGGTGGCGTGGACAGAAAAGTGCAAGGGAAGATAGAAACCCGCGTAGAGAAGCAGCGAGGAAAGCAACGTCGATGACACCTTGCGTTTGAGTGGATCCGGCCCAAAATAGTGCGCGAGAACTTTCTTAGCGCGTGCCTGGAGAAGGTCATTATTCACCGCCCAGCGGTATGCTTCATCAATTTCCTTTGTACTGCTCAGGGTAGAAAACACTGAAGAGTATGAACGGGCATGGACTGACTGCATGAAGGCGATGTTGGTATACACGGCCTCCTCGTGTTCGGTGCGGGCATCTTGAATCTGACAGATTTCACCCACGGTGGCCTGGACAGTATCCAGGGTGGTGAGTCCCGTGAACACCCGCATGGTGAGGTTGCGTTCCTCGGGTGTCATCTTCTGCCACGCCGGGAGATCATTAGAAAGCGGGACCTTCTCTGGCAACCAAAAGTTGGCGGTTAGACGGTTCCACACTTCAAGATCCTTGTCATCGCTCACCCGGTTCCAATTGATGGCGCGGATGCGGGCTGAAGGATCATGCCGGTAGCTCGGCGGAGTAACTGAAATGCTGGTTAGTTCAGCACTATTCGATGTTGACGACATAGCTTCTTTCTTTCTGAGTGAATGGTTGTGGACAAGGGGGAGGACCGTGCTCCTACAAAGCACAGGAGACGCAGCCTTCGACCTCGGTTCCTTGGAGCGCGGATTGGCGTAAACGGATGTAGTAGAGGGTCTTGATTCCGGCTTTCCAGGCATAGATTTGTGCCTTGTTGATGTCCCGCGTGGTGGTATCAGCGGTAAAGAACAAGGTCAGGGAAAGCCCTTGGTCCACGTGTTGGGTGGCCATGGCGTAGGTGTCGATGATTTTTTCGTATCCCACGGCGTAGGAGTCATCGAAATACTCCAGGTTGTCGTTGGTCATTTCCGGCGCGGGGTAGTACACGCGCCCCAAGCGGCCTTCCTTGCGTATTTCAATTTTGGAGGCAATTGGGTGGATGGACGCGGTGGAGTCATTGATGTAGGAAATTGATCCAGTGGGTGGAACTGCCTGCAAGTAGGCGTTGTAGATGCCGTCTTGCATCACTTGATTCTTGAGCCGTAGCCAATCCTCGCGTTGAGGGATCTGCACGCCTGCTTCGTGGAAGAGCTGTTTTACGTGTTCAGTGGCTGGCGCCCAGTCTTGGTCGATGTATTTGTCAAAGTAGGCGCCAGTGGCATAGGTGGATTCTTCGAAGCCTGTGAATCGTTGACCTTTTTCAACCGCGAGTGCATGGGATGCGCGGAGCGCATGGTAGGTCACCGTGAGGAAATAGATATTTGTAAAGTCCAGTGCCTCGGCGCAGCCATAAGGAATACGCTGTGAAGCAAGGAAGCCGTGGAGATTCATTTGGCCCAGACCAATGGCATGCATGGAAGCATTTCCGTGAGCGATGGAGGGAACAGCTTCGATATTCGTCAGGTCTGAAACCTTCGTGAGGGCACGCACTGCGGTTTCGACGGTCTCCCCGAAGTCCGGCGATTCAAAAGCCTTCGCAATGTTGAGCGAACCTAGATTGCAGGAAATATCCTGGCCAACGGTGGTGTAGTCACCCGAAGCTCCGTAGGTCGATGGCGTGTTGACCTGGAGGATTTCGCTACACAGGTTGGACATATTGATATGTCCTTTGAGGGGATTAGCGCGGTTGACCGTATCCTCAAAGAGGATGTAGGGGTATCCGGATTCAAACTGAAGCTCAGCCAGCGTGGTGAAAAACTCGCGGGCCTTAATGGTCGTGTGAGAGATTCGCGGATTGGCAACCAGCTCGTCGTAGTACTCGGTGATGGACATGTCAGACATGGCTACGCCGTACTCGCGAGCGATGTCATACGGGCTAAAAAGATGCATATCCTTGTTCTCTTTGGCCAGACGGAAGGTTATATCTGGAATAACAACCCCCAGCGAAAGAGTCTTGATGCGGACTTTCTCATCGGCATTTTCCCGCTTGGTATCCAGGAAGCGAAGAATATCTGGATGGTGCGCATGCAGGTAGACGGCTCCAGCGCCCTGCCGGGAGCCCAATTGGTTGGCATAGCTGAAGCTATCTTCGAGAATCTTCATGACTGGGACTACGCCGGAAGCCTGGTTCTCAATCTTTTTGATCGGGGCTCCGGATTCGCGCAGATTGCTCAGCAACAGGGCCACTCCACCACCGCGCTTTGATAGTTGCAGTGCAGAGTTCACGCAGCGGCCAATGCTCTCCAAATTGTCTTCGATTCGCAGGAGGAAGCAGGAGACCATTTCGCCGCGCTGGGCTTTGCCTGCGTTGAGAAAAGTAGGGGTGGCGGGCTGGAAGCGTCCGGTCATGATGTCATCCACCAGCTTTTCTGCGAGCTCTTCGTCGCCCTGTGCAAGGTATAAAGCTGTGGTGGCGACGCGTTCTTCGTAGCCTTCTAGGAATCGGGAGCCATCAAAGGTTTTCAGTGCATATGAAGTGAAGAACTTAAATGCGCCGAGGAAGGTGCGGAACTGATGCTTAACTCGATGTGCTCTGTCGTACATGGCGCACAGAAAGGCGTCATCATAAAGCTCAAGGAAATCCCGCTCGTAGTACTCGTTATCAACCAACCATTCCAAGCGTTGCTTGGTGGAATCGAACTGATGCATGCGGGGAGCGACATGGTGCGTGACATAGTCTTGTGCTGCCTGAATGTCCTTGTCAAACTGGATTTTTCCAGAAGCGTCGAACAAGTTCAGCTGCGCGTTGAGTGCGTGGTAGCTCTTGCGCTTGCCGACACCGCCGGCATTGTCTGCTGAAGCGGTGCGGGGCGTAGCGCCAATAGTCTGTGTGGGGGTGGCATCAAGAGGCCACATTGTGTTTTCCAATCTGTGTGATGCGGATGTGTTCTTCATCTTGTGGGGGATTAATGGGGTGTCATCGTTAGCTGCTTTTGCTGCTCCCAAAACTTCTGAAGGCCCTGCTTTACGGCGGCGATGTCCTTCTGGGTGCCGAGAAGCTCGAAGTGATACAGCTCCGGTACGTGGCACTTGGCGGAAATGATGCGTCCGGCGACGCAGTAAGCACTTCCGAAGTTGGTATTCCCTGAGGTAATAACGCCCCGGATAAAGGAGCGGTTGATTGGGTCATTGAGGAAGTCGATGACCTGTTTGGGGACTGCGCGTTTGAGCGAGCCGCCGCCGTAGGTGGGAACGATGAGTACGTACGGGTGTGAAACCTGGATCATCCCGGTTTTCTTGGGGCGCAGTGGAATGCGCACCGCGGGTCTATCTAAGCGTTCGACGAATCTTTTCGTGTTCTCTGAAACGCTGGAAAAGTACACCAAATCTGGTGAGTCTGACATGGCAATCCTGCTCATCCTGGCCTTAGCCATAAGTGGGGTAGGTGATATTCGAAAAGACTAACTACGCAATGCCGTAGTTGCAACTACGGTCTAACGTAGTTTTGAAAAGGGCAGGTGAGAGCAGGATTAATGCAAAGGGGAATGTCTAAAGGTTGTGGTGTGCTACAAACACTGCGTCGGTAGCTGGGCGTCCAAGTACTACCCACTGAGTGCCGCCGGCCACCTGTATTTCGAGAGAATCTGAAAAGGGCGCTCCCTCGCGCGTGCTAAGAACAGCCCCAGTGACAATGCCGCGCTCTTCAAGGAACTTCAGCAGTTGTGGGTCGGAATCAGAAATGCGTTCCACGGTCACCTGCGATTGTGCACCGCTGTCGGTGAGGCGATGCGCACTGGGGATGGTGATCTGTCCATCAACCGTAGGGATAGGATCGCCGTGCGGATCCCTAGTGGGGTAATCAAGGAACTTATCCACACGTTCTATGAGCATGTCAGACACCGCGTGTTCGAGATTTTCGGCTTCATTATGGACTTCGTCCCAGGTGTAGCCCAATGCTTGAACCAAAAAAGACTCAAGCAATCGGTGACGGCGCACCATGACCAATGCGTACTGCCTGCCAAGTTCGGTTAACTCCACAGAGCCATAGGGCGTGTGTGACACGAGCCCTTGCTTCGCCATTTTGCGCACTGCATCGGAAACCGAGGAGAGCTTGAGTCCCAGCTGTTTCGCTATAAGCGTGGCGGTAACGGGCTCGGATGACCATTCCTTTAGCCCCCAGATAGCTTTCAAATAGTTCTGGGTACTGGTGGACAGCTCGGAAACAGACATGAGTAAATGTTAACCCAGCTTCCGTGTGCGCCTTTGGCGCTGTGGCCCAACGCTCATAGCGAACAGAGGCCAAGTTTGAGAGGAATGCCGGTAAGGTGGGGCCAGTTAAAGCATTCTTCACTTGAAGGAGAACCACTAATGTCTGAGAAGATTTCAATGAACTCGTCGTCTACGGGTATGAATCTGAGCGATAGCGTGTACGAGCGCCTGTTGCGCGAGCGCATTATCTTCCTGGGAACCCAGGTCGATGATGAGATTGCGAACAAGCTGTGCGCCCAGATCCTCCTGCTGTCCGCCGAGGACCCCACTCGCGACATTTCGCTCTACATCAACTCCCCGGGTGGCTCTGTCACTGCGGGCATGGCTATTTATGACACCATGAAGTACTCGCCGTGCGATATTGCCACGTACGGCATGGGCCTGGCTGCCTCCATGGGTCAGTTCCTGCTTTCCGGCGGCACCAAGGGCAAGCGCTTCGCGCTGCCGCACGCACGCATCATGATGCACCAGCCTTCTGCCGGTGTTGGCGGTACCGCTGCGGATATCGCCATTCAGGCTGAGCAATTTGCTCAGACCAAGCGCGAGATGGCCGAGCTCATTGCCGAGCACACCGGACAGACCTTTGAGCAGATCACCAAGGACTCCGACCGTGACCGTTGGATGACCGCCCAGCAGGCCAAGGACTACGGCATTGTTGACCACGTCATTGAGTCCGTCAACGGCCCGCTGAGTAACTAGGGAATAAGGAGAAAATCACTATGAATCAGTCCCAGATGCCAAGTTCCCGCTACGTTCTGCCGTCCTTCATTGAGCAGTCCGCACAGGGCACTAAGGAAACCAATCCATATTCCAAGCTTTTTGAAGAGCGCATTATCTTCTTGGGCACCCAGGTGGATGACACTTCCGCAAATGACATTATGGCCCAGCTGCTGGTTCTGGAGAGCCAGGACCCAGACCGCGATATCACCATGTACATCAACTCGCCCGGTGGTTCCTTCACCGCGTTGATGGCTATCTATGACACCATGCGCTACGTTCGTCCCGATGTGCAGACCGTGTGCCTGGGTCAGGCTGCTTCCGCCGCCGCTGTGCTCTTGGCTGCGGGTGCGCCGGGTAAGCGTGCCGCGCTACCTAACTCCCGTGTGCTCATTCACCAGCCGGCAACTCAGGGTACTCAGGGTCAGGTTTCTGATCTGGAGATTCAGGCCGCCGAGATTGAGCGCATGCGCAAGCTGATGGAAACCACCCTGTCTGAGCACACCGGTCGTACCGCTGAGCAGATCCGCATTGATACGGATCGCGATAAGATTCTGACCGCTCAGGAAGCCGTTGAATATGGCATCATCGATACGGTCTTTGATTACCGCAAGCTCAACGCTTAATTTGGAATAACTCATTCTAGGTAGCCCCTGCCGCTCAACCGAATTCCGGTTGTGAGGCAGGGGCTTTCAGCATTGTAGGGCAGGGAAGGGGCAATGCCCGGTAATTCTTGCTGCACCCGAATGGGGTAAGTCTCTCTGCGCAATATCTGCAGGTCGTTAGGTTTATTTCTATCGTGCGACACTAAACTTATAATGACTGATTTGTGATTTAGGCCTCCAAGTGGTCAGATATTTTTATGGAGAAACACACATCTGACGCGGTGGCCCAGGCTGCTACGCCCACGCCGCAGAGCGGCGAACGTACATTCTTTGGCCACCCATGGGGCTTGGCCAACCTCTTTGGCGTGGAAATGTGGGAGCGATTTAGCTTCTATGGCATGCAAGCTCTTGTCTTGCTTTACATGTATTACTCCACTACCGATGGTGGTCTCGGCCTCGACCGAGCGGACGCGACGTCTATTGTGGGAGCCTACGGTGGCTTGGTCTACATGGCCTGCTTATTGGCTTCTCTTGTTGCTGACCGTGTCTTGGGTGCAGAACGCACACTGTTTTACTCGGCCAGCATGGTGATGCTTGGCCACATTGCTTTGGCATTTGTTCCCGAAATAACTGGTTTGGCTATTGGCCTCGTCCTTATTGCCATCGGCTCCGGCGGTGTTAAGACCACCGCGCAGGTCGTGCTTGGTGCTATGTACAGTCGCGATGACCCGCGCCGCGATGGTGGCTTCTCCATCTTCTATATGGGCGTTAATATCGGCGCGCTTGTTGGTCCGCTGCTCACCACCGCGCTGTGGGGCTGGCAGGGTTTCCATTGGGGTTTCGGTATTGCAGCAATTGGCATGGCGCTCGGCCTGATCCAGTATTCGCTCATGCGCAAGACCACCATTAAGGATGCGGGGCACGAGGTTCCAAACCCGGCTAGCCGGAAGCAATTGCTCATGGGTGTGGTGGTAGTTGCAGCCATCATCGTGGTTATGGTGGTGGCATTGGCTACCGGCGCTATTCAGGTTGATTGGCTGTCCAATATTGTCACCACGGTTGCTCTGGTTGCAGCAATCTATCTGTGGGCACAGATGTATACCTCGAAGTTGGTGACCCGGGAGGAAAAGAACCGCCTGTTGGGGTTTATTCCGATGTTTATTTCCGGTGTTTTGTTCTTCGGAATCTTCCAGCAGCAGTTTACGGTGATGACGATTTATTCGGATGTGCGCCTGGACCGCCACATGTTTGGCTGGGAAATCCCGCCATCACTGGTACAGTCCATTAACCCGATCTTTATTGTTATTTTCTCCGCTGTCTTCGCAACGATGTGGACGAAGCTAGGGGATAGGCAGTGGTCCACCCCAGTAAAGTTCGGCGTAGCCAATATCGTCATCGGCATCTCCTTGTTCTTCTTCCTTCCTTTCTCGGGTGCGGAAGCGAACTCCACCCCGATGTTTGTCATCGTTTTCATCCTCTTCCTTTTCACCATGGCGGAGCTCCTTCTTTCGCCGGTGGGCAATGCGCTTGCCACCAAGGTGGCGCCGGTGGCATTCCCGTCCCGCATGATGGCGGTGTGGATGATGGCGGTGGCTATGGGTACCTCGCTGGCCGGCTCCTTGGCTAGCTTCTATAACCCGGATGATGCAGGCGCGGAGAATACCTTCTTCATCTCCCTTGGTGTTGTATCCATCGTGTTGGGTGCCATCCTGCTTGTTCTAAGCCGCTGGGTGGTAAAGAAGTTCTCTACCTTCCGCTAGATGCTGTAAAACACCCTTAAATGGGAGGTATGTCGGCGTGATGTTGGCATAACTCCCTAAGTGGTTTTTATCACTCGGGTTAAGCAGGGGAGGTGGGGGCATTTAATTGGCATTAGCTGGGGAAATTTTATCCCTTTGGAATTCTCTTGGGCTCGATTCTGAGCCCCAGCAGGTTAACAAAAGGTTAACCAAAGGAAATGTTAAAGAAAAGCAATTGTCTGCGGATAGGTGCAGGAGTAATCTGCATTTCGTCCGCGACGTGTGAAGGCGCCGCAGATGCGTACCGTGTTCATCTTTTCTTTCCAAGGGGCCAACGCTGTGACAGCGACTCTGATTATCCTCGGCATTGTGGTGGTGACCGCCCTTGCCTTTGACTTTACGAACGGATTTCATGACACTGCCAACGCGATGGCTACGTCCATTGCCACTGGTGCTTTGAAGCCTTTTACCGCGGTAGCCATCTCCGCAGCGCTTAACCTTGTGGGTGCCTTCCTTTCGGTCAATGTTGCTGCGACCGTGGCAAAGGGCATTGTTAACCTTGATTCCTACGACCTGTCTGGCGCCGCCGCTGATACCGACGGCCAGGCACTGTTGATGGTCGTCTTCACTGGCCTTATCGGCGGCATCATCTGGAACCTGTTCACCTGGTTGCTGGGTATGCCGTCCAGTTCCTCCCACGCCTTGTTCGGTGGCCTTATTGGTGCCGCCTTCGCTGCGATGGGCTCGGCTGGCGTGGAGTGGTCCTCCATTGCCGGCAAGATCATTATCCCGGCCGTTGCCTCGCCTATCATCGCGGCGCTGGTTTCGGCGTGTGCCACGTTCCTTATCTACTGGGTAACCAACACCATCCCGAATAAGGCTAAGAACGAGCACTTCCGCCACGGTCAGATCGTCACTGCGTGCCTGGTGTCCCTGGCGCACGGCGCTGGCGATGCACAGAAGACCATGGGCGTTATCTTCCTGGCGCTGGTTGCCTCTGGGCATGCGGTTGCAGACGCCCGCATTCCAACCTGGGTTATCGTTTCTTGTGCTGTGGCTATCGCGGCCGGCACTCTGTCCGGCGGCTGGCGCGTTATCCGCACCCTGGGCAAGGGTCTGGTGGAGATTGAGTCCCCACAGGGCATGGCCGCTGAAGCTACTTCTGCAGCCATCATCCTCACCTCTGCTACCGGTGGTATGGCACTGTCCACCACCCACGTGTCCACCGGTTCCATTCTGGGTACCGGCCTGGGGCGCCGCGGTGCTGAGGTTCGCTGGGGTGTTGCCATGCGCATGGTGTCCGCATGGCTCATCACCTTGCCGTGCGCTGCGTTCGTGGGCTTTGCTACCTGGTGGTTGGCACACGGCGTCTCCTCCTTCACCAACGTCGCAACCGGTGCCATCGTGGACTTCGTCTTGCTGCTGGCAATGGCCGCGCTCATTGTCATCCGTTCCCGCATGAACCCGGTGGATGCTTCCAACGTCAACAACGACTGGGAACCAAACTCCGAGTCCGTGGATTCTTCCATGGGTGCGGGCTCTGACCGCAAGGAGCCAGTTGCTGCCGGCGCCGCACCAGTGTCCGCTACCAATGCGGAGGATGCCTCCGCGCCGTCTACTGTTCAAGAGGAGCGCTAAACCATGACTGCTGCAGAAATCTTCCAGTCCCTCATTCACGTTGCAGGCTTGGCGTTGGTCTTCGGCGCTGGCATTCCGCTACTTTTCTCCTTGGGCATGCGGTGTATGACCGGTGACCCCATTCGCGACGACAACGGCGTCGTTGTTGGCGATACCCCTGCAAGCCCTCAGATGAAGGTGCTTGGCTGGACTGTCTATGCGGTGCTGGCCGTAGTTATCCTGGTGGCCATCATGTGGATTGCCCGCGATACGCTGGACCACTACTTTGGCTTCACGCCGTTTGGTGACCTCTAAGTCATTGTCCTTCCTTGGGGGTAAACCTCTAATGTGGCGTGCGACACACTTTCTTTAAGTTAACAAAAGGTTAACTTAAAGCGACCAAAGGGTTGCCTAACGAGGGTATGTCGCGTATATTCCTCTGTATCAAACAGAGAGAAAGCCACATGGAGGTGTGAGAAATGAACATGATGCGTTCTTTGATGGACGGCATCGCTGATGCGTTCAAGAGCTCCACCACTGGTACCGGCCTGGACACCATTTCGGAAGCTCCAGTTCGTGCTTTGGTGGCAGAAACCCTGCTTGACGCTGATAAGACTCCTGCTACGACCAAAGACGTTGCAGAGGCACTAGAAACCGTTACCGGTCATGCACCGGATGAACTTGAGATGCTCGATGCAGAACTTTTCCTGCTCGACTTCGACTGGCTGCAGTAAGCAGCAAATGAATGAAATCCCCACGAGGCCCCTTGCCGCACACTGTGTAGCAAGGGGTCTCGTGCTTTGTGTACATGGGGGCGTCGGCAAGCGCGGCTAATCGCGCGGCGGCAGTATGGCCTCGGGGGTCTCGGGCAGGATCTGGCCGCCATCGATGACCAGGGTTTGGCCGGTGATGTAGCCTGCCTCTTCCGAGGCCAGGAAGGCTGCCGCAGTGCCAATATCGCGCGGGGTGCCCAGGCGGTGCAGCGGTACTGACCGCGTCATTTGATCGAGGTACTCCTGGCCTTGGGCCGCGAGGCCCTCGGTGAGGATATTGCCTGGGAGGACGCCGTTAATGGTGATGCCATCGCGGGCCACTTCCAGCGCGGCTGAACGCATAAACCCCTGCTGGGCGGCCTTGGAGGCGCCGTAGTGGGCCCAACCCGGAAAGCCCGTGTGTGAGCCGGTGATAGATGTGGTGATGACGATGCGCCCATAGCGGCGTTGCTTGAGGTAGGGGAGTGCCTCTTGGACCACCTTGAAGGTGCCGTGGGTGTTGATGGCAAACATCGCCTCCCACTTTTCATCGGTCATCTCTGCCAGCGGACAGTTGGGAAAGACCCCGGCATTGGAGCACACAATGTCGAAGCCGCCGTGCTCGGCAGTGACCTGGCGATACAGGTCCTTAACCGAAGCGCGGTCGGTGACGTCCACACGAATGGCGCTGGCACCCAACTCCTTAGCGGTAGCGGTGGCGTGGTCGAGGTCTATATCGGCGATGACAACGGTGGCGCCGGCCTCACGCAGCGAGGCGACGATGCCGCGGCCAATGCCGGAGGCGCCGCCGGTGACGATGGCTACCCGGCCTGTGAGATCGAACATGATCCTCCTGTTCCTAAAAGGGGTGGGATGAGGGTGATTTCACCTTCTAGTTTAGGCCGCAGGAGCAGGAAAGGCCTGGGAAATTCGCCACGCGGGAGGGAATGAATGAAGGGCCTGTCGGGTTGATTTACTAAGGTAGAAACAGATGAAGATTAAGCCGCTCGGAAGGGTAGAATCGTCCTTCCAACTGTGGATAGCGGTACGAAAAGCGAGTGTGAAAGAACTTAATGGCACGTATGCAAGAAAGCGCTGACCTGCTCAAGTGTTCCTTTTGTGGCAAGAGTCAGAAGCAGGTGAAAAAGCTCATCGCCGGCGGCGGTGTCTACATCTGCGATGAGTGCATCGAGCTATGCAATGAGATCATCGAAGAGGAACTGGGCCAAGAGCAGGCGCAGGAATCCTCCGATGCGGAGGTGCGCCTGCCTCGGCCCTCGCAGATTTCCGCCTTCCTTGATAAGTACGTCATCGGCCAAGACAAGGCCAAGCGCGTCTTGTCTGTGGCAGTGTATAACCACTACAAGCGCATCAAGGCCGAAGAGTCGGCCGCATTGGAGGCCCGCCGCAAGAAGGCCGAGGGCGATGAGGTGGAGATTTCTAAGTCCAATATCTTGATGTTGGGCCCCACCGGTTCCGGTAAGACCTACCTAGCGCAGACCTTGGCCCGGCTTCTCGATGTCCCCTTTGCCATCGCCGATGCCACCAGCCTCACCGAGGCCGGCTACGTGGGTGAAGACGTGGAAAATATCCTTCTGAAGCTGCTGCAAGCCGCGGATTTTGACGTGGAGCGTGCCCAGCGCGGCATCATCTACGTCGATGAGGTGGACAAGATTTCCCGCAAGTCCGAGAACCCGTCCATTACCCGCGATGTCTCCGGTGAGGGCGTGCAGCAGGCGCTGCTGAAGATCCTAGAAGGTACCGTGGCGGCCATCCCGCCGCAAGGTGGCCGCAAGCACCCGAATCAGGAGTTTATCCAGCTGGATACCTCCAATATCTTGTTCATTGTTGCCGGCGCATTCGCGGGCTTGGATCAGGTCATTGCGGATCGCGTGGGCAGGAAGGGCGTGGGTTTCGGCGCCAACTTGGATACCAAGGACGAGCGCGAAAAGGTTGACCTCTTCTCCCAGGTACGCCCCGAGGATCTGGTGAAGTTCGGTCTTATCCCAGAGTTCATCGGCCGCCTGCCGGTCGTGGCCACGGTGGATAACCTGGACCGTAAATCTTTGGTCAAGGTGCTCACCGAGCCCAAGAACTCCCTGGTTAAGCAGTACAGCCGCCTCTTCGAGATGGATGACTGCGAATTGGACATCGAGCCGGCGGCATTAGACGCCATCGCGGAGCTCGCCTTGGAGCGCAAGACGGGTGCGCGTGGCCTGCGCGCCATCATGGAAGAGCTTTTAGTCCCGGTCATGTACGACCTGCCGGACCGCGAGGATATTGCCACGGTGCACATCACGCCGGAGTGCGTGACCGAGGGAGCGGATCCGCAGTTTAGCTATACGGATGAGGCAAAAGAATCTGCCTAGGCCTTAGCTGCCACAGCGCCTACTGGCGGGCTGTGGCAGGGTAGGGCGTGGACCGGAAGGCCCGCGCTATTACTCCTCGTTGTAGATATCCTGCGGGGAGGCCTCGTCGCCTTCCTCTGTATCGAACGAGGACGAGGTGAGGTAAGACTCGTGGCCAGAGTCCGGAATATTGGCGGTCAAAAAAGCCAGCACAGCATCGACGGTGAGCCTATGCATGCCATCGATATTTTCTTGGGTATTGAAGTTCACACCCAGCATGTTTTCCACCATCACCTGGTTGGTCACGCGGTAGACCGTCAACGAGGAAATCAGGGTGAAGATGTCATTGGCGGAAATGCCCGGGCGGAAGGCGCCGGCGTCTTGGCCCAAGAGCAGCAAGCGGTCAAGGTGGAGGGCCACCCCGGCGACGTCGGCAATAGCCTGCTGTGCTGGGTCCACAATCTGCTGGTTAGTTTCCCATACCAGCATGCGGATGGCCTCCGGGTTGGCTACGCGCTCGCGGAAAAGCCAATCCACCAACTTGCGCACGCCTTCGACCGGAACTGCGGTATCGATTTCCAGGGCATCCTCAGGCGGATTGAGGCGCTGCGCGGCGGTGCTCAGCGCACGCAGGTACAAGCCCTTCTTATCGCCAAAGTGGTAGTGAATCATGCGCTTGGACATGCCGGATTCTTGGGCGATGGTCTCTAGCTTGGTTTCTGTAAAGCCGAAACGGGAAAACTGCTTGATCGCAACGTCCACCACGGAGTCAATGCTGACGGATTCCGCGTGGGCAGCGTGAGGAGAATCCGCCTGTTCTGCAGCCTGCAGTGGGTCAGTATTCTCAGTGCTCATTGCGTAAGTCCTTAATCCTTGCGGCGCGGCGGTGGCGCGGTGAACTGATGTCTAATAGTGCGGGAGTAGGCAATCCCTCTGCATTCTGGGTGTGCAGCGCGGGGGAGTATCCCGCATTTCCTTTTCCCATCATGCCCGATTAATCACCCCGTGCGGGAGTTTCTGGCCCATTGGGGGCGCTAATTTGGAGGTAAATGGGGGTATTTTAACGCAAGTGTCCTAGATTTTCCCTCCAAAAGAGGGGGCCAGATTCACAGCGCGGATGCTGGCGGTGGGGCTAAGCTCGGTGGTGGATTACATTCCGTGGCGGTGCGAGCAATCTGGCTCGCGTGTGCCGCCCATGTCGCAGCCATTGAGGAGGCTTTACATCATGACTCAGCCCGTCAAGATCACTGTCACCGGCGCCGCCGGCAACATCGCGTATTCGCTGCTGTGGCGCATCGCTGCCGGCGATGTGTACGGAAAAGACACCCCGGTAGACCTAGCATTGCTGGAAATTCCCGCTGCGGTGGACAAGGCCCAAGGCGTAGCCATGGAGCTCAATGACTCCGCCCTGCCGTTGGTTAACTCCATTACGGTTACTGATGATCTCAAAGAAGCCTTCGAGAACACCTCCGCCGCCTTTCTTGTAGGTGCTCGCCCGCGCAGCAAGGGAATGGAGCGCGCCGACCTGCTGGAGGCTAATGGCGCCATCTTCACCAAGCAGGGCAAGGCCATCAATGACTACGCCGCGCGCGATGTCCGCGTGCTCGTAGTGGGTAACCCGGCTAATACCAATGCCCTCATCGCTGCGAATAATGCGCCGGATTTGGATGATTCCCAGTTCAACGCTTTGATGCGCTTGGACCACAACCGCACCCTGAGCCAGCTAGCACTGAAGACCGGAAAGTCCACTACCGATTTCACCAAGGTGGCGGTCTGGGGCAACCATTCTGCTAGCCAGTTCCCGGATATCACCTACTCCAACGCCGAGGTGGACCAGGACTGGTACCGCGAGGAAATGATCCCCAAGGTGGCCAAGCGCGGTGCGGAGATTATTGAGGTTCGCGGCAGCTCCTCGGCTGCTTCGGCGGCGTCGGCAGCCGTGGACCACATGCATGACTGGATTCATGGCACCGAGGAGTGGCGCACCGCGGCGGTGCCATCGGACGGATCCTACGGCGTCGACAAGGGTCTTATCTGCGGATTCCCCACAGTCAGCCGTAATGGCCAGTGGGAGATCGTGCAGGGACTCGAGCTCACTGAGTTCCAAAAGGAGCGCATCGAGGCCTCCGTGGCCGAGCTGCGTGAGGAGCGCAAGGCCGTGGCGGACCTGCTCTAGAACCTGCTCGGTGCGCACCTCATACTCGGTGCGCACCCTGCCTGGCTGAGCCGGTTGACGTGCAAGGTAGAATCGGCCAGGTGACTGAGCAAAATAATGAGCAATTAGTTGGTACCAACCGCGCCGATGCGCTGCCTAAGTCCTGGGAGCCGCAGGCCGTAGAGAAGGACCTCTATGAGGGCTGGGTAGAAAAGGGCTACTTCACCCCGGATGCGAATTCGGAGGCCGAGCCTTATTCCATCGTGCTGCCGCCGCCAAATGTGACCGGCCAGCTGCACATGGGCCACGCCCTGGACCACACGCTGATTGATTCCATTATCCGCCGCAAGCGCATGCAGGGCTACGCCACCCTGTGGCTGCCCGGTGCCGATCACGCCGGCATTGCCACCCAGACCAAGGTCGAGGCCAAGCTCAAGGAGACCGAGGGCAAAAAGCGCTGGGACTATGAGCGCGAAGAATTCATTGACAAGGTCTGGGAGTGGAAGGAGCAGTACGGCGGCACCATCCAGAACCAGATGCGCGCCATCGGTGACTCCGTGGACTGGTCCCGCGAGCGTTTCACCTTGGATGATGGCCTCTCCCGCGCCGTCCAGACCATCTTTAAGAACCTCTACGATGAGGGCATGATCTACCAGGCCAACCGCCTGGTGAACTGGTCGCCGGTGCTAGAGACCGCCGTCTCCGATATCGAGGTGGTGTACAAGGACGTCGAGGGCGAGCTGGTCTCCATCCGCTATGGCTCGCTGAACGACGATGAACCGCACCTCATCGTGGCCACTACCCGTGTGGAGACGATGTTAGGTGACGTTGCCATTGCCGTTCACCCAGACGATGAGCGCTACGCGGACTTGGTGGGCAAAGAGCTGCCGCACCCGTTCCGCGATGACCTGACGCTCAAGATCATCGCCGATGATTACGTGGACATGGAATTCGGTACCGGCGCGGTGAAGATCACCCCGGCGCACGACCCGAATGACTACGCAATGGGCACCCGCCACAACCTGGAGATGCCCACGGTCATCGATACCACCGGCCACATTGCCAATACCGGCACCCGCTTCGACGGCCTGACCCGCGAGGAAGCACGCGTGGAGATCCGGGAGGCGCTGCGCGAGCAGGGCCGCATCGTCAAGGAAATCCGCCCGTACGTCCACTCTGTGGGCCACTCGGAGCGCTCCGGCGAGCCCATCGAGCCGCGCCTGTCCCTGCAGTGGTTTGTGGACGTAGCCAAGATGGCCAAGGCCTCTGGCGACGCCGTGCGTGAGGGCGATACCATCCTGCACCCGCAGTCGCTCGAGCCGCGCTACTTCGAGTGGGTCGATGACATGCACGATTGGTGCATCTCCCGCCAGCTGTGGTGGGGCCACCGCATTCCTATCTGGTATGGACCAGAAGGCGAGGACGGCCAGCGAGACATCGTCTGTGTCGGCCCTGATGAGGAGCCGCCGGCAGGATACGAGCAGGATCCGGACGTGCTGGATACCTGGTTCTCCTCCGCGCTGTGGCCATTTTCCACCCTGGGCTGGCCAGAAAAGACCCCGGATCTAGAGAAGTTCTATCCCACCAACGTGCTGGTCACCGCCTACGACATCTTGTTCTTCTGGGTGGCCCGCATGATGATGTTCGGCACCTTTGCCGGCACCCACACCCCGGAGCTTTTGGGTGAGGGCACCGATGGCCGCCCGCAGGTGCCGTTCAAGGATCTCTACCTGCACGGCCTGGTCCGCGATGAGCAGGGCCGCAAGATGTCCAAGTCCTTGGGCAACGGCATTGACCCGATGGATTGGGTACGCGATTACGGTGCGGACGCCCTGCGCTTTACCCTGGCGCGCGGCGCTAACCCGGGCGTCGACTTGCCGCTGGGATCCGACGCCGCTGCGGCCGCCCGCAACTTTGCCACCAAGTTGTTCAACGCCACCAAGTTCGCGCTCATGAATGGCGCGGGTGTGGCTGCGCTGCCGAACCGCGAGGAGCTTAGCGACGCCGACCGGTGGATCCTTGACCGCGCCGAAGAGGTTCGCGCCAAGGTGGATGCCTACCTGGATGACTTCCAGTTTGCCAAGGCCAACGAGCTGCTCTACCACTTCACCTGGGACGAGCTGTGTGACTGGTACTTGGAGATTGCTAAGACCCAGATCCCGCGCGATGGTGTAAGCGAGCAGGGCCGCAATACCCAGATCGTATTGGGCCGCGTGCTCGATGTCGTCCTGCGCTTGCTGCACCCGACCATGCCTTTCGTCACCGAGGTGCTCTGGAAGGCACTGACCGGCGGCGAGTCCATCGTCATTGCACCGTGGCCTACCGTTGCCGATACCAATGGTGGCGCCACCAAGGATGAGGTGGCCGCCCGCCGCATCGAGGACGCCGATAAGCTCATCACCGAGCTGCGCCGCTTCCGCTCGGACCAGGGCGTAAAGCCTTCCCAGAAGGTGCCGGGCCGCCTTGACTTTGCCGCAGCGGATCTCGCCGGCCAAGAGGAACTGGTGCGCAATCTGGCCAATACCACCGCCCCGGGCGAGGATTTCGATCCTTCCGCCTCCATCGAGGTGCGCCTTTCCCAGGCCACCGTGGAGGTCACCCTGGATACCCACGGCGCGGTGGACGTAGAAGCCGAGCGCAAACGTCTGGAGAAGGACCTGGCCAAGGCCAATAAGGAACTGGAGCAGACCGGCAAGAAGCTGGGCAACGAGAACTTCTTGTCCAAGGCGCCGGAAGAAGTGGTCAATAAGATCAAGGAGCGCCAGCAGGTCGCCCGCGAAGAGGTCGATCGTATCACCAGCCGTTTGGAGGGCCTGAAGTAGTGGCGGACAAGGACAAGGAGACAGAGGACTTCGAAATCGTCGATGCCCTCAAAGAAGGCACCGACGGTGGCCCGGTGGAAATCACCGAGTCCGGCCTGACGCTCAACTTGGGCATGGGCAGCGAGGACGAGTACAACGAGGCCGCACCACAAGAGGTGTCGGCCGAAGAGCTGCGCGCCCTCGCGGAGGTAGAAGAAGAGCTCAATGAGCGCTGGCCCGAGACCAAGATTGAGCCTTCCCTCGATCGCATCGAGATGCTCATGGATCTGCTCGGCCATCCTGAGCGTTCCTTCGACGTCATCCACATTGCCGGCACCAACGGCAAGTCCTCTACCGCGCGCATGGTGGATTCGCTCCTGCGCGCCTTCCACCGCCGCGTCGGCCTTGTCACCAGCCCGCACCTGCAGCGCGTCACCGAACGCATCGGCATCGATGGCCAGCCCATCCATCCGCGCGATTATGTGCGCATCTGGCACGAGATCAAGCCCTTTGTGGAGATGGTCGATGCCCAGTCGGACGTCCCCATGTCCAAGTTCGAGGTTCTCGTTGGCTTGTCCTATGCCGCGTTTGCCGACGCCCCCGTGGACGTCGCCGTCGTTGAAGTCGGCCTCGGCGGCCGGTGGGATGCCACCAACGTGGTCAACGCGGATGTCTCCGTTATTACCCCGGTGGGCTTGGACCACACGGACTACTTGGGCGATACCCTCGCAGAGATTGCCGGTGAAAAGGCCGGCATTATCAAGCCGCGCGAGGATGCTGATGACCCGTTGACCCCGAATGAAAACATCGTGGTCATCGCCGAGCAGGATCCGGAAGCAATGCGGGTTATCCTGCAGCAGGCCGTGGACGTGGAGGCGGGCGTCGCCCGCTCCGGCTCTGAGTTCGCTGCCCTCGAGTCTCGCATCGCCGTCGGTGGCCAACAGGTCACTATCCAGGGCCTTGGCGGCCTGTACGAGGATATTTTCCTGCCCTTGCATGGCGAGCACCAAGCCAAGAATGCCGCCGTGGCTCTTGCTGCGGTGGAGGCATTCTTCGGCGCCTCGGCCGGCCACCCGCTGGATGTTGCGACCGTGCGCAATGGCTTCGCGCAGGCAATTTCTCCTGGCCGTCTAGAGCGCGTGCGCACGTCGCCGACGACGTTTATTGACGCCGCCCATAATCCACATGGCGCCAAGGCCCTAGGTGCTGCATTGGACCGCGATTTCGACTTCGCCCGCCTCATCGGTGTGCTGTCCATCTTCGCGGATAAGGATTCCACCGGCATCCTCACCGCACTAGAGCCTTACCTCACCGAGGTAGTCATCACCCAAAACTCCTCGCCGCGCGCCCTCGATGCCTACGACTTGGCAGAGACCGCCCGCGATATCTTTGGCGAAGAGCGCGTGCACGTAGCCGATAACCTGCCGGGCGCCTATGCCCAGGCCGTGGAGCTTGCCGAGGACGCCGAGGTCCAATCCGGCTCCGGCATCATCATCACCGGCTCGGTCGTCACCGCTGGTGATGCCCGCGCGATGTTTGGAAAGGAACCTGCATGAGCCGCGACAATCACCACCCAGGCGGAGAGCGCCAACCCCGCCCGCCCCGCAGCAGCCGCGCCCGCGGCCACGAGGAACATATCCCTGAAAGTGAGATCGGACCCCTCGGCATGGGCCAAGCCCCAGTCAAGGACCCACTTAAAAGCTTCAACGGGATGGTCATTGCCAGCTCCCTGACCATGGAGGCGCTCGCCCTATCCTTCGCACTGCCGATGCTGTACAAGCTGTATGACGGCACCTTGTGGACCCCCTTCAACTACGGCTTTGTCATCGCCGCAGTGGTATTCCACCTCGTGATGATCGCGTTCATGAATAAGAAGTGGGCGCTGTCTGTCATCGTATGGGCGCAGCTGTTGTGCGTCATTGTGGGCTTTATGGTCCACTGGGCCGTGGCCGCCATCTTCATCATCTTTGGCATGGAGTGGCTGTTGGCCGTCTACCTGCGCAGCAACCTCATCGCCCGCATGAAGCGTGGTTACCTCACCACGCAGCACCTCAACGAGAAATAGCACGGTAGCCTTGACGCCTTCGGCGAGTGGGCAAGACGCGATAGACTGGCGGCCATGCGCACTCTCTATCTCGTCCTTGCCGCACTCGCCTGCGTCGCCGCGGTGGTAGCCCGCGCCGCGACGGGAACGCCGTGGCTACCGCTAGTCGCCCTCATTATTGGCGGCGTTTTTCTGGTTTTGGCGCTGCGGAGCAACTTCGAACCGGCCAAAGAAGCCACCTTCGAGGATTTGGATAAGGAACAGCGAGCGGAGCTGCAACGCCTGCTGGCCAATGGCCAGTTTGGCGCCGCAGTAGGCCAAGTGCGCCTGTGGTTTCGGGGCACCTCGCAGGAGCGCGCCGAAGAGATAGTTAAACAACTCGCATAGCCCTGGACCCCATACTTTTACCCCAAAGGAATACCCCAGCGCGCGACGCATGCGTGCGGTTTCGGTACAGTGTGGGACATGACTGAACGTACACTGATTCTCATCAAGCCGGACGGCGTAAAGAACGGCCACGTAGGCGAAATCATCTCCCGCATCGAGCGCAAGGGCCTGAAGCTGGCCGAGCTCGATCTGCGCGTTGCTGACCGCGAGACCGCGGAGAAGCACTACGAGGAGCACAAGGATAAGCCATTCTTCGGTGACCTCGTCGAGTTCATCACCTCCGCACCGCTTATCGCTGGTGTTGTTGAGGGTGAGCGTGCCATCGAGGCATGGCGTCAGCTGGCCGGTGGCACCGATCCAGTTTCCAAGGCCACCCCGGGCACCATCCGCGGCGACTTTGCTCTGACCGTTGGCGAGAACATCGTGCACGGCTCTGACTCCCCTGAGTCTGCAGAGCGCGAGATCGCTATCTGGTTCCCGAACCTTTAAGTCTTACCAGCGTTTCGTACGCACTTAAGCCCGAGCCACCGGCTCGGGCTTTATTCATAGCGTCACCTGGTCTTCCGACATATCGGCAGCGGGCAGGAGCGCAACATGCCTACACTGGTGCGGCTAAGAACTATTTTCAACAAGACGTAGGGAGGCGCATATGCGCGGCTACGCGGTCGTAGACATTGAGACCACCGGATTTTCCTATAAGCACGGGCACCGCATCGTTGAAATTGGCGTCGTGGAGCTATCGCCGGAAGGAGCAGTGCAGGATTCCTGGGAGACGCTCATTAACCCGCAACGCCATATCGCGGACACGGAAATTCACGGCATTTCCGCCTCTGATGTTCTTGGCGCGCCCACCTTTGCGCAAGTAGCGGACAAGCTGGCTAATTCTCTCGAAGACCGCATATTCGTTGCTCACAATGCGGGATTCGATCGGACCTTTGTTCAGTCCGAGCTGCTGGCTTGTCGCGCCTGTTCTGAAGAGGCGTTGCCGGCGATCGATACGGCCGTGTTGGCACGCAGGTATCTTGGTCTTCCCAAGGTGAAGCTGGGGGATTGCTGCGCCCATCTGGGAATTCATAATGAGTTGGCACACTCCGCATTGGCGGATGCGATGGCCACGGCCCAACTATTCCAGCATTTCCTAGCCAATACCCCGGCAGCCCAAGAGGACTATATGAGTGAGCGCTTGGCTGAGCAACAGCTGTATCGCAGCCTGGCACCCCACCCGGGTTGGGCGGAGCCGGCACTTCTCAGCCGCGCAGCTGCGGAATCCGCCAAGCAAGCGGCACAGTACGGCGGCTGGTTCGCTGGGCTCGTCGCACAACGTGAGACGCCATCGAATACGGCTGCGGAAGACTATTTCAAGCTTCTCGATGCCGCCTTGCTTGACCGCCGCCTCTCCGCCACCGAGCAAACCCAATTGCTGGCCTTTGCTCAAGCACATGGGCTCGATGAACATGGTCTGCGCGAGCTGCATGAAGCCTATATCACGCTGCTGATTGAAGAAGCCTGGGCTGATGGTGTTGTCACGGCTGAGGAACGTGCCATCCTGGCTTCTGCCGGCCGCGCCTTGGGGATCCCGGCTGCTGATATCGAGGCTGCCGTAGACCCCGATACCGCTCCACAGGCAGAAGGTCGGCATGGTGCCCCTAGTGAAGAGGCACCGCAAGGTTCTGAAGAGGACGGCAGTATTGGCGGACTCGCCAGCATGGGCGGCATTGTGGTGAGCGCTGGCGAGCGAGTAACCATTACCGGCGCTAAGACCTACTCGACTGCGGAATGGGAAGAGTATTTTGCCGCGCACGGCGTGGAAATTGGCGGCCTAGCCAAAAAGACCAAGGTGCTCATCGCTGGTGACCCGGACTCGCAATCGGGCAAAGCCAAGAAAGCGAAGCAGTACGGCATTCCCATCGTTGCGGAAGACGTTGCCCGTGAGGTCATTCACTTCGCAGACTAGGACTGGAGTTCTTCTAATCGAAGGAGAGTAACTGGCGCAGTGTGCGGAAGGTTTCCTTTTGCACTCGATGGGTAACGGTGCGGCCCGATTGTTGCTTGATTAAAAGACCGGATTCCCTCAACTTGCCGAGGTGATGAGATACCGTCGGTTGGCTCAGGCCGGAAAGCGCGGTCAACTCCGTAACACTCATCGGGCCGCAGCCCTCGTCGCACAATATGGATAGCAGGCGCAGGCGGGCTGGGTCAGCAAGTACTTTAAATTGCTGGGAAAAGCGGAGGGAGTCGCCCTGGCTGAGTGGGCCACTACTCAGGGAACAGCACTGTGCATCCGGGGAGTTATCGGCATTGCTAGGGGAGGAGTCCATGCACACAGTATAAGGAGTCTGTCTCCCATTCCGTTATATTGACGAGTATCAATATGGGTGATTAAAGTACTGTTCGAAAGTTGAATTCCTCGTCGCACAAGGAGAGCCATGGCCGTTACGCAACGCCCAAAGTTGTCATTTCTCGATAGATTCCTTCCCGTGTGGATCATCATGGCCATGGCTGTGGGGCTATTGATAGGCCACTTCCTGCCAGGCATTGGAGAAGCACTGTCTGCTCTAGAGGTTGGCGGTATTTCTCTTCCAATTGCGCTGGGCCTGCTAGTTATGATGTATCCGCCCCTGGCTAAAGTCCGCTATGAAAAGACCCGAGATATTGCTGCCGATGGCCGGTTGATGGTGGTATCGATTGTGTTGAACTGGCTGGTGGGGCCTGCATTGATGTTCACCCTGGCGTGGATATTTCTTGCCGATCAGCCGGAGCTGCGAACCGGCCTGATTATCGTTGGGCTAGCCCGTTGTATCGCAATGGTCCTAGTGTGGTCCGATCTCTCCTGCGCCGATCGGGAGGCCACCGCCGTTCTTGTCGCCATAAACTCTGTATTCCAGGTAGCCATGTTCGGTGTGCTGGGATGGTTCTATTTGCAGATTTTGCCAGGGTGGTTGGGGCTAGATACCACCTCTGCTGATTTCTCTTTCTGGTCCATCGTCACCGCGGTTCTCGTATTTTTGGGAGTCCCCCTGCTGCTTGGTGTGCTCTCACGGGTGTGGGGAGAAAAGATCAAAGGACGCGAATGGTTCGAAGACCGTTTTCTCCCGGCAGTCTCGCCTTTGGCGATGATTGGTTTGCTCTACACCATCGTGCTGCTGTTTTCACTGCAAGGCGAGCAGCTGGTAGCCCAGCCGACAGCCGTGGTGAGAGTGGCGATTCCGCTGGTTATTTACTTCGTTGGAATGTTTTTCCTAGCTTTGGGTGTAGCAAAGGTCGTGGGAATGAACTACGCGCAATCCGCTTCCGTAGCATTTACCGCAGCTGGTAATAATTTCGAACTAGCCATCGCGGTTTCCATTGGCACTTTTGGGGCGGCGTCGGCACAGGCTCTCGCCGGTACCATCGGGCCGCTTATTGAAATTCCGGTACTTGTCGGACTCGTGTACGTAATGCTCTGGATAGGGCCGAAGCTTTTCCCCGGAGACAAAAGCTTGCCAAATTAACGCCGGCCCACTTGATACAAACAGCGAACCCCAGTCGGCGTGATGGTGATGGTCCACTTTGCGGGCGCGGTGCGCAGGCCCATTCGGCTTAGCTTCACCAGGTCCGCCTTTGCCAAAGCATCGAGGTGTTCGCATAGAGGGTCGAGGTCTACCCGCATGAACTTCGAGAGGGCAGTGGAATTAATCGTGTTTCCCTGCACCGCGCCGGTGGCGACGAGGGCGGTGAGGATGTCCGAGTGGGCGTCGGCAAGCTGCAAACGAGCCTCCGTAACCCCGTCGAGCGGGTCCTTTTCCAAAATCTTGTTGATGCGGCGCCGGCCGATGCGGAAGGACTGAGAAAACATGCCCCATATGCCCAGCGGCAAGCCAAAGGCCCACCATGCCCCGGACAGAATTCCGGCAACGGGCGGGGCCAGCTCTACCTCTGGAAGCAGGTTGGCCGCGCTCAGTGGTGCCATGATCAATGGCGCAGCTATCGGGATAAACGGGGCGATATAGGCAATCGTGGGATAGTCGCCATCGCGGAATTCCTCTTGCGCAGCGTTGATGCCGCGCGGGTAATTGCGGATGAGGTGCACCAACCCCAGCACCGCAAAAATGGCAAAAACACCGGCTCCCATCAACATATAATCCACGCCCGTGTTGGCGAAGCCAATGGCAAAGCCGGCCGGCACGCCAAAATAGAGCGCCGAGCGCACCGGGACTTCATTGCGCTGCCGATGCTGCGCCAGTTCGCGAGCGGGGATTCGTGCTAGTTCTGCCACCCCGCCAACATAACACCGCCTGCCAGCTTGGCCGCGGTTCTGTGACACAATGGGGGATAGCGCGTACGAGACGCGGCATAACTTCATATCCCACAAACTTTTATAGCGCGCACTATGCCTCGTGCGGCGGCGGTACGGTCTTCGGCCGTGCCTGCGCCCGAGGCCGCGCCAAATACAGACGATGTACAGGAGTAAGCCCGAACATGGTGGCACAGAACTCTCAAGAAACAACTGAAAGCCTCAAGGCAGCGGCGTCTTTGGCCCAGAACCTGGATCGCAGCCAGCTCAAGGACAAAACCCGCGTGTATTCCCTGGCCAAGCAGCTGGGGCTTTCCTCGCGCGAGCTGGTGGCACAGCTTAAAGATATGGGCCTGAAAAAGAGCGCGCAGAGCTCCCTTTCCCGCGAGGAAGCAGGCCAGGTGCTGGACGCTGTAGCGAACGCCGCCGCGGTTGCCGACGCCCCCTCGGGCGACCCCACCGCAACCTCCACCGGCGCGTCCACCGCAGCACCGGCTGAAGATCCCGAGGACAAGGCCGCTGCGCAACCGGAAGAAACCCCGGACGAGGAACAGGAAAAGAAGCCAGCTAAGAAGCGTGCCAAGCGCGCCCGCAAGGCCACCCGTAAGTCCGCCGCTGTAGCGCCTGAAGAGCCGGCAGATGCCGCCGAGTCAGGGGAAGGGGAGCAGTCCGCGGAAGACGAAGAGCACCTGCGCCACCGCGTGCGCAAGAACGTGGACAATGAGATCTCCCAGATCGAAGACAAGGTAGAGGCATCGCTGGCCCAGGCCGCAGCCGAAACTGGCGCAGCCGCCGAGGGCGCCGAGCACGCTGAAGCGGTACAACCCGAAGCAGCAGTACCTGCGGATGAGGCGGACGAAGCACCGGCTAGCGCGCTCGATACCGGAACGGTTGATGCGGCGAAGTTGCACGAGGCGCTGGCCGAGGCCGGCGAGGACTTCGAGGATGACTACTACGCCCCGCACATCGTCCCGCGCGCTGAATCCGAGGAAGACTCCGGGCACTATGACTTTGCGCCGATCTTTATGGCCCCGCAGCAGGACGAGGCAGCGGCATTCGCACCGGCAGTAGATGCAGCAGAGGAGGACTTCACCACCGACGATGCCGCACGCGATGACAATGAGGACGCGGCGGATTCCGCCGACGAAAGCCGTGAGCGCTCCGGCTCCGGCTCCGACCGTGGTTCCGGAAAGTCTGAGGGCCGCCGCCGTGGGCGCCGCGGCGCATCCCGTGGACGCGGCGCGGGTTCGAAGCGTGAAGGGCAGGCAGACGAGCCCGAGCACATTGAAGAGCCGAAGGCGATCCGCGGCTCCACGCGCATCGAGGCGCAGAAGCGCCGTCGTGCCGAGCTGCGCGAAAAAGGCCGCACCCGCCAGCACATCGTCTCCCAGGCGGAGTTCCTTGCCCGCCGCGAAGCCGTGGAGCGCACCATGGTGGTGCGCGATAAGGAGCGCGAGGACGGCGCCGGCATTATCACCCAGGTGGGTGTGCTGGAAGATGACCTGTTGGTCGAGCACTTCGTGACCACCGAGTCCCAGGCCTCGCTCATTGGCAATATCTACTTGGGCCGCGTTCAAAACGTGCTGCCGTCCATGGAGGCGGCCTTCGTGGATATTGGACAGGGCCGAAATGGCGTGCTTTACGCCGGTGAAATCGACTGGCGCAAGACCAAGCTGCACGGGCGCGCCCGCAAGGTCGAAAACGCCCTGAAGTCTGGTGACCAGGTGCTGGTGCAGGTGGCTAAGGATCCTATCGGTCACAAGGGCGCGCGACTGACCACCCAGATTTCCCTTGCCGGCCGTTACCTGGTCTACGTACCAGGCGGACGCAGTGCCGGCATTTCCCGCAAGCTGCCCGCTCCGGAGCGCAAGCGCTTGAAGGATATCCTCGGCCGCGTGGTTCCAGGCGATGGTGGTGCGATTATCCGCACCGCCGCCGAAAACGTCCCAGAAGAGGCAATCGCTACCGACGTCAACCGCCTGCACAGCCGGTGGGAGGACATCGTGGCACACGCTAAGAAGGAGAAATCCTCCAAGGGTGCCAAGCCGGTGACCATGTATGAAGAACCAAACATGCTCATCAAGGTGGTGCGCGATCTCTTCAACGAGGACTTCACCGAGCTTATCGTCGATGGCAAGCGTTCCTTCAATACCGTCCGCGCCTATGTGGATTCCATGGCGCCGGACCTTGCAGACCGCGTGGTGCGCTACCGAGCCAAGGATCACGGCGGCCAGGATGCCTTCGAGGCCTACCGCATTGATGAGCAGCTGCATAAGGCGCTCTCCCGCAAGGTATGGCTGCCCTCGGGCGGCACACTGGTTATTGACCGCACCGAGGCCATGACCGTCATCGACGTCAATACCGGCAAGTTCACTGGTTCCGGCGGCAACCTGGAAGAAACCGTTACCCGCAATAACCTCGAGGCGGCCGAAGAAATCGTGCGCCAGATGCGCCTGCGCGATCTTGGCGGCATGATCGTCGTGGACTTTATCGATATGGTCCTGCCAGAAAACCAGGATCTGGTGCTGCGCCGCCTGAAGGAAGCCTTGGGCCGCGATCGCACCCGCCACCAAGTTTCCGAGGTTACCTCGCTGGGCTTGGTACAGATGACCCGTAAGCGCCTGGGCACCGGCCTGGTGGAGACCTTCTCCACCGAGTGCGAGTGCTGCAACGGCCGTGGCATCATCATTCACCAGTATCCGGTGGACGAGGCCGAGGACGATCAGCGCTCCAAGCATTCTGGCCGCAAGTCCAAGGGGCACAAGAAGCACCACCATGATCCGCAGCAGCACCCGACTGCGGTGGCGATGCATAAGCACGAGCTTGACGACGCCCCCGAAAACTCCTCCAAGCCTAAGCGCTTCAAGAAAACCCAGGCGCCGGTCTACGGTACCGAGAGCGAAGAGGCCGCACGGGCATCTGCCAAGACGTCGTTAGAAGACCTCGTAGCTAACGTCGTTGTGGACGAGCGCGGTCCGGCCCAGTCCCACGCTGGATCGGAAGAGCAGAGTGGAGACCACGACCGCAACAAGGATCGCGGACGTGGACGCGGTCGCCGCCGCGCGCGCAAGCGCACTCAGACTGAGGTATCCGATATCGAGGCTATCGCGTATGCCGCGGCGGATAATGCTGCCGAGAGCGATGAGGTGCAGGAATTTAATTCCTACGTCCCCGATGCGGATACGGACGCGGACTCGGGTGCCGTTGCTCAGGCACACCCTGGTGCAGGGGCCGGCTCCAAACGTGGCAAGAAGCCGCGCCGAGCGACGCGCCGTTCGAAGGTAACCCGCGCGGCTACAGGCGGCGAGCAGAAGGCACCGGAGAAGGAAGTCGCTCCGGAGAAAATAGCTCCGGAGAAAGCAACTGGAAAGACCTATGACGAGGCAGTAGCCGAGTTTGAGGCTTCCCCGCGCCGCAAGCGCCGCACCCGCGGAAATTCGCGCTCCGATAGGCGCCCGCAGCCGCAGGATTTCGCGGTCTCTGGTGAGCAGGACTCTGCCGACGCCGACGGTAATGCCAGCGGCACCGAATCCCAGCACGGACAGAAGACCTCGCGCGAAGAGCGCAAGGGACGCGGGCGTGGCCGCCGTCGTTCGGTGCGCACCCAGCAGGCCAAGCGCCGGAGCACCTCGCGCGTGCCGCACGAGGTCAAGGAAAAGGCACAGGAGCACGAACACAAGCAGGCGGGCGGATCCGCCGAGCAGCGTCATGAAAAGGCCGCTGGCGCCGCGCGTGCGGGACATGCCGGCGGCAAGGGCCGTGGGCGTCGCCGTGCCGTGCGCCAGGCTGCTCCTAAAAAGGCAGTAGCAGAGAATCCGAAGGTAGCGACGTCCACCCACGGCCGTTCGACGCAGCCGGATGGCTCGCCGGATCGTACCGGTGCTGGCCAGCGGGCTACCACGGGCGATACCAAGGTGCTGCGCCGCGGAAAGAAGAGGGCGGTGCGCAAGAAGGGGGCGTCGGCAAGCGCCAAGGCCCCAAAGGCGCAGGATAACGCCGCTCAAAAGCAGTCTTCCGCAAGCGGCGCACACCAGGAAAAAGCGCGCGCTAAGTCTGGGCGTGGCCGACGCCGCGTAGCACGGCGAAGCAAGTCTTAGGGCTACGCCACGCGGGCACAAAAAGCGTGGTTTGTATTTTGTGCCCGCTACGGGGTAGTCTTTGACAGTCGCTGTTTAGTACTCACGGCGCTGGATCAGTCTGACACTCACTTAGTGAGCTGTGCGGGCATGTTCGCGCGGGAACTAAACGCAATGTGTAAGTGTCCATTCGGAACGCGGCCTCCCCGGTTGCTTCCGAGCGAGTTTAGATAAGGGGTAACCCTCTATGTACGCGATCGTCAAGACCGGCGGCAAGCAGTACAAGGTTGCTGAAGGTGACCTCGTCAAGGTCGAGAAGATCGAGGGTGAGCCAGGCTCTGCCGTAGCTCTCACCCCGGTTCTGCTCGTCGATGGCGCCGATGTTAAGTCCAAGGCTTCCGACTTGGAGAAGGTTTCTGTCTCCGCAGAAATCGTTGAGCAGGGTAAGGGCCCGAAGGTCGATATCCTGAAGTACAAGAACAAGACTGGTTACAAGAAGCGTCAGGGCCACCGTCAGCCTGTGACCACCTTGAAGATCACCGGTATCAAGTAAGCCTTAACCGGCTGTAATTATCCCTAAAGGAGGGAAAACCACATGGCACACAAGAAGGGTGCTTCCAGCTCCAGCAACGGTCGCGATTCCGAGTCCAAGCGTCTCGGTGTCAAGCGCTTCGGTGGTCAGCAGGTTAATGCCGGCGAGATCATCGTGCGTCAGCGCGGCACCAAGTTCCACCCAGGTGAGAACGTAGGCCGCGGCGGCGACGATACCCTGTTCGCGCTTGCAGCTGGCTCGGTTGAGTTCGGTATCAAGCGTGGCCGTCGCATGGTCAACATTGTTCCGGCTGAAGAGGTTGCTGCAGAAGCAACTGCCTAACTTCAGGCCGATGAGGCTAATCCTCGAGTCTGTCCCCACATTAGTGTGAGGGTGGCTCGAGGATTTTCTGGTTTTGTGGATACCGAAACGAGGCTCCACCCGGGTAATAGATACACCACGCTAGCGGACACAGCCGATGGGATGGCCGACTAGGTAGGCGGATTCAATCCGGTTGCGGTTGGAGTCCAGCCCAAGACACGCATTACACTGGCGGGGACAAAGATTTAACTTACGGAGGGTTTGACCATGGCACGTTTTATTGACCGCGTTGTCCTGCACCTGCAAGCAGGCGACGGTGGACACGGCTGTGTGTCTGTCCACCGCGAGAAGTTTAAGCCCTTGGGCGGCCCAGATGGCGGCAATGGCGGCCACGGTGGCGATATTGTCCTCGAGGTCTCCGAGCAGATCCATACCCTGATGGACTTTCACTACCGTCCGCACATTAAGGCCCAGCGCGGCGGCAACGGTGCCGGCGATATGCGCAACGGCGCCCGCGGAGAGGATTTGATTCTCGAGGTGCCCGCCGGCACGGTGGTGCGCAATGAAAAGGGCGATACCCTGGCTGACCTGACGGTGCCTGGCACCCGCTTTGTTGCTGCGGAAGGCGGCTTCGGTGGCCTAGGCAACGCGGCGCTTGCCTCCAAGAACCGCAAGGCGCCCGGCTTTGCTTTGCAGGGCGAGCCGGGCCAAGCGCACGATTTAATCCTCGAGCTGAAGTCCATGGCGGACGTCGGGCTCGTGGGTTTCCCTTCGGCGGGTAAGTCTTCGTTGATTTCGGTTCTTTCTGCCGCCAAGCCAAAGATCGGTGATTATCCCTTTACCACGCTGCAGCCGAACCTTGGCGTGGTGGATATGGGAGATAGCTCCTTTACTATCGCGGACGTGCCCGGGCTTATCCCGGGCGCGGCCGATGGCAAGGGGCTCGGCCTAGACTTTTTGCGCCATATTGAACGCACGGCGGTGCTTGCCCATGTGGTGGATACCGCCACCATTGAGCCCGGCCGTGATCCGGTCTCTGATATTGAGGCGATGGAAAATGAGTTGGCAAAGTACCAGGAGGCTTTGCAGGAAGATACTGGTTTGGGGGATCTGCGTGAGCGCCCCCGCGTCATCATCTTGAATAAGGCAGATGTGCCTGAGGCCGAAGAGCTGGCGGAATTTGTCAAGGATGATCTGGAAGAGAAGTTTGGCTGGCCTGTCTTTATTATTTCGGCAGTCGCTCGCAAGGGTCTGGACCCGCTGAAGTTCCGGCTCATGGATATGGTGACCGAGCACCGCAAGACCCAGCCGTTGCCGAAAAAGGATAAGAACCACACCGTTATCCATCCCAAGGCGCAGGGCCATAAGAAACATACCGGCGCGTTTGCTGATTTCACCGTGAAGCCCGATCCTGAGGTCGAGGGTGGCTTCATTGTTGAGGGCAAGAAGATTGATCGCTGGATTACCCAGACTGACTTTGAAAATGATGAGGCAGTGGGCTTCTTGGCGGACCGCTTGGCCAAGGCCGGCGTGGAGGATGAGCTGCGCGAGCAGGGCGCAGTGGAGGGCTGCCCGGTAACCATCGGTGGCATCACCTTCGAGTGGGAGCCGATGACCGGCGGTGATCCGACAATGGCAAGCCGTGGCGAGGACGCCCGCCTGAAGGGCACCGGCCGCGTTTCCGCCGCCGAACGCAAGCGCGCCTCGCAGGCGCGCCGTGGTCTTGTCGATGAGTATGATTACGGCACCGATGAAGAGGTCACCCGCGAGGGCGCTAACCGCGATAGGTGGCAGGGCTAAAGCCGCCCCGCCGCCGCGGGCCTTGTGCGCTGCGCCCCCAAAGTCGGGGTGCTGGGCTCGGAACCTTTGTAGACTATGAAATTATGTCTTCTGATCAACAGAATGAGCCCATCCTTCCGCTTCCGGTAGAACCTTTTGCCGGTCCTACCGCTGATACCCCTTTCCCGGAACCTCGCGTTGAAAACCCCACTGCTTCAGGGTTTGAGTCGGATCTCCGCCACGAAATCGCTCAGGCTAAGCGCGTAGTGGTCAAGATTGGTTCCTCTTCCCTCACGGATGAAAATTTCCGCGTTTCCCAAGAAAAAATCGATCACATCGTTGATGCCGTCCATGCGCGCATGGGCCGCTCCGATGTCATCATCGTCTCCTCCGGTGCGGTTGCCGCCGGTATGGGCCCGCTCGGCCTGCACCAGCGCCCCACCGATTTGGCTACCAAGCAGGCCTCTGCGTCCGTAGGCCAGGTGCACTTGGCCTCTGTGTGGGGCCAGTCCTTTGCGCGCTATAAGCGCACCATCGGCCAGGTTCTCCTCACCGCGTCCGATACCGGCCACCGCGACCGTGCCCGCAATGCGCAGCGCACCATCGATCGCCTGCGCCAGTTGCGCACCATCCCTATCGTGAACGAGAACGATGCGGTGGCGACCTCCGAGATGCACTTTGGCGATAACGACCGCCTTTCGGCGCTGGTGGCCAACCTGGTGGGCGCGGACGCGCTCTTCCTCTTCTCCGACGTGGACGGCCTCTACGATAAGAACCCGGCCGAGCCGGATGCCAAGTTCATCGATGAGGTGCGCACCGGCAAGGACTTGAAGGGCGTTGTTGCTGGCGATGGCGGCAAGGTCGGCACCGGCGGAATGGCCACCAAGGTCTCCGCGGCCCGCCTGGCTACCCGCGGCGGCATTCCAGTGCTGCTGACCTCCACGGACAATATTGGGCCCGCGCTTGCCGACGCCTCCGTGGGCACCGTCTTCCACCCCCGCGAGGAACGCCAGCTGTCTGCCTGGAAGTTCTGGGCTCTCTACTGCGCCGATACCGGTGGAGCCGTCCGCCTCGATGAAGGCGCCAAGGAGGCCGTCACCAAGGGCGGCACCTCGCTGCTCGCCGTTGGTATTACCGATGTGCAAGGCGAGTTCAACAAGGGAGAAATAATCGACATCCTGGGCCCGAATGGTGAGGTCATCGGCCGCGGTGAAGTGCGCTTCGATTCCGAGGAGCTGCACGCCATTAAGGGCAAGAAGATGGAAGAGCTTCCTGAGGAGCAGCGCCGTTCCGTCGTCCACGCGGATTACCTCTCCAATTTCGCCTCCCGCATCTAAACCCGAGTCCGAGATTCCCCGTATGGTTGGGGCATGAAGTATTTCATGGGACCGGAAACCTGGCAGCCGATGGTAGAAGACATCGAGGCTGCCGGGCACCAACGCGTAAGCAGCATCGAGGACGCCGAGGTCTATATCAATAATGCGCCCAACCCGCGCCGCATCCCGGAGATGCCGGCGAATATCGGCTGGGTGCAGCATTGTTATACCGGCGTCAACCAGCTCATCGATGCAGGCGTCATTACCCCAGACGGCGTGCCATGGTGCAACTCCGCCGGTGCCTTTGCCCAGCCTGTGGCCGAGTCCGCACTCGGGTTGGCCCTTTCCCAGGCACACCACCACAAGGCCTTCGCCCAAGCCGCTACCTGGTCGGTGGCCAAGGAGCTGGATGAATCCCAGGCCTGGCTCTATAACCAGCAAGGGCCGAAGAGGGTAGCGATCTTTGGCGCTGGGGGCATCGGCAAGCAGCTCATTAAGCTCCTGCAGTCCTTTGGCGTGCACATTACTGCGGTCAATCGCTCCGGCCGCGCGGTGGAAGGCGCCGATGAGGTCGTTCCCATGGATAAAGCCCAGCACGTGTGGGGCGAGGTGGATTTTATTTTCTGCATTCTGCCGGCGACCAAAGACACGGAGGGGCTTATCGATGCCGCCACTTTCCGCGCCATGAAGCCCTCCGCCATCTTCATCAACGTCGGCCGCGGCAGCACCGTAGTAACCGATGACCTCGTGGAAGCCTTGCGCAGCGGCGACATCGCCGGCGCCGGCCTAGAGGTTATGGATCCCGAGCCGCTGCCCGATGGGCACCCGCTTTATGACCTGCCCAATTGCACCATGACCCCGCACATGGCCGCCTCCGCGCACGTGGCGCAGTACCACCTGGGCGCTATCTTCAACGCCAATGCTGCGGCGTGGGAGAGGGGAGAGGCCATGCCCACCCGCGTCGATGTGGAGGCCGGATACTAATGAAGTACGCGATGCTGCCCACCCCGTGGGAGGAAACCCTGCAGGCCCTCGATGCCGCCGGGCACGAACGCGCCCCACTGGAGGAGGCCGAGGCCCTCATCTTCAACGGTGGCCCGGATGATTTCCCGCAGCCGCTGCCGCCAAGCGTAGGCCTAGTCCAAGTTCCGTTTGCTGGTGTGGACCACCTGCTCGACGTCATGCGAAATACCTCCGCCCGCTGGTCGAACGCGGCAGGGCTATATGATGCCACCGTGGCCGAGTCCACCATTGCGCTCCTGCTCGCCCAATTGCATGCGCACAAGCGCGTGGGGAACAGCTGGGATAACCGCGATGAGGTCGAGGCCCACACCAGCTTCCTTTTTGAGGATAAGACGGTGGCGGTGGTGGGTGCCGGGGGCATCGGCAAGCGGCTCATCCGCATGCTAGAAGGCTTCGGCCCACGCATTATTGCGGTCAATCGCTCGGGCAATCCGGTGGAAGGCGCCGATGAAACCTTTGCCACCTCCGATATCGAGCGCGTGTGGCCGGCCGCCGATTATTTCGTGGCGCTCGCTCCGCTCACGGAACAGACCTGCCAGCTTTTCGATGCCGCTGCTTTCCGCGCCATGCCTAACCACGCCGTGATTATTAACGTTGGCCGTGGGCCATTGGTAGACACCGACGCGCTTGTCGAAGCCCTGCGCGCTGGCCAGATCGCCGGCGCCGGCCTGGACGTCACCGACCCCGAGCCACTGCCTGATGGCCACCCGCTGTGGGACATGCCCAACGTAGTCATTACCCCGCACCTTGCCAATCCGCCGTATTCGGTGCGCCACCGCATCGGCGCGCATGCAGCAAAGGTCATGGAGCGCTTTGCCACCGGTGAGACAATCCCTACGGAAGTAGATACTGAAGTCGGCTACTGATGGATAGTCCCGGTAGCCGCGCTGATGATGGCCAGCTCAACCCCACCGCGGCTGAGGTCGCTGAAAAGCGCGTGGCCTTTCGTTAGGCTGGTATGGCATGAGCAACACTGAACGCGAAGAAGTTCTGTCCAAAGCCCGTGCTGCCAAGGATGTTGCGCCCGTCGTGGCGCAGCTTTCCACGCCGCGCAAGAACGAAATCTTGCAGCGCGCAGCCGAAAACCTTATCGCCCACACCGAGGATATCCTCGCCGCTAATAAGCAAGATATCGATGCTGGCCGCGAGCGCGGCATGTCCGAGTCCCTCATTGACCGCCTATCCCTCGACGCCGCCCGCGTGGAGGGCATCGCTGGCGGCCTGCGCCAGGTAGCCGGCCTCCAGGACCCGGTAGGGGAGATCCTGCAGGGCCGCACCATGGACAATGGCATCCAGATGAAGCAGGTGCGCGTCCCGCTCGGCGTGATGGGCATGGTCTATGAGGCCCGCCCGAACGTCACCGTGGACGCCTTTGGTTTGGCCATCAAGTCCGGCAACGTGCCGCTGCTGCGCGGTTCCAAGTCTGCCCGCAACTCCAATGCCAAGCTGGTAGAAATCCTGCAGGATACCCTCGCCCAGTTCGATCTACCGCGTGAGGCCGTGCAGCTCCTGCCGTGCGAGACCCACGATTCCGTCCAGGACCTCATCACCGCTCGTGGCCTGGTGGACCTGGTCATTCCGCGTGGTGGCGCCAAGCTTATTGAAGCCGTGGTCACCGGCGCCACCGTCCCGGCCATTGAGACCGGCACCGGCAACTGCCACTTCTATGTGGATGCCTCTGCGGACCTGGACAAGGCTATCGACATGGTCATCAACGGCAAGACCCGCCGCACCTCCGTATGCAACTCCACGGAGTGCGTGCTTATCGACGCCGCCTTGGACGACTCCGCCAAGCTCCGCATCATCACCGCGCTGCAGGAGGCAGGCGTGACTATCCACGGCGACGTCGCTGAGCTCGAGGCCTTCGGCGTCAAGGATGCCGTACAGGCCACCGATGAGGACTGGCGCGAGGAGTCGCTGTCCATGGATATCTGCGCCAAGGTGGTCGACGGCGTCGACGGCGCCATCGCCCACATCGCCGAGTTCACCACTGGCCACACCGAGGCCATTGCCGCGCAGGATGCCGACGTCCTAGTGAAGTTCGGCAACGAAGTGGATGCCGCCGCAGTCATGCTCAACGCCTCTACCGCCTTCACCGATGGTGAGGTCTACGGCATGGGTGCGGAAATCGGCATTTCCACCCAGAAGCTGCACGCCCGCGGCCCGATGGCACTTCCGGAGCTGACCTCTACCAAGTGGATCCTGCAGGGTACCGGTCAGACCCGCCCCTAGTAGTGCGACTATAATCACCACCCATGACTAGCCCACAGCGCATCGGCATCATGGGTGGCACTTTTGATCCCATCCACAACGGCCACTTGGTAGCGGCCAGCGAGGCTGCACACCGGTTTGCCCTCGATACCGTCGTCTTTGTTCCCACCGGCCAGCCGTGGCAAAAGTCCCACCGCGACGTTACGGCGGCCGAGCACCGCTATCTGATGACGATGGTGGCCACCGCATCCAACCCGCGCTTTACCGTCTCGCGCGTAGACATTGACCGCGAGGGGCCCACCTATACCATCGATACGCTGCGCGAACTGCGCGAACTCTTCCCGGAGGCGGAGTTTTATTTCATTACCGGTGCCGATTCGCTGGCTTCCATCATGAGCTGGCATAACTGGGAAGAGATGCTGGAGATGGCGCACTTTGTGGGCGTGACCCGCCCCGGCTATGAGCTAAGCGCAGATATGCTGCCCGCCGATGCGCAGGAGGATATCGATCTTATCGACATTCCCGCGATGGCTATCTCTTCTACCGCTTGCCGCGAACGCGCCGCTCATGGCCAGCCCGTGTGGTACCTCGTTCCGGATGGGGTGGTGCAGTACATCACCAAGAACAATCTCTACGGGCCCAACCCAGATAAGCCTTTGTAGAAACTTCCGCGGCCTTCCCCAGATTTTGGGCACGGGCCTGCTAAACGTGCAAGAATAGACTCTCAATAGAGATAGTTCATACCGAATATACTCAGACGCGAAAAGGGAATTTTTACACATTGTCTACTTCTGATCTCGCCCGCCGCATGGCAGAAACCGCGGCCCACGCCGCGCAAGAAAAGCTGGCCACCAATATCGCGGCCATTGATGTCTCCGATGTTCTCGCTATCACCGAGGTCTTCGTACTCGCTTCTGCAGACAACGAGCGCCAGGTGGGCTCCATCGTGGATGAAGTCGAAGACGAAATGACCAAGCAAGGCTTCGAGCCGCAGCGCCGCGAAGGCAACCGCGAGAACCGTTGGGTGCTGCTGGATTATGGCAATATCGTCGTCCACGTTCAGCGCAATGACCAGCGCGAGTTCTATGGTCTGGATCGCCTGTACCACGATTGCCCGGCACTGGAGATCGAGGGCATCGAGGCCCCAGAGCGCCCCGGCGAATGGACCAATGGCGTTAACCCGCGCGAAGTTGATTCCATCGACGAGCTCCCACTGGCCGATAAGGTCCCTGGTGAGGACGAGGAGCTTTAAACCCGCATGAGCCGCCGCCTGATCCTGATCCGCCACGGACAAACTACCTATAACGCCACCGGCCGCATGCAGGGCCACTTGGACACTGAGCTGTCCGAGCTGGGCTATGAGCAGGCCCGCGCCGCCGCGCGCCTGCTGCAGGATCAGGGAGTGTCTAAAATTGTCGCCTCCGACCTCATCCGTGCGCGCGAAACCGCGCGCGTGGTCGCCGATGCCCTTGGCATGGACTTCACCATGGATGCCCGCCTGCGCGAGACCCACCTAGGCCGGTGGCAGGGCAGGACCTCCGCCGAGGTGGATGAGGAGTTTCCAGGCGCGCGCGCCATTTGGCGCCACGACCCCACTTGGGCCCCGCCGCAGGGCGAGTCCCGCGTGGATGTGGCCGAGCGCGCCCGCCCCGTCATCGATGAGCTCATGGCAGACTTCGCCGGCTGGGACCAAGGCCCCGTCCTCATCGTGGCCCATGGCGGCGCTATCTCGGCGCTGACTTGTCACCTGCTGGGCCTTGACCACGCGCAGTACGGCATCCTTTCCGGATTGAAGAATACCCACTGGTCGCAGCTGACCGCCCGCCCGGACTTTAACCCGGAAACGCCGTTATCTTCCTTGGAGTTCACCCCAGACAATGTGGGCAGCGCCCAGTGGTATTTCGACGGCTGGAATATGGGCGGCGAGGTCACCGGGGACGGCGGGGCGGATATCTAGTGACGGTTCGCGTCATTACGGATTCCTCCGCGGGCCTGCCGCCGGAGCTGGCGGAACAGCTATCCATCACCGTCATTGACCTGCACCTTATGGAAAGCCACGGCAAGGATGGCCTGGAGCGCTCCACTTCGGGGTTGAGCGCGCTGGAGCTGGCCGCCGCCTACGGCCGCGAAATGGAGCGCGCCCAGGATGAGGGCGTGGTGGCCATACATCTGTCTAAAGAGCTATCTTCCACCTATTCTGCGGCGGTATCCGCCTCCGGCGTCTTTCCGCACACGGTGCGGGTGATCGACTCCGGTTCGGCCGGTATGGCCATGGGCGCGGCCGCCATGTCCGCGGCTAAGCTCGCCTCCCGTGGCGCCAGCTTGGACGAGTGCTATGCCGCGGCCATCGATACCCTCAAGCGCGCGGCCACCTGGGTCTACCTGCATTCCACGGAGGACTTGCGCCGCTCTGGCCGCCTTTCCCCGGCCACGGCAGTGCTGTCTACGGCGCTGTTGGCCACCAAGCCGATTATGTCGATTACCCGCGGCAAGCTGGAGCTGGTGGGCAAGACCCGCACCCAGACCAAGGCTTTTACCAAGCTGGTGGACCTCATCGCCTCCCGCGCGGACGGCGAGCCGGCCTTCGTCGCCATTCAGCACAACCAGGCCGAAGATGCGGCTGCCAAGCTGGAGGCGCTCCTTGAAGCGGCGCTGCCGCAGGGGTCCTCCTTTATCTGCACTCCGCTTAACGACGTCCTCGCTGTCCACGCCGGTCCCTCCGCCATTGGCGTCTCCGCCGTGTTTAGCTCCGAGCCGCCCGCGGAACCTGTGCATTCTCACACACGTGGTCGACCCCGCGCCTTCCCGCCGCGCCGATCTGTGGATAACTAGGCCCACCGCGCCGGGTTCGTTGACACCCACAACAAGTTATCCACAGCCCACCTCCGCCCGACCTTTCACTGGTGTGCGCCCGCGCTTAGCCTCAGCGCCATGGCGGCACCCAAGATCAGCGAACGACTCCGCGAATTTACCCAACCCACCGGCGAGGAAGAGCTCCTCGCCGTCGATTACCCGCGCCCGCGACTGCGCATCAGCTCCTGGCAAGCCTGCGCCATGGCTGTCCTCCTTGTCATCGGCGTGGTGGTCTGGCTCGGCATCAATGCACGCTCGGACGAATCCTCCGGCATGCCCGAGCCCGCGGCATTAAGCGATGCCCCTAGCGAGGAGCCCAGCGAAATCATCGTCTCGGTCATCGGCGAAGTTGCAGAGCCCGGGCTGAAAACACTCGAGCCCGGCGCGCGTGTGGCCGATGCCCTCGACGCCGCCCAGCCGCTACCAGGCGCCGAGACTATGGCTCTCAACCATGCGCAGCGGCTTTCCGACGGCCAACAGCTCCACATCCTGCCCTCCGGCGCCGCTCCACCTCCCTCACCCGGCGAACCGGCCCCAGCCAGCGACAACTCCAGCAGCCCCGGCGGCATCGCTAGCGGCAGCGGCGTGAGTCTCAATAGCGCCACCGCCGAAGAGCTCATGGAACTCAAGGGCGTCGGTGAGGTGACCGCGCACGCCATCGTGGCCTACCGCGAGGAGCACGGCGGTTTCAAGGACGTGGAAGAGCTCCTAGAGGTCTCCGGCATCGGGCCGGCGAAGCTGGCGCAGCTTAAAGACCAAGTCCAGCTCTAGTTCGTATTCGAGCGTGCGATGCGAGAACTGCGGCTCGTTCCCGGCGCGGCTACCGCTTGGCTGGCCGTCATCGCCGTACTGCTTGCCGGCCGCGGCTGGGCCATCGCACTCATCGCGGTCGTCGTCGCGCTGTGCCTCGTTGCCCGTCAGTGGGGCCAAGCGCTCTTTTGCGGGGCGGTCGCTGGGGGTGCGGCGTTCGTCGCCGCGGTGCGCCAGACTCGTGCTGCCGCCTTCGACCTCGGCACCGAAGTCACCGGGCGCCTTGTCACTGCACCAACGCAGACGAGTACGGGTGGCTGGCTGCTCAAGCTCAAGGTTCCGGGATACCCCACCCAGCTGCCGGTCTTTAGCCCGGAACCAGTCCCGGCGGCTGCTGGCGCCGAACTTACGGTCGGGGTGCGGGTAGGGGAGTCGGATAGGGCGGGCGTCGGAAAACTCAGCGCCAATGCCACCGAGGTGCAGGTGACCGCCGAGCCCGAAGGCCTGGACGGCTGGGCGGCCAGCGTGGCCGAGAATTTCCGCGCGCTGGTCCTTGATACCGTCGGTCCTTCCAGCCAGGGCCTTATCCCCGGCATGGTGCTCGGCGATACCGCGCTGCAAGATTCCGCCGAGCGCGACCTGTATATCGCCACTGGGCTCTCGCACTTGAGCGCTGTATCTGGCGCCAATGTGGCCATCGTCTGCTCCGCCGCGGCCGTGGTCTGCGCCGCCTTCGCGCTCGGTCCCCGCACCCGCGTGGCCGCCTCCCTGTGCGCCCTTGCTACCTATGTTCTGCTTGTGGGCTTCGAGCCCTCCGTCCAACGCGCGGCCGTCGCCGGGGTAGTAGGCCTGCTTGCCGTGCTCAATTCCACGCGCATGGAGCCCATCCATGCGCTCAGCCTCGGCATCATCGCGCTGCTCTTTGTGGATTCCGACCTCGCCGTGCACTTCGGCTTCGCCCTATCCTGCGCGGCGACGCTCGGCATCGTGGCGCTGAGCCCGCTCATCTATAAGCACTTAGCCGTGACCGGCTGGCCCGCCATCTTTCTGCGCGCGGTCGCCGTGGCCATCGCCGCCGATATCGTCACCCTCCCGCTGGTCGCGCTCATGTCCGGTGAGGTCTCCGTCGTTTCCGTGCTGGCTAATATCCTCGTCGAGCCTGCCACCGTGCCGATTACCATCGTGGGGCTCATCGCCACCATCTTTGCCCAGCTCGGCCCGCTGGACGTGCTGGGCGCCGGCTTGCTGCGCCTCATTGAGCCCTTCTCGTGGTGGATTAACACCGTCGCCCACGGCGTGGCCCACCTGCCCGTGGTCACCATCCCCGCCAACCCGCTTTTTACGCTGCTTGCCTACGCCTGGATCATCGCCGGCCTCCTTTATCACCGCCCGTGGCTCACCTTGGCGCTGACGCTGGCGGGCATCGCCTGGCTCGGCCTGGCCGCAGGCTAGAATGGCGGGCATGCCACCAGTACACCTCATCCTCGGCGACGATGAATTCCTCACCGAACGCGCCCGCCTGCGCATCCAGCGCGCCGCGGCCGAGGAGAGCGGACCCACCGGTGCCCGCCCCGAGCTGACGAAGCTAAAAGCCTCCGAGGTCTCTGAGGGCGAAATCCTCGAGGCCACCAGCCCGTCGCTGTTTGGCGATAACCGCGTCATCGTCATCAGCGACTGCGAGCGCGCCGGCAAAGAAGTAGTCGATATCATCTTGCGCGCCTGCGCCAATCCCGCGCCGGGCATGACCATGGTCATCATCTACTCCGTGACGGCCAAGACGCTGAAGAAAAAGAAGAAACAGCCCGAGCTCGTGGCCAAGCTGCGCAAGATTGCCGAGGTCCACGAGGTCTTTTCGCTCTACCCCAATGAGCTGGGCCAATGGGCCACCCGCGAATTTTCCAGCCACGGCGTGCGCCCCACCCCGGACGTTATCCACGCCGTGCTCGAGGGAGTGGGCTCTGACCTGCGCGAGCTGGCCTCGGCCATCTCCCAGCTGGTCTCCGATACCGGCGGCAATGTCACCCGCGAGGCGGTGCAAAACTACTACGTCGGCGTGGCCGAGGTGGCCAACTGGGACATTGCCGACGCCGCCGTCGCCGGCCGCGTCGAAGCTGCCGTATCCACCTGCCGCCGCGCCCTCCAGCTGGGCGCGAGCCCCGTAGCGATTGCAGCCGCGCTGGCCAATAAGGTCGGCGCCGTCGCCCGCCTCTACTCCGCGCGCGGGGACCAGTACTCGCTGGCGAGCCAAACCGGCCTGGCGCCCTACGTGGTCAAAATGACCCAACCGGTGGCCCGCCGCTGGTCCGCCGATAATGTCACCAAGGCCGTCATCCTTGTCTCCGAGCTCGATGCCGCCGTCAAAGGCCAAGGCGGTGAGCCCGAATTCGCCATAGAAGCGACCGTCAAACGCGTCGCGGAACTGGCGCGATAAGCTAGAAACCATGTCTGAGACGCAAGCGCAAGAATTCGCCGGTCGGCTCTTTGACATGGCGCGCGAGGGCAACCTGGACCTCCTCGCCTATATCGACCACGGCGTGAATATCGACCTCGTCAACCACGAAGGCCAGTCCTTTATCATGCTCGCCGCCTATCATGGCCACGCCGAGCTAGTTGCCGCACTTGCCCGCGCCGGCGCGGACGTCAACCTGCTCAATGATCGCGGCCAGTCCCCGCTGGCCGGCGCCATCTTCAAGAAGGAAGACGCGGCTATCGACGCCCTCCTTTCCGCCCACGCCGACCCCACCGCCGGCCAGCCTTCCGCGCTGGATTCCGCCCGCCTGTTCGGCCGCGAGGACCTCATCCCGCGCCTCGAAAGCGAGGCGGGGGAGTGACCTGGACATCCTTCTTCACCCTCTTGTTGATGAACCTGGTGGGCGTCGCCTCGCCGGGACCGGACATCATTTTGGTGACCCGCTACGCCACCCGCTCGCGCCGCCATGCCATTGCGGCGGCCGCCGGCATTCAGATCGGCGTGCTCTTTTGGTGCGCCGCCACCGTTTTCGGCGCCGCCGCGCTGCTGACGGCCTTCCCGGAAATTTTGGGCGCGGTCCAAGCCGTCGGCGGCTGCTTCCTGGTATTTATGGGTTCGCGCGCGCTGCGCAGCGGCATCGCCCAGCGCGCCAACCCGCCCGTGGACTTAGAAGACGCCGCCGCCCAGCTCGGCCGCCTGCGCACCGCCTTCAAGGTGGGGCTAGCCACGAATATGTCCAACCCGAAAATCGTGCTCTTCCTCGCCGCGATGATCGCCCCGCTGCTTCCCGCCAGCCCACCCGCATGGTTGGCCATCGCGCTCACGCTCTCGTTATCGCTGTCGGCCTTCCTCTTCTTCCTCGTCGTCGCCACGGTAATTTCCACCAATGCCGTGCGCCGCAAGCTCATCGCCGCCGGCCCGTGGATCGACATCGGCTCTGGCCTCTTCTTCATCATCGCCGGCATCGTCCTTATCATTTCCGGCGGGCAGAACCTGCTGGCTTAAAACAGGCGCGGCGTGCCCTCGGCCACCGTGTCCAGCACCCACTGGGTCCAGCGGGCGACGGTGGAGGCGCGTCGCCGGGACGTCGCCAAGCTGAGCCCCAGCCCCTCCATGGCCGCACAAATCTCCGCGGTGCTAGCCACCGCGCCGCGGGCCAGGCTGAGCTCAAGCACCTCGCGGAAAACCCGCCGCGCTGCCAGCACCCGTATCAGCGCTGCATTCCGGGCGTCGCGCTGCGGCTGCTCGATAACCCGCCGCCCGTGCTCCGTCGGCTCCCACGTGTCCTCCACCGGCTCCGCCAGCCCCAGGTAGCGCGCGGCATTGGCATAATAATCCGCCTGCCGCGGGTCGAAATCATAGCGCTGGGTAATCTCCGCCTTGCTTAGCGGCTGCAGTGCGATGAGCTCGAGAAGGTTGACCACCCGCTCGAAGCTATTGGCCTGCGGGAAGGGCACGGCCGGCTCGGGTTCGGGCTCTACCGCCCGCACAATGTCGAACGCCGCCTGCGCGTCCAAATGCGAGGCGGACAGCGCGTAGCGAGCGCTATCCACCAGCGCAATGCTGCGAAAATCCGCCGGATCCCGAAACTCATAGCGGTAGAGGTGGAAAATACCATTGGAATACACCAGGTAAACCGGCACGACATCCTTGGCCAGGCGCTGCTGGAACCGGCGATACGGAAAATACAGCTGCCGGATATTGAAATCATCCGAAAGGTGGTTCTTCGCCTCCACCAGCACCAGGTGCTCGAGCGATTCAAAGCCGCCGTCGATTTCCATCTGCGCGCGGTCCACCGCCACATCCACGTCCAAGTCCGGCAGCCGCACCTTAAGCCCGTGCGTGGACATGCGCCCGGCCACCGTCGCCTGCAATGGCCTGCAGCCCAGGAAGTCCTCTAGCATCCCGCTTGCCGACGCCCCATTTAACGCCACCGCCTCCGAGCTCACCCCCTCCAACGAAAGAGTGTCCAGACCCGCCGGCAGCTCCAGCGTGCGTACCTCGCCGCGCTGCGTTTGTGGAAACTGCTCGTACAGGTTGAATCGCCCCACCAGATATTCGCTGCGGCTGACCGGTAAGATTCCCAGTTGGAGACGCTGAAAAATCCACGGCCGCGACGTAGAAAAATCATGCTTGGCCATCAGCCGCGGCTGCCGGCCCGAGAGCCGTTCTAGCTCCCGCGCGCCGATATAGAAATACCCGCGCCGCTCCAGCTCCGCGTCGTATCCCGCCGCCAGGATGCGCAGCCACCCCCAGTCATTGACGCCGAGCTTCACCGACTCCGGCACACCAAAGCGCGCCCGCAGCTCCGGCGCTTCCGGCCCGCTAGTCACCGCGGACCTCGTAGTTGCGCACCAGGACCTCGTCGACCTTGCCCCGCTTCGAACCAACGGAGTTAATCGCCCGCGTTGCCCCCACGATTCCTACTTCATAGTCCGCATAGAGCTCGCGGATGAACTCGGTGGCCGAATTAGACAACAGGAACTTCACCCCGCGCCTATCCAAGTCATCGCAGACCTCTTTGAGACGCTCTTGTTCCGCACGGTCAAAGCCGCCCTTTTGGTAGCCGGTAAAGGAGCTCGTCACGTTCACCGGGTCATAAGGAGGGTCGAAGTACACAAAGTCCCCCTCGCGTGCCTGTGCTACCGCCGCGGCGAAATCGCCCTGCGAGAAGGCCACATCATTCTCCGCAAAATAGTGGTGCACCGCGCGCAGAGTGTCTTCATCGCAGATGGTGGGATTCTTATAACGCCCAAACGGGGCATTAAATTGGCCGGCCGCGTTCACGCGGTACAGGCCGTTATAGCAGGTGCGATTCAGATACAACGTTCGTGCCGCGCGCTCGACGGGGGAGAGGGCGGCAAACTCGTGGGCATCCCGGTCCACTGCGCGCAGCGCATAGAAAAACTCTGCCTCATTGGGGTAGCCCGCGAGCTCCTCAATGAGCTCATCGACCCCGCCGCGCACCACCTCATACAGGTTAATGAGCTCGCAATTGAGATCGTTGACCCGTGCGCTGGCCGGCTCCAGAGAGAAAAGCACCGCGCCGCCACCGATGAAGGGTTCATAGAAACGCCGCGGGGTATCCGCCGGCAGGGCGGCGTGAATATGCGGCAAGAGCTGGCGCTTCCCGCCCGCCCATTTCACCAGTGGCTTAACGTTTTTCATCGTTGACTCATCTTAGCCGCCCCATCGGACATGAGCACCATCGGGCTTTCGAACGTGCGAGCGGATAAGTCGGGTGCGCGGCCGGGCGGGGCTTGGCGCCCTGGTTGTCCAACGTCACAGTTTTCCCGAAAAGTGCCATGACGGGCGCAAACGCGCAGCCGTGCCGGCGGGAGATCCTCATGGCGTGTATGGCGGTTTCCCTGACCGAATATAAGGTAATAAAATCGCCCCAAAACCCTTAGTTTGTAGACAAAATAGAATTTCCTCACATTTTCTTAGGGAGAAAGAAAAGTTACTGAAGCTGGAAGAGCGTCGGGACAGAAAGGGGCATTTATGCCGCGTATATCAAAAATCCGAGTCGCTGCGCTCAACCTCGTCATCGAGAACGGTTATGACGGGTTCACCATGGAGGAGCTCGCTCACGAAGTGGGCGTTTCCCGCCGTACGCTTTTTAATTACATAAAAGACAAAGAATCGGCAGTTTTAGGCCCCGAAATGTCGGAGGAAGTGGAGAACCAATTCCAAAATTTCGCCGCAGGATTGCCCACCGGAAGCCTGCGCGAAGATTCCAAAATCATGGCTATGACCGTATTCAATCGTGCCGTAGGCGATGAGTTCTTCCCCGAAATCTCCCAGCTCACGGCCCAGGCGTTGGCTAAGGATACGAAGCTGCGCGCTCTGTACTGCCAGCGCAATAGCCGCATAATTCAGCGCGTCCGCCAGGCGGTGCAGGCCCGCGAAGGTTGGAAGTCCTCCGACCCGCGTCTCACGCCGACCGTCAATATCATCCACACCCAGTTCCTGACCGCCTTCGAGACCTTCGTGGAAACCCGTGGCGGAACTTCGCTTGCCGACGCCTTCCGTAGCGCCGGCGCCATCTTCGAAGACTACTTCAACGACGACCTGGCCTAAGCGCCCCGCCTAAGTCTCACCGGCCCTGCCTGCCGGTTCCGCCGCCCAAAATGAGCTAAGAAAATCCCCCGGCGCGCTCCGTAGAGCGCGACCGGGGGATAATCTGTGCAATGGCTCTTAGTCCATCTTGTTGAACGCGGAAGCCATGCCGGACTTCTTGTTGGCTGCGGTGTTGCGGTGGAAGACACCCTTGGACACGGACTTGTCCAGGGCACGGGATGCCACGCGCAGCTGCTTCTCAGCAGCAGCCTTGTCGCCAGCGGCAACGGTCTCGCGGAACTTGCGGATCTCGGTACGGACGGCGGAGCGAACGGACTTGTTGCGCTGACGTGCCTTCTCGTTGGTGATAACGCGCTTCTGCTTGGACTTGATATTTGCCATGAAAAATACCTCTTAGTAATCGAAAGTGATTGACGTAGAAACCGACCTACTCGGACTACTCCCGCGGCCAGCAATCACTGGCGCGCTCGGCGCTGGTATTCGAAGAGCGAACCCAAGGTCCTGCCCGCCCCGACCAGCGCGCCCGGCAAGTAAGTAACCAACACACAATAGCAGTACCGAACCCGACCTGCCAAAACCCTCCCCGCGGCCGCGGCCTGCGCGCTGGCTAGGCCCAGTGGTAGCGCGACCGCAACCTATTCGCGATTCGTTCGAATCTGCGTTCCGGGAAAAGCGTGCCTTGCCGGCGCACCTGCTCCTCGGATACCTCGAGCAGGCGGTCGAGACGCACCCAGCAATCGCACCCGGACTCGTCCCACTCTCCGGCACCGATTTCCAGCCAGGCGTCGTCAAGCGCATGCTTTGGGTTGGGGGAGATAAGCAAGCCCATTACCGTGGTGCGGGTGCGGCCGACGACCAAGATAGCCCGCTCGCGCGGTGGCGCCTGCTTACCTTCGGCCGGTACCCACACCCAGACCACCTCGCCGGAATCAGCCTGGCCGTCCATATCGGGGGTGAAAAATATGGACCGGGGGTGGGAGGCAGTGGCCTCTACCCGGATATCGGCGGCCTTGCGCGGCTCGTGGAACTCATCCGACCTATCCAGTCCCAACCGGGAATTAATGCGGCTCAGGCCGGTGTCTATCGGCTCGCGCTCGCTGATTCCCAGCGCTTGGCGCAGACGGGTGAGCATGGCGCTTTTCATGTCGACTATTGTAGACGTATGTCTGAAAACTTTGCGGCCACGACGTTTACGGATCCCGCCCGAATCCGAAACTTCTGCATTATTGCTCACATCGACCACGGCAAGTCGACGCTGGCGGACCGCATCCTGCAGCTATCCAAGGTGGTTGCGGAGCGCGATATGCGTGACCAGTTCCTCGATAATATGGACATCGAGCGCGAGCGCGGCATCACCATTAAGGCGCAGAACGTGCGCCTGCCGTGGGTGCCCCAGTCCGGCACCGCGCAGGGGGAGCAGATTGTCATGCAGATGATCGACACCCCCGGCCACGTGGACTTTACCTACGAGGTCTCCCGCGCGCTCGAGGCATGTGAGGGCGCCATCCTGCTTGTCGACGCCGCCCAGGGCATCGAAGCCCAAACCCTCGCCAACCTCTACCTGGCGATGGAAAACGACCTGGAAATCATCCCTGTCCTCAATAAAATCGACCTGCCGGCCGCCGACCCGGAAAAATACGCGCTGGAAATCGCCAATATCATCGGCTGCGAGCCGGAAGAGGTGCTGCGCGTGTCGGGCAAAACCGGCGAGGGCGTGGTCGAGCTGCTGGACAAGGTCTGCGAGCTAGTTCCGCCGCCGTCTTCTGAATTCGACGCCGATGCACCGGCCCGCGCCATGATTTTTGACTCCGTCTATGACACCTACCGCGGCGTGGTGACCTATATCCGCATGGTGGACGGCAAGCTCACCCCGCGCCAGAAGGTCACCATGATGTCGACCAACGCCAACCACGAGCTGCTGGAAATCGGCATCGTTTCGCCCACGATGCAAAAGTGCGAGGGCTTAGGCCCTGGCGAGGTGGGTTACCTCATTACCGGCGTAAAAGATGTTCGCGAGACCAAGGTGGGCGATACCGTCACCTGGTCCAACGGCGGTGCCGAAACCCCACTCAAGGGATACAAGGACCCGGACCCGATGGTTTACTCCGGCCTTTTCCCCATTTCCCAGGCCGACTTCCCGGACCTGCGCGATGCGTTGGAAAAGCTGCAGCTTAACGACGCCTCCTTGACCTTCGAGCCCGAAACCTCCGTCGCCCTCGGTTTTGGTTTCCGCTGCGGCTTCTTGGGCCTGTTGCACATGGAAATCACCCGCGACCGCTTGGAGCGCGAGTTCGGCCTCGACCTGATTTCCACCGCGCCTTCGGTAACCTACCGCGTGGTGGCTGAAGACGGCGAGGAAAAATGGGTCCATAACCCGTCTGACTGGCCGGAAGGAAAGCTTAACGAGGTCTATGAGCCTGTGGTGAAGATGACCGTCATCGTGCCCGAGCAGTTCGTCGGCCCCACCATGGAGTTGTGCCAGTCCAAGCGCGGCCAGATGGGTGGCATGGACTACCTTTCCGAGGACCGCGTGGAGCTGCGCTACACCATGCCGCTCGGTGAAATCATCTTCGACTTCTTCGATATGCTCAAGTCCCGCACCAAGGGCTACGCTTCGCTGAACTATGAAGAGGCCGGCGAGCAGCTCGCGGACCTAGTCAAGGTCGACATTTTGCTCAACGGCGACCCAGTCGACGCCTTCTCCGCCATCGTTCACCGCGATTCCGCCCAGTGGTACGGCAATAAGATGACCAAGAAGCTCAAGGAGCTCATCCCGCGTCAGCAGTTCGAGGTGCCCGTCCAGGCGGCCATCGGCTCGAAGATCATCGCCCGCGAAAACATCCGCGCCATGCGCAAGGACGTGCTGGCGAAGTGCTACGGCGGCGATATCTCCCGTAAGCGCAAGCTGCTGGAGAAGCAGAAGGCCGGTAAGAAGCGCATGAAGACGCTGGGCTCCGTCTCGGTGCCGCAGGAGGCCTTCGTGGCCGCGCTGTCTACCGACGCCGACGATTAATCCACTCCACGCATGCCGAACTCACCTCGCAGCCACGCCGTGGTTGCGAGGCTGTCAGCTGCCGGATTCCACGGCAGGCTTGAGCGCCCCGGTCCGCGCAGGAGGGTTGGGGCTGGGGCTTCAGGCGAGTAGTTAGGTTGAATCGGCCCAGGGTGGGACCCAGACTATTCGGCCCTGGCGCCGCTCGAGGCGGCCGCGCACCGGCGGAGCGTGCGGATCGTCGTCGTTGACGCCATTGTGATACGGGCACGCCACGCTGAGATTCGCCATATTGGTCTCGCCGCCGTGTTTCCACGCCTGCAGGTGGTGGATCTGGCACTTATCCGCCGGATAGTTGCACTCGGCCCACGGGCAGGTGGGGTTTTCCGCGCCCGCCATGAGCCGCTGCTTATCCGAGGCATGCCGCGAGGTGCGATACAGGTTCACCGCTCCCTCATAAGGATGGACGAGGGTGACAAGCCCGCATTCGGCCAAGCGCTTTTCCACCAGCTTCGCGCCGCTGATTTCGGCGCCATTGGTAAGGCGTAGCGTGATTTCCTCGCCTCCACCGCTTAAGATTTCATCCAATTCATCGAGCTGGATGATGATATTCGTCGTGGCAGTAGGCCGCGCCGCAGCCCCGCCGCGGAAGAAGATATTCTCTACGGAATCAAGCGGCTTTTCCTCATTGATGCTGGCGTGCAGGTCAGCAATGAAATCGGAATCGCCGGTAATCGAAAGCGTCGACGGCCCGCCCTTGCGCCGCGTCATCCGCACACCCTTCTCCGGCTGCCGCGGCGGATATAGCTCCTTCAACCGCGTGCGCGCGAGCTGCTCCACGTCCTGGTCGGTCGCGCACAATTCAGCGCGCAGCGCCCACGCATCCCGCTTGGATTTCGTGCGCGAAACGTACTTTTCAATGATCTTCAACGTCGCCAAGCAATGCTTGGTCGCCCGGCACGAGCGCTGCCGGCGGGTGAAGGGAGTGGAGCCAAAGTAGACGTCGGCAAGCGCAAGCAGGCTCCGTGCCTCCTGCCGGGGAAGCCCCAGCCGGCGCAGGTCGGCCTCGCGCGCGCCAGAGACCTCGCCGAGAAGCTCCATCGGCGAGGCAAGTTGGCGGGCGTAGTCCTGCAAGCGGGTCATGCCGGCGAGCCTAAGACACCCCGCAAGCCCGCGGTAGCCCACCCGCGCCCGCCTGTGGATAACTCGCCCCACCCGTCACACCAACCCCGAACCCGCCGGGCGCCCTGTGGATAACCTGCGGTACCCTCGAATAGGAAAGCGAGAAAGGAGCTCCCCATGACTGACCCGACCAAGCGGATTCGCCCCGCCAACCCCGGCCGCCTGGCCGCCCCGCGCCAGGCCCAGCAGCTGCCGCCCCTGCCGGTGACGCGGGCGCGCATTGGTGAGCGGGTGGCCACCGAGGTATTCCAGGAAATGGGCGAGAGCATGCTCGAGGAGCTGCAGAACTTCCGCCGCGACCTGCACCGCAACCCGGAAATCGGCCTGGACCTGCCGCGCACGCAGAAGAAGGTCCTAGAAGCGCTGGAGGGCCTGCCGCTGGAGATTCACGTGGGCCAGGATTTGAGCTCGGTGGTGGCCGTGCTGCGCGGCGGCCAGCGCGGCGAGCGGCCGGTGTCGGTGCTTTTGCGCGCGGACATGGATGCCCTCGAAGTGCGCGAGCAGACCGGCAGCCCGTTCGCGTCGACGAATGGGTATATGCACGCCTGCGGCCACGATCTGCACACCGCTGGTCTGGTGGGCGCGGCGCGGATTCTGTGCGAGCACCGCGAGGAGCTGCACGGCGATGTCACCTTTATGTTCCAGCCCGGCGAGGAAGGCCCGGGCGGCGCGCTGCCGATGATTGAGGAGGGCGTCCTCGACGCCGCTGGCCGACGCCCCATTGCTGCCTACGGCCTCCACGTCGGCCCGCAGGACCGCGGCACCTTCCACTATGTGCCAGGCCCGATGATGGCCAGCTCCTCCAACCTGACCATTACTGTGCTGGGCAAGGGCGGGCACGGCTCCCGCCCGCACGATGCCATCGACCCGGTGGCGGCGCTGGCGGAGATTCAGATGTCGCTGCAGACCGCGCTGACCCGCCGTTTTGATGCGCTGGAGCCCATCGTGATTACCGTGACCAACCTGTGGGCTGGCGACGGCGCGTATAACGCCATCCCGGAGCGCGCGGCCTTGGGCGCTACGGTGCGCGTGCTGCGGGATGAGAAGATCGACGCCGTGCGGCAGATGATTACGGAGGTCTCCAGCTCCGTCGCCGCCTCGCACCGCTGCACCGCGCAGGTGGATTTCGAGATTTTGTACCCGACCACCAAGACCAATGCGCGCGAGAACCAGTTCGCCGCCACCTTGTGGGGCCAGATGTTTGGCGCCGAGAACGTCCAGCCTTTTGACGCCCCGATGATGGCCTCCGAGGACTTCGGCTACGTCCTCTCGCAGGTCCCGGGCACGTTTATGTGGATGGGCACGGCGAATCCGGAAAAGCCCGAAAATCAGCGCGAGTGGAATCACTCGCCGATGATGCGCTTTGATGATTCCGTACTCGGCATGCAGTCCGCGGCGCTGGCGGCCGTGGCGTTTGAGCGCCTGGCTACCGAGAACGAGCATCCGTCCGCGCAGACGAAGGCCATGCGCGATGCGGCCGGGGTGCAGAAATAAATCATCCCTAGGGACTATGGCCGCCGGCTTAAGCTTGAGGCCATGGTCAGAACGAAGTGGAGTACGGCGGGCATTGTGGCTGCCTGCGCGGTGGCGAATTGGCTCATCGGCATGGTGCTGATGAACCTCGACATTGAGGAGTATTCGCCGTCGTTTGCGGAGTATGGGCCCTATATCTGCACCGGGTTTGCGGTGGGCGTGCTGGGTATTATCGCCCTGCCCTTTGCCCTGGAGCACCAGCCGCGCGAGCTTTCCGACGTCGACTATGCCGGCTCCACCCGCAGCTTCATCGCTGGCTGCATCGTGCTGCTGGGGTCTAGCTCCTATTTTGGCGCGGCTAGTGGGCTCGTGGCTTTTATTTCTATGGTTTCACGCCGCTCGACCTCGCGCTCGGTGGTCGCAGTGGCGTGCTTCGTGGCGGCATTTGCGATTGATACCATCTTCAACCCCTATATGAGCTGGCACGAGATCGGGTGGGTTGGTGCCATCTTCGTCGTGGTCGTGATGGTCGCGGGGTTATTGGTGGGCCAAAAGCGCGCCAATCTGCGCGAAAAGCGGTGGCGGGTAGAGCAGCAAGCCCGGATGAACCGCGAAGAGATGCGCGCCAAGGTAGAACGCGCGCGGCAAGAGGAGCGCGAGAATATCGCGCGGGACATGCACGATACGCTCTCGCATCGGCTGAGCCTTGTGGCTATTCACGCGGGAGCGCTGAGCTATCCGCGCGAGGGCGTGCCGGAGGAGTTTACCGACGCAGCCCGCACCATCCGCGCCGAAGCCCAAAACGCGGTAGAAGATTTGCGGACTGTCTTAAGCGCCTTGCGCGAAGACCTTTCCCAGGACCCGCGCACCGGTGTAGAGGAGCTGGTCGCGAGCGCACGGGAGGCCGGCGCAGAGGTAACGGTGGCCTACGCGGACGGTGCCAGCCCGGACGTTTTTGACGGACTGTCCACGATGGCGCAGCATGCCGTGCATCGGGCAGTACAAGAGGGCTTGACGAACGCCCGCAAGCACGCGCTCGGTCAGCCGGTAAGCATCACGGTGCGCGAGGCGGCCGGCGCGGTGGACATCGAGATGCGAAACCCAGTCCCGCGCGGGACCCCAGGAACCGACACGGGCAATGGCGCGGACACCTCAGGTGGTTACGGACTGGTGGGCCTGCGCGAGCGTGTGGAGCTTTCCGGCGGGCGCATGAGCATCGCGGCTGACCAGGGAAGTCCGGAAAGAAAGGAAGGCGAGGAATTCAGATGGAGTATCCAGCTACCGCTAGCGCACAAGGAGGCTGCGCAATGAGCGAGATGAGTTGGCAACTGCGCCATCCCGAATACGGGCTCATGCGCATCGACCTAGAAGAGACCACAGCCCGCGAGGGATGGACGGGAGAGTACTTAGACTTTAAGCGCAGTCTTTTTACCTCCACCGTCAACGGAACCTCGCGCAAGCTCAGCTATACCGATACCGATGACTCGGCCTATAGCCTGGAATTCCTGCGCGGACACTGCGATGATAACGCGCCCGAAGACGCCGACCGCATCGAGCTGGTGGAGCGCCGCGGTTATGTCGTGCCGGAGTTTCGCGGGCAAGGCGCAAGGGTGATGTTTGCGGCGGTGGGGAAGCCGGACGTCGATAAGCAGCTGCACCGGGTAAGCCTGTGGACGTTGCTCCTGCAGACTGCGCTGACATTCATTGCGGCCACACTAGTCATCGAATTTTTCCCCAGAATCTTCGAAAAGCTAAACGATATTCTCGTGCCCTCCTTCCTCAACGGCGTAGTGGCGGGCCACGTGGGAATCGTGCCGATAGCGCTCGCGGCAGTGGTGGCGGTTACTGTGGCGTATACGCCCGTCGCATCGCAACTGTGGCGCGCGCGGTGGAATCAACCAGTAGGAAAGGGAGCATAATGGCCGATGCCCTGCGCGTAGTGCTCGTTGATGACGAGGCTCTAGTCCGCAGCGGCCTGCGCCTGCTGTTGTCTAATGCGCCCGATATCGAGGTCGTGGCCGAGGCGAGCAATGGCCGGGACGCGGTGGCTACCGTGCTCGATACGCAGCCCGATGTGGTGCTGATGGATATTCGCATGCCGGTCATGGATGGCATCGCGGCCGTGGAGAAGATTCTGTCCGTCCACGCAGTGCCGATCATCATGCTCACGGCCTTCGATACCGATTCCTTTATTTTGCGAGCCCTGCGCGCCGGGGCGGCTGGGTTCCTGCTGAAATCGACGCCGCCGGAATCGCTCATGGCGGCCGTGCGTGCGGCCGCGGCGGGGCAGCCGCTGTTGAGCCCGGAGGTCGTCGACAAGCTGGTAAGCATGCAGGGGCCCGCGCTTGACGACGCCCATTCGCACCACACCCGCACCGCCCGCAACCGCCTAGGCGCGCTTAGCTCTCGCGAGCGAGAAATCGCCGAGCTGGTGGCGCAGGGCTTGAATAACCAGGAAATTGCCGACCGGCTCGTGGTGTCCATGGCCACGGTAAAGTCCCATATGCAGCACATTTTGAAAAAGATCGGTGGCACGAGCCGCGTGCATATTGCGATCATGGTCTTGGAAGCCCGCGGTTAGGGAGCAGAGAATCCTCCCTGCGGGGGATACCGCGCGGGCGGCGGGCCGGCTTAGACTGGTGCGCGTTATGAAGTTATTCCGAAAATTCGACGCGATGCTGCAGCGACCGCTGTGGCAAAAGCTCGTCATCGCCGCGGTGGCCGTGATCGGCGATTTTTTGGTCGCCTCCGTCCACCTAAGTTCTTCCGAGGTCGTTGAAGATCGGTTAGTGCCCACGTTTGCAGCGATGCTAGGCACCTGGATCCTATTGCCCTTTGCTCTCCGGCATGCTGCGCGGGAGCGTGACCCGCGTAGCACCCAGCCGGGTCCGCGCAGCGCGTTGGTAGCGGCGACGATCATTTCTGCGACGGTCTCGATAGCCGAGTTCCGGCCTTCGGTATTTATGGCGGCATTTTCCGCTGCCTCGCGGCGCAGCCGGCTGTGGATGGCGGTGGTGTGCGTGGCCATGCTGGTTTCCAAGCTAGCAGCCACGGATATTTCCATACCTGCGGGTGAAAGTTTTGCGTATAAGCTGGGTTACTTCGGTAGCCTTGTTTACCCTGCGCTAATTGTGTTGGTTGTTGGGCTGGTGCGGTCGAACCAGAAGGAGCGCACGATTGCGCTTCAAGCGCAGGCCGAGCTCACGCATGAGGAAATGGCCACGCGGGAGAACTTTGCGCGGCAGGAGGAGCGCGACCGGATTGCGCGGGATATGCACGATACGCTCTCGCATCGGCTGAGCATGATCGCGGTCTACGCGGGTGGGCTGGCCTACCGCAAAGACTTGGATCCGGAGGAGACGCGGAAATCTGCGCGCACGATTCGCGATGAAGCCGAGGCCGCCGTAGGAGATCTGCGTGAGGCGCTGCACTCGCTGCGCAGCGAGGGGCGCATCGATCCGCGCGAGGGCGTGGACTCGCTGGTGGAGCGCTCCCGCCGGGCGGGCATGGACGTGGAGGTGCGCTACAAGCAGGGCACGGGGCCGCAGTCGCTGGCGGAGCTTAGCACCATGGCCGGCCACGCGCTCAATCGCGCGGTCCAGGAGGGCCTGACCAACGCCCGCAAGCATGCACCGGGCGAGCCGGTGACCATCACCATCGCCGCGCTTGCCGACGCCCTTTTAATCACCATGTCCAACCCCGTCGCCCCAGCCGAGAAGAAGAGGAGTGGGAACAGTGGCGGGTACGGGATCGTCGGCATGCGCGAGCGCGCTAGTGTGGTGGGCGGATCGCTGCAGGTAAACGATGAGGACGATAGGTTCTCGTGGTCTCTGCGCCTGCCCAGGAAGGAAGTACAGTGAGTGATATTCGTGTGGTGCTCGTCGATGATGAGCCGCTGCTGCGCCACGGCCTGCGCATGATCTTGGAAGGCGCGCCGGGCATCAGCGTCATCGGCGAGGCCGGAAACGGCAAGGAGGGAGTCGAGCTCATCCTGGCCGAGGAGCCGGACGTGGTGCTGATGGATATTCGCATGCCGGTCATGGACGGCATCGAGGCGACGGCGCAGCTGCATTCGCTGGCCGGCGCGCGCGATATCCCGGTGGTGATGCTCACCGCTTTTGATACCGACGAGTTCATCCTGCACGCCCTGCGCGCTGGGGCGGTGGGATTCTTGTTGAAGACGACGGCGCCGGAGGCGCTGGTGGCGTCGGTAAGAGCAGCGGCCCAAGGCCAGCAACAGTTAAGCCCGAAGGTGCTAAAAAACCTGGTGGGGTTGGCAGACACGCCGCCGCAGCCGGAACAGGAGATGATTCAGCCCAGTGGGCTAGATGAGCTTAGCGAGCGCGAAAATGAAATCGCCCAGCTGGTGGCCCAGGGGCTGAGCAATGCCGAGATTGCCGAGCAGCTTTTCATCTCGCTGACCACGGTCAAGACGCACATGAAGCACATCCTGGCCAAGATCGATGGCACCAACCGGGTGCATATTGCCATTGCAGTGCTTGGCGGCTAGCTCCTGCTCGGTGCGGGACCGGCTAGGGCCGACGGAAAATGGCGGAGACTAGCCCGATAAGCGCAATGGCGCCGACGATGATGGAGGCGGCCGGCCAGTATTGCGGGTAGTACTTGAGCGTGTAGCCAAAGACTTGGCCGTCATCGAAGTGCTGCCACAGTGTTACAGGCATCCACCACAGCTTGGTCAGGGTGAGCAGCGCGCCCACGAGGCCGGCGGCAACGCGGCTGCCCCCACGCAAGAAGAAGCTGGCCGCAACCAGCAGTACGCCCGCGATGGTCAGGGCGAAGAGGAGGGGAGTTTCGGTGCCCAGCGGAGAGCCGCGCAGCAGGAACTCGTGGTCAATTTCGTGTTGTTCGATGAGGGTATATCCATCGAGTACGACGTCATCTGGGATTCCCATTATTTCTCCTTATTAGTGTCCGGGGGCGGCTGGGGCGCCTGAGGTGGCATAGGGAAGGCCGACGGAAACGCGGAAATCTGCCACCCTAGAACCGGGTTGTACATCTATTATAGACAAATCTGTCTTAGAAGGCGTAGTCTGAGGCCTTTGACTCGATACAAGGAGACAGTGTGATTATTACCGGACTTCTCACCGGCATCGTCTTCGGTGCTGTGCTGCAGCGCGGGCGCTTCTGCGTGACCGGCATGCTGCGCGATATTTTCCTCACTAAGACCTGGCGCGGTTTTACCGCTCTGCTCATTTTGATCTCGGTCCATGCTTTTGGCCTTACCCTGTTGACCGGCGCTGACGTGCTCTCTCCGGAGATTGCTGATTTCAAACCAGTAGCCGTCATCGTTGGCGGCTTCATCTTTGGCCTTGGCATCATCTTGTCTGGCGGCTGCGCTTCAGGCACGTGGTACCGCTCTGCCGAGGGCCTAGTTGGCTCGTGGATTGCGCTGCTGTTTTATGGGCTATCGGCCGCGGCGATGAAGTCCGGTCCGCTGGCTGGGGCGAATGATTGGTTCAAGCAGTGGAGCCTGCCGGTAACCACCATCCACGACGCGCTGCATATCTCGCCGTGGATTCTCGTGGCTGTGCTGTGGGGCGTGACCTTTATGCTGTGTCGCCACTACCGCGCCAAGGATGCCGGGCGCCCGAAGGTGGACTTGGGCCAGCCGTGGTACGCCAAGCCGTTGAATATGAATATCGCGGCGGTTGCTGTTGGCATCATCGGCACGGTGGGTTTCGTACTCTCTGCCGACGCCGGCCGCAATGGTGGGCTCGGCATTACCACGCCGACTGCGGATATCGTGCGCTGGGCCGCCACCGGTGATTCCGTGCGCATGAATTGGGGCACCCTGTTGGTCATCGGCCTTCTGGTGGGTGCTTTCATTGCCGCGAAGTCCGCCGGCGAGTTCCGCGTGCGCGTTCCGGATGCACAGACTGCAACCCGCGCTATTTGGGGTGGCATCATGATGGGTATGGGTGCTTCGCTGGCTGGCGGTTGCACCGTGGGCAACGGCATGGTGGAGACCTCCTTGTTTAGCTTCCAGGGCTGGGTATCGTTGTTCTTTATGGCACTCGGCGTGGGTGCGGGCGCACGCCTATGGCTCAAGCCGAAGAAGGCGCAGGGCCACCAGTCACGGCAGCCGCAGACCTACTCCACCGAGGAGTCCGTGGATAACTCGGCGGTCTCCGCCGAGGAGAAGGTGCTGCCGAGCTTTGCCTCTGCCACCGGGGCAGTGGCGCTCAAGACCAAACCGCAGGCCAAGGAAAAGGCCCGTGCTCTAGGCGGTGGGCGCTACGCGCTGGATACCCTCGGTGCAGTCTGCCCGTTCCCCTTGATTGAGGCCAAGCAGGTCATGGCGGAGCTAGAGCCTGGTGAGGCGCTGGTCATTGATTTTGACTGCACCCAGGCCACCGACTCGATTCCGCAGTGGGCGGCCGATGAAGGCCATGAGATTCGTGATTTCCATCGCGCGGGCGATGCCGGCTGGCAGGTTACGGTAGTCAAGGGCGGCTAATTACATCATTGTCAGCTACTATGTGGAGGCAGAAGAATCGCGCGTGATTCTTCTGCCTCCTTTGTGGTTTGAAAGAAGTTATCTCATGCCCGAGTTTGATGATAATTCCACCGCCGTTGCGGATATTTTGCATGCCTTCGCCGTCTTTGAACGCGAGGAAGAACACGTGCTAGACGCGGAGCTGCGCCTTAACGTGTATGCCAGCTAGACCATGATTCGCGTCTTTTCCGCGCTGCTGCCTTCTGCCGCCGCGCGCGAGCATATGGTACATACGCTTAGGCCCATCCATGCGGCAACTACCAACGAGTTGCGCTGGACGGATCCGGATAATTGGCATGTGACCATGGCCTTTTATGGCGACCAGCCCAATGATGCCGCGGCTGTGCGCGAGCACCTCGCCCACGCGGTGGCTGGGCGCTCGGCGTTGGATGTGCATGTGAGCGGAGCGGGAAGTTTTGAGCAGCGCACCCTGTGGTTGGGCGTCGGTGGCCAGGCGCGGGGTGTGCGGGAGTTGATGGCGGATTGCCAGCTTGCCGATGTCCCCTTTAATCACCACCGCCCCCACCTCACCGTCGCGCGCGCCGGCCGGCGTACCCGTGATCCGTGGGTACTGGGGGATGTCGTGCGTGCGTTATCGGTGTACCGAGGACCGGACTTTTGCGCGGACCGGGTTTGCCTTATGCAATCGCACCTGGGCGAGGGCCGCGGCGGCGGGCCGCGCTACGAAGTAATTGAGGAATACCCCCTATTCTAGGCGGCGCGGGCGGCACGGATTTCCCGCACGAGGGCATCGAGCTCTTCGCGGGTGGCGGTGCGGTCTGGGTGGGTGGTGCAAAAGTCCAAAAGGAAGTAGCCGGCGTGCTGCAGCGCGATGTGGCGGGCCCAGAATTGGCGCACGGCATCTGGGTTATCGGCGGCGAGGGATTGGATGGCGCGGCGCTCGGAAAGCAGCTCGTACTGTAGGTCACGGCGTGCGGACAACACGGAATCCGGGGTATTGACAAAGAGCAGTCCGAGCAGGGTAGCCATGGATTCCATCGCGCGGACCTGCAGGCGGGCCTGATTGCGTACCGGGGCGCTGCGCTGCCATAGCCATAGCACCGCGGTGGCGATGAGGATGGACAAGAGGATCTCGCCGCAGCGAGCTTGAATGGTGGGCAACAGGGGGCGGGTAGCTGAGTTGCCCATGAGAAGCGCGAGCGGGGTGGAGAAGATAACGCAGATGGCGTAGTTTTTCGCCACGAAGATTTCGGCGCAGAATTGGCAGGCAGCCAGAGCCAGCAGCAGCGTCCAGCCATTAATACCGAAGTAGTGAAGGATGGAAAATAGCAGCACGCCCACTACAGAGCCGAGCATGCGGTGGATGCCGCGGACGGTGCCCGGCACATGGTCGGGTCCCCATTGCAGCATGAGGAAGGCAGAGACCACGCCCCAGTCCGGCCGGTCGAAGCCGAGGCTAAGGCCCACGAGCACGGTAATGATCGCCGAAAGAACCACCTTTTGGGTAGTGACCATGGCATGCGAATCCCGCACCGCGGCGCGGTAAAGCCGGTACCGGCCGGTGGGCCGGGTATGGGGGATAGCGGTGCGATTCGGGTCGACGTCGGTGACATGATCGGTAAGCTGGTCCGAATCGGAGCCGAGGTCAAGGGCGCGGTTATGTGCCACGATGGTGTGCTGGGCAGCAAGGGTGCGCTCTACTAGGTGGGCTCCTTGGGAGTCGATGATGCGGCCACCGCGGATAATGTGGGCGTCGGAAAGCGCCTGCCAAGCAGCAAAAAGTGCGGTTTGTGCTTGGTGGTGGCGGGCGAGTGAATCATCCTGTCCGGCCTGGAAGGCAGACGCGGCCTTTTCCAGGCTGGCTACGGCGCGGCGCTCAGGGCCGTGCGGGTCAAAAAGGGCCGGGGCCATGCCGAGGATCAAGCTGGCCACCATGCCCGTCAGCGCCCAAAAGAGCAGCTGGCCCACGGTGACATCGGTGCGGGCGAGCATGACCGAGCCGCCGCCGACCATGACGAGGAAGAAGGTGCCCGGTGGCGGCAGGCGCAGCGCATTTTGGGCAAAGCCACAACCGGCGGCCAATGCCGTGGAGTAGAGGCCTGCGAGTAGGAGCCACCAATGGCCGTGGCCGGGCGCAAAGATAAGATGGCCTACCAACACGCCGACGGCGGCGACGGTAATGAGCGCGGTGCCGGCGGTGAGCATGACGCGCGGGCGGGTGCGATAGGGCTGTCCCTCGCCAAAGATGACGGTAAACGCGCCGGTGGAAATGAGCAGGATAGCGTAGTCGTGGCCGGTAAGCAGCGCAATGGCGCCGGGCAGGAGAATCGCCAATCCCGCGCGCAGTGCACCAGGCCAGCGCACCGAGGCGCTATTAAATGCGGTGAGTAGCTGGGTGGTGCTAGGGCGCTGCGGGATGGGATAGTCAAGCTGGGCGGCCACGGAGCAGCAGGATCCTTTCTAAGTGGAGTTATCTGACCCGACTACCTTACGCCCACCAGCACCCGCTTCACATTTCGGCGGCCGCGATAAGCCGACGCGTGTAGTCCGTGCTGGGGGAGGACCATACGGCCTCGGTAGGGCCGTGCTCGATGAGCCGGCCGCGGTCGAGGACGGCGACACTATCGCATAGGTGGCGTACCACCGCAAGGTCGTGGGTGACAAAGAGTAAGGTGAGCTCTCGCTTGTCGATGATCTCTGCCAGTAGCTCCAAAACCTGCGCGCGCACGGACATATCAAGGGCCGAGACTGCTTCATCGGCCAGCAGGATATCTGGCTCGCCGCACAGCGCGCGGGCAATGGAAATGCGCTGGCGCTGGCCACCAGAAAACTCGTGCGGGAAGCGGTCGAGGCTATCGGCCGGAAGCCCGACCTCTGCAAGCACGGCCGCGGCGCGGGAGCGCTTTTCGGCTTTGTTTGGGTTGCCCGGCATGGCCTCTGCGATGGATTTCCAGATCTTTAGCCGCGGGTTGAGAGAGCCCTGCGGATCTTGGAAGACCATCTGCACTCGGCCACGGACAGTGACCTCGCCGCTTGTGGGCTGGTCGAGTCCGGCAATGAGCTTGAGCAGGCTGGTCTTGCCCGATCCGGAGCCACCCACAATGCCGAGGCGCTCGCCGTGGTGCACGCGCAGATCGATGCCGTCGAGTGCGGCGTGAGTGCCGTGCACCTTGCTAACCCCTTCGAGCGTGACGAGGGAATCTTCTGCTGCGGCCGGGGCAAGGCTCATCTCTGGCGGCTGTGAGGAGGCGATGAGCTCGCGGGTATAGGGATGCTCGGGCTGGGCAAGAATCCGCTCGGTAGGGCCCGACTCCACCACTGCGCCATGGTGCATTACCACAACGCGGGGACACATGCGGCGGATGACTCCCAAGTCATGGGTGATGAAGATCAGCGCGATGCCGCGAGCCTTGGTCACGCGCTCGATGACGCGCAATACGCCATCTTGCGTGGTGGCATCCAGCGCGGTGGTCGGTTCATCGCAGATGAGCAGATCGGGGTGGCCGGCCATGGCCATGGCAATGAGCACGCGCTGGCGCTGGCCTCCGGAGAGCTGATGCGGAAATCGGGAGGCAATGTCGGCATCAAGCTCCACCTCTTCGAGAGCGGTTGCGGTATCGCGCACCCCGGCGTGGGCCAGCTGTTTGCCCACGCGCATAAGCGGGTCCAGCGCGCTCATTGGCTCTTGGAAGACCATGGCCATGGTCTTCCCGCGCAATGGGCGGATACGGGAATCGCGTGTGCCGACTACCTCGTGGCCATCCACTGTGACGGAGCCGCTCGCGCGCACCCCATCGGGCAAAAGCCCCATGATGGACAGCGCAGTGAGCGATTTTCCGGAGCCGGATTCACCAATAATGCCGAGCTTTTCGCCGGCCGCGAGCTCGAAGTTAAGCGGCCCCAGAAGAGCAGTGCTGGACCCAGCAGCGGTGACCGCCAGGTTATCTACTTTGAGCAGGCTCATCGCGCGGATCCTTTCAGGCGGGGATCGAGGAGGTCACGGAGGGCGTCGCCAAGCAGGTTAAAGCCCAGCACTGTTGCCGCAATGGCCAGGCCGGGCCAGAAGGCCTGCAGAGGAGCGGTGCCCAGAAGCGACTGGGAATCTTGCAGCATCCGGCCCCACGAGGCGGCCGGTGGGGCGGTGCCTAAGCCAAGATAGGACAGGCCGGCCTCGGCCAGGATGGCAAGCGCGAAATATACCGAGGCCTGCACGATGAGCAGACCGGCAAGATTGGGCAGAATATGGCGCCACGCTACCTTCCAGCCCGGCACCGCGGAGATGCGCGCGGAGGAAATAAAGTCCTGCGTGATAACCTGCAGCGTGCCCGAACGCGCCACGCGGGCGAAGGAGGGAATGCCGGCGATGCCGATGGCAACCATGGCCGTTAGCGCCGAAGGGCCCCACACCGCGCCGGCAATAATCGCCAACAGCAGCGCGGGGAAGGCAAGCAACAGATCCGCGCCGCGCATCACCAGCGCATCGGCCCACCTGCCGCGACGCATGCCGGCCAGGATCCCCAATGGCACGCCTACGAGGGCGGCGATGCCTACCGCAATGAGCCCGACGAAGACAGTAATCTGGGCTCCCGCCATGATGCGGGAGGCGGTATCGCGCCCAAAGCGGTCCGTGCCCAGGAGATGCTCGGCGCTGGGGCCAGCAAGGCGTACATTCGGGTGCGCCAGCGTCGGGTCATACGGCGTCCACACCAGCGAAACCAGCGCCACCAGCACCGTGGCGGCAACGAGGAAGGCACCCAGCCAGCCAGAAAAACGCAGCTTCATTATTTCTCACCTGCCGTGATGCGCGGATCGATGAATCGGTAGGCCACATCCGTTAAGGCGTTGACCACCAAGGCGAAGGCAACGAGCAGCATGACCAGGGTTTGCACCGTGGTCAGATCGCGCACCGATACCGCATCCAACAGCATGGAACCAATGCCGGGGATGACAAAGACGGATTCGATCACCACCGCTCCCACGACCATCGTGGTCAGCTGCACGCCGGCCACGGTAAGCACTGGCAGCGCCGCATTGCGGAGGTCATGGCGCTTGAGCGCCTCCCACGGGGACTGGCCGAGCGCACGGGCGGTGCGGATATAGTCTTGATTCAGCACATCAAGCACCGCCGAGCGCACGTAGCGTGTGAGCATCGCACCCTGTACCACGGCCAGCGCAATGACCGGCAAAATAAGGTGGCGGATAAACTCGCCTGCTCCCTGGTTCGGCGGCACCCACCCATTGGCCGGCAGCCAGCCTAGATGGACGGCAAAGATGGCCACCAAGATGATGCCGAGGAGGAAGCTTGGCACCGCAATGCCCAGCTGCGTGCCGGCCGACACCACATCCGCGCCGCGGGTGCGGTTGCGCAGTGCCAGCCACATGCCCACCGGGATGGCCCCGGCCAGCGCCAGCAGCATCGCCAGGCCAATGAGGATGAGCGTGACTTGGGCGCGGTCTAGCACCAGCGGCGTAATATCCTGCTGCGAGGACAAAGACTGCCCAAAATTGCCGGTAAATAGGCCCTTTACCCACTCCCAATACTGCGTAAGCAGCGGGCGGTCCAGCCCCAGCTCGGAGCTCAGCTTGCCGACGGCCTCTTCGGTCGCATTGACCCCCAGCGCCACCCGCGCCGGGTTGCCCGGCACCGCGCGCATGAGCGCAAAAATGATGATGGAAGCTACAAAGAGCGTCAACGCGAAGCGCAGCAGCGGGCGTACGATGGCGCGCCCCGTGGTGCGAAGGGAACTCATCGGGCCTCCTTTCCGGTGTTCTCTGCGGCGGTGGTTTTAGCGTCCGCGTCCGCGTCGGCAGAGGTCAGGTCGCGCAGGATGAGCGCGTCGGTGACCTGATCTGGGTGAAGCCCGCGCACGCCAGCGCGGGTGAGCACGATATTGGGCATATTCATGAGCGTCAGCGCGCCCGCATCCGCCATGATCTGATCCACGGCCTGCGCCATGAGCTTGGGGTAGTCCTTCTCTGGGGCGGAATCGGCCTGGGCCAAAAGCTCACGGGTGCGTGGGGAATCGTAGTTGAGGTAATAATCCGGATCGCCGAATAGGGTGGGTACATCGCGCGGCTCCACGTGGGAGATGAGCGACATCTGATAGTCTTTTGCTCCCATCACCTGGCCTAGCCACACGGCTGGGAATTCGGCGGATTCCAGCCTCACCTTAAAACCAACTTCGGTGAGTTGCGAGTACAGCAGCTCGGCGACGGTCTGGGCGTAGGGAAGCGTCGGCGTGGTCAGCGTGATTTCGGCCCCTTCTGCGCCGGCCTCCGTGAGCAGCCTGCGGGCCTTTTCTGGGTCGTGGTCGTAGTAGTGCTTACCCTCGAACCACGGATCCGTAGGCGGGATCGGTGCGCCGCCGGTGTCTTTGGCTAGCCCATTCCACAACACGTCATTGGCTGCCTTGCGGTCTACAGCATAGGCCACGGCTTGACGCACGCGCGGATCGTTGAATGGGGCGCGGGCATTATTCATGGACAACAGCACCTCACCATTGGTGGTGCCGACCTCGGTAGCGATGCCGTCCTTGACGTCATCGAGAAGCTCCGGGTTTTGCACGCCCCAGACCACGTCCACGCCGCCGGCCTGCAGCGCATTGACCGAGGAGATGGTGTCTGGGAAATAGCGTACCGTCACATCCTGTGCCGCAGGCTTTCCCCAATATCCGTCGCGAACGTGCAGCTCAACGAATTCCGAGGGTGCAAAGCGGGAAACCTCATAGGGGCCGGTACCCACCGGCTGGGCGGCGAGGTTATCCATGCCATTAGGCGTCATCATCGCGCCGGTGGCTGTGCCCATGGACCAGAGCCAGCCATTCGACGGCTGCTTGAGGCGCACCTTGAGTGTGTGATCATCGGTGGCCGTGGCCTTGGCTACCGGATCCATGGCTGCAGAAATGCCATTGGTCCATTTCTCCTGAACGTAATTAATGGAAAAGGCCGCGGTCTCGGCGGTAAAAGCATCGCCATTGGAAAAGGTGACGCCCTCGCGCAGGTGGAAAGTATAGGTGCGGGCGTCATCGCTGATATCCCACGAAGTGGCAAGCCCTGGGGCAATGGAGCCGTCTTCATCGATGCGCACAAGGGTCTCGTAGACGTTGTCCATAAGCACGGCGGGGATGGCGGCGCCACCGGTGGTGGTGAAATCCAGCGAGGTGGCCGCAGAGGTGGAAGCCACGGTGAGGGAAGAAGGTGCGGTGTCGCTGCCTGCCTGGGTGGTATCAACCACCGCGGTATGGCCCGCGGAACACGCCGAGAGGGTTCCTACAGCGGCCGCCATGGCGAGGCTGCCCAGCGCCCTACTGGCGCGAAATCTTCTCATAAAAAGCAGGGTAGCCGGTGGGGATAGCTGCCGTGAAACTTATGCAAAATTTCCTGGTGTGGGGATAACTTCTAGGGGTGAAACGCCCCCACGTACGCTATTCATAGCCAGCTTCATGCGGTCCGCACGATAGAGGTATACCGCCAATTCGACTGGTTCGCCCGAGTGGTTGGATATTTCCATCTGGAGCCGCCACAGCGGGGTACCCGTAGCCACGCCAAGCGCTTCAGCGTCCTCCGCATCGGCTTCTTCCAACGTGAGTTCGCGGCGCACATTATCAAAGTCCACGCCGCACTCGCGCAGGTGCGCGTGAATGGATCCGGCATCCGCATCGAAGTCCAAGATGTGCTTTCCCACCACCATGGGGAAATACATGCGCTCGATGGCAATGGGGTGGTCTTCGGTATAGCGCACGCGGTGGACAAAGACGACATTTTGTTCTGGGTCTACGCGCAGAAAGCGGGTGATGTCCCGCGGCGCGCGGCGGCGAGCTAACCAGAGGGTGTGCTGCTGTGGATCTACGTCATATTCGCTCAACCAGCTGGAAATGGAGTAAATCGATTCAAAAAGCTCTGCCTGGGTGGAGGCCAAAACGGTAGAGCGGCGCCCGCGGCCTGAGGACACTAGCCCTTTGGCCCGCAAAGCTGCAACGGCTTGGCGCACGGGGCCGCGGGAGGAAGAAAACTTCTCGCACAAGTCTGCTTCACTAGGCAGGAAATCGCCTGGTTGCAGCACACCGGAGCTGATCTGTTCTCGCAGGTAATCAGCGATCTTCTTATGCTGCTGTTTATCGCGTGGGCTCATTCAACCTTTGTCCTTAGTTTCTCCGGGGCCTTTCCCAGCGGAGCGAAACACAGTAATGTTATTCCATTTTGCAAAGGCGCGCTAATGCAACAAAGCTACCGAGCATGTGCTCCCCGCCCGGCCAAGAGGAAGGCAAAGGAAAAGGCCACGCGCCGTCCGACCAGCACCGAGATGCTAGGCGAGCACGCTAGGCTAAGTGTCCGTGGACGAGAGCACCGAAACGATTGAAATACGCGCGGCCAGCGGCAGCGCGCGCCTAGGCAGGGCGGTAGCGGTGGCGGTCATCATTGCCGTCGCGCTGCTAGTAATCGGTGGGGTGCTTATTTACTCGGCGTTGCAGGAACCGGCCGATACGCGCCTGCACTCCGTTTATCTCATTGCCGCGCTCATGCCCCTAGGCGGGGCGCTGTGCGCCATGCTGGCGGTGGTGGCCTCCGTGCGGCGCCGGGCGCGTCCGGTGCTGCGGATCGGCGAGGAGATTTCCTTGCCCCACCAACGGACCAGTTTCGCCGCCTCTGAACTAGAGCGCGTGCAGTTCTATTCACTCGAGTTGGATCAGAATTTCCTTGCCCTGATTCCAGGCGGGGTGCGCGTTTCTACCTTGGAGGAGGCCCAACGGTATTCGGCCCGCCTGCCGGAGCAGGCGAACCTGGGCCCGCGGGAACTTGAGGGGAAGCTCCGGGAACGGTTTCCCGGCGTTCCCATTGACCACCTAGGTCAGGTGCGGGCCGAAGACTAGCTCGGGGTGCCAGCTACGCGTGCCGGATCGAGCTGCCAGCCCTGCGCGAGCAGCTGCATATTCTTGAGTACCTCTTCGTGCGAGCTGGACTGCAGCGAGACCATGAGCTCATCAGCCTTGGCGTGCTCTTGGAAGGTATCGAGGTAGTTGGCCACCTCATCGGCGGTGCCGACAGCGGAGTACTTCAGCATGTTTAGGATCTGCTGGCCCTGGTAGGAGCCGATGATCTGCTCTACCTGTTCATCGGTGAGGTGCTTGCCGCGGCCGGCGAAGGCCTTGACGCGGTTGAAGCACACGCGCTCGTATTCTTCCTGTGCCTCTTGGGTGGTATCGGCGGCGGTGACGTTGACGCCGGCGATGACATAGGGCTTGCTAAAGCGCTCGGAAGGCTGGAAGTGCTCGCGGTAGTAGGTGGTGGCCTGCTCGAGGTGCTGCGGGGCGAAGTGGGAGGCAAAGGCATAAGGCAGACCGAGCTTGGCGGCTAGCGAGGCGCCGAACATGGACGAGCCCAAAATATAGATAGGCACGTTGGTATTCGCGCCTGGAATGGCACTGACTCCCGGGATATAGGACTTGCCCTCGAGGTAGGAGTTGAGCTCCTTGACGTCCTCGGGGAAGCGCTCGGCAGAGTGGGGGTCACGGCGCAGCGCGCGGCCCAGGGTATTCATGTCCGTACCGGGAGCGCGGCCCACGCCCAAGTCAATGCGCTCGGGGTACATCTCCTCCAAGGTGCCGAATTGCTCGGCGATGACATAAGGGGAGTGGTTCGGCAGCATCACGCCGCCGGAGCCCAAGCGGATGCGCTCGGTCTTCGCACCGATGTGGGCGATGAGCACGGCCGGGGAGGAGGACATGATGGACTTCATATTGTGGTGCTCGGTGTACCACATGCGGGAGTAGCCCAGCTTTTCTGCTTCCTGTGCCAATTGCACGGAGCGGGCGATGGACTGTGCTGGGGTTTCGCCCTCATAGATGGTGCAGAAGTCCAAGACGGAAAGATGCGCGCGTTCGGTCACGGGGAGGGCCTTTCTTTGCTTCGGTAGATGCTCTATAAGTTCTCTCCTTCCAACGGTACGCGCCGCCCGACTATTCCTGCCGGGGGCGATACAGCAGCGTGGAGTGGAGAGCGGTAGGCACACAGAAATCTCCCCTCCGCCTCGGCGCTGCGATGCAGTGCGAAGAGGGAGGGGAGTGGAGTGAAGCAGGAGAAGGCTACTAAGCCTCAGCGAGGGCCTCAGCCTCGGCCGTTTCTTTCGCTTGTGGGTTGGCGGCGGCGTGCTTCTCGCCGGCCTTGGTGGCGATATCGACAACGAGGCCGATGACTGCCGCGATAGCGGTAGGAACAATCCAGCCCAAGTCCACGGACTGGCCGGGCGCCAAGCTCAAGAGGGGATCGAGTGCGTCGGCGCCCCAGCCCTGGGCGGCGATGACGGACAGAGCCGACCACAGCACCGATACCCACAGCGCCAGGCGGTAGGTCCAGTAGAAGACGACGGACTTCTTTACTGCCGGCTGGAACAGGGTGAGAGCGATGAGGGAGATAGCCGGTGGGTACAAGAAGGTGATGAACGGAACCGCGATAGACAGGACCGTATCCAGACCCTGGAAGGCAAAGAGGATGGACAGTGCGGTAAACAGGCACGCCCATACGTGGTACTTGACCTTGGGCACAAGCATTTCGAAGAAGGCTGAGGTGGAGGTGATAAGGCCCACCGCGGTGGTCATGCAGGCCAAGATGACGATGGCAGAAAAGACGGCTTGGCCGATGGTGCCCATGGTGAGATTTGCGGCGTCGGCAAGCAGGGGCGCTCCTGACTCATAGGACTGGCCATTAGGAATGGTTTGGCCTACCCACGCCAAGCCCAGATAGATGGCGGCCAGCAAAGCGCCAGCAACCAGAGCGGCGGTGATAGTGCCGTTAACCAAGGACTTTTTGGTCTTAAACCCCTTGGAGCGCAAAGAGCCAACAATCACGATGGAAAAGGCCAAGCCCGCAATGGCATCCATGGTGTTATAGCCCTCAAAAAGTCCGGTGACCATGGGGGAAGAAGCATAGTCCGTGGTAGGGGTCTGGGGATCGCGGGGATTGTTGAAAGCTGCCAAGGCGATGAGGATAACCAACAGCGCCACCAAAGCCGGGGTGAGGAATTTACCCAAGGTATCGATAATGGAATTCGGCTTCCAGGACAGCGCTAGGGCGATGAGGAAAAAGACCACATTGAAGATGCCATTGGCCATGGTTCCTTCCCAGCCCAGCAGTGGGGTGATGGCGGTTTCCATAGAAACGGCGCCGGTGCGCGGCAGGGCGTAGAAAGCGCCGATGGCCAGGTAGGCCATCACGGAAAAGACCAGGCCGAAGAGGGCGCCGCCGTTGGAGCTCAGATCGCGCACGGAGCGACCAGAAATGGCAACGGCAACAATAGCTAGGACCGGAAGGAGTACGCCGGCGGCCAGGAAGCCGAGGACGGCGGGCCAAAAGTTGGTGCCGGCCGAAACGCCCACCATGGGCGGGAAGATGAGGTTGCCGGCGCCGAAGAACATCGAAAACAGCATCAGCGACGCGATTACGATGGTGGCGCCGGGCTTAGAGGTGCTTGACGCAACTGGGGTAGCCATTGTGGCTCCTTAATTTTCCATGTACAGCTAGAATGCGAGGAAGCTTTCCCATTCCGCCGAGGGTGGTGGCGGAGGCGGGGTGCCTCTTCGCGGTCCGAGGTGGCGGGTCACGCCTGTTCGTGTAATGAGACATTACCGCCCACATGGTGAGAAATCAAAGCGTGGGGGTGACGCAGAATACATGGTGGCCCCAGCTGGGCCGGCCTAATCGAGGTCCGCGAAGGCGCGCTCCATGCGGTCGAGCGCTTCTTCCAAGATTTCGCGCGAGGTAGAGAAATTCAACCGCGCATGGCCCGGGCCGCCGGTGCCAAAGGTATCGCCCTCATTAAGTGCTACCTTCGCATTCTCCCGCAACCACTTGGCCGGCTGCGGGTTGCCGCCGATAGCGGTATCGGCAAAATCCAACCACAGCAGGTAGGTGGCGTCCGGCTTGCTGGTCTTTAAGCCGGGGATGCGCTGAGGCAGCTCCTCCACCAACCAATCGCGGGTCTGCCGCAGGTACGCTATTTCTTCATCGAGGAAGTCGCCGCACTCGCGGTAGGCAGTCTCCGCAGCAAGCACGCCTAGAGTGCCCGTGCCATCCTTGGCCACGCCTGTAAGGCCATTCCACGTGTGTACATCGGCCGTGTTGGAGAAAATGATCTGCGCGCACTTGAGGCCGGCGGTATTAAAGGCCTTAGACGTAGCGGTGACCGTGATGGTGCGCTCCGCGGCCGAGGCGCCGAGCGAGGCTACCGGGATATGTCGCCCCTCATAGACCAGCGGGGCATGGATTTCATCGGCCAGGATGCGCGCATCATATTTTTCTGCCAGTTCTACCAGGCCGGTGAGGTAGTCCTCGTCCAAGACGCGGCCGAGCGGATTATAGGGATTGGCCAGCAAAATAGAGCCCGCGCCCGCCTGGAAGGCGCGCTCAATATCGTCGAGCTCCAAGCTGGTCTCGATTTTCTCACGGCCCGCGGTGCGTGGCAGTTCCAAAAGCGGTGGGTAGGAAGGAACCGGCACGACCACGGGCGAGTCCTCACGGGTGAAGTACTGCACGCCGAGCAATAGGCCGCGCACTACATCGCCGATCCAGAAAATATGGTCGGAGTTGGGGCGCCAGCCGTAGCGTGTGTCATAGAAATCGGCCACTGCTTCGCGCAGCCCCGAGGCCTTGGGCGCTGGGGTATAGCCAAAGGTTTCCTTATCCACCAAGTCTTCCAGCGCCTTCTTTACGGCAGGCGCGGTGGGGAAATCGGACTCCGCGATCCACAGCGGCAGGACGTCTTCCTCGAAGACGGTCCACTTGCGGGTTCCGCGGGCTTGCAACTCTTCTAGGCTAGGAAACTCCATGGCCATAACCATAACGCGAAGCCCGCGGCCACCCCAGCGCTTTTATGCGCTTTTATTCATCTTCCTTGTCGGCCCACCGGGAGTCCTCCTCCTCGTCTTCGGATTCGGAGGCAGGGCCGGAGACAAAACCATACTTCTTCAACCGGCGGCGGTCCGCGGCCGAGGTGGATTGGGTGAGCTTGAGCAACTCGGCATAAATGCCACCGGATTGCGCCAGCTCGGCCGGCGAGCCCATCTCATCAATGCGGCCGCGATCCAGGGTGATGATGGTATCCACATCCGCAATCGTAGATAGGCGGTGGGCAATAATCAGCGTGGTGCGGTCCTTCATCAGCTCATCCAGGCCGGCCTGCACGGCGCGCTCGGACTTGGTATCCAGCGCCGAGGTGGCCTCATCCAGCACCAGGATGGGCGCGTCCTTGAGCATGGCGCGCGCGACGGAGACGCGCTGCTTCTGCCCGCCGGAAAGCTTCAGACCGCGCTCACCAATGACCGTGTCATAGCCGTCCGGGAAGGCTTGGATGAACTCATGGGCATTGGCCCGCTTGGCGACGTCCACGATTTCCTCCTCCGTGGCACCCGGCTTGCCATAAGCGATGTTCTCGCGAATGGTGCCAGAAAAGAGGTAGGACTCCTGGAAGACCACGCCCACCGAGGCGCGCAGGCGAGAGGCGGTGAGATCGTCTACTCGGTGCCCCAGCACATCGAGGTGCCCGGCCGAGGGATGGTAAAGGCCTAGCAGGAGGTTGACCAACGTGGACTTGCCGCCGCCGGACTCGCCCACGAGCGCCACCTTGTGGCCCTCAGAGGCGGCGAAGGAAATATCCTCCACCACGGGCTTGCCCTCCTCGTAGGCGAAGGAGACATGGTCAAAGGAGAAGACCGGCGCGCCGGGTGTGGGCTCCAGCGGGCTGACCGGGGTGAGGTCGAGTTGCGGGGTATGCGAACCGGTGGTGGCCGCAACCAGCTCGCGCGGTGCGGTGGGTTCCAACTCTTCTTCCATCACCTTGAAATAGTCCTTGGAACCGGCGATGGCGCGCTGGGCGGTATCGACAATCCAGCTCATCATGAAAACCGGCTGCTTCGCACTGGAGACCATTTGCAGCAACATGACCATATCGCCCAAGGAGAAATGCCCCTCGAGCGTGCGCCAGAAGATTACGCCGTAAATGCCGAGGAAGATAACCGCCATGGCTAGGCCGCGGAAGGTATCCATCATGTGCCACCAGCGTGACTGCGGCTTGGTGGTATCGACCACGGTGCGGTAGCGCTTGGCAAAGTAGGAGAGTTCGCGGGTTTCGCTCACGAAGGACTTAGCCACCTTGACCTGGCCGATGACCTCGGCGAAGCGGCCGTTGGCGACGTCAATATTCTCGTTTTTGACCGCCTCAAACTTCTGCCAGCGCTTCGAAGTCAGCGCGGTAAGCCACATATAGACCGGAAAGAGCAGGGCGAGCAGGATAGCCAGCGGCCAGTAATACCACGCGGTAATGGCCAGCACCGCGAGGGTCTGGATGATCATCGTGAAGAAGTTATTGGCAAAGGACTGCACGAACTGCGTGATATTGGCAATCGAGCGATCCAGCCGGGCGATGATCGTGCCGGTGACCTGGTTATCGTAATAGCCCTGCGGGAGGGCCAGCAGCTTCGCAAAGTAACGCGTGGACAAAATCTCGCGCAGGCGCGAGACCATGACATCGCCGATGTAGCCGCCGATATTGCGGAAGAGGGCATTGGCGGCGTCGGCAAGAAAAAGCGCTACTGCCAGCAACAGCACCGTGCGCAGTGCATCGCTCAGTGGGGCGTCGTCCTGCAGGGCGCCCACGATGGTATCGGTGGCTTCGCGCGTCAAAAACGGCGAGATTAGTGCAACGACCGCAGTGACCGTGGCGGTCAGCAGCACGCCCAGGTAAAAGGGCCACAGGGCGGAGGCACTGCGGGTAATGCGCAAAATGGAATTCATAAGTAGACCACACTCACTTCGAAACGGCGGTTAGTGCGCGGAATTAGGGAAGAAGACGGAGAGATTTAAGCGACTGCCCAGTATGCCACATGCGGCGTTTACGAGCGTAAATACTTAAGTTCAGGGAGGTTTAGGCTAAGGTACTTGTGCAGAAATACAACAATCTTCGCGTGCAAAGGATCCATCCACGGTGAAAATTTCCCACACACTCGGCGCGGGCGTAGTCAGCGTACTCGCCGTGACCCTGACCGGATGTAGCGTTCTCCAGCCGGAAGAAACCGGGCTGGGGGACCATATCACCGTCTCCAGCTCCGAAGAGGCCCCGTACGAGGCCAAGGACACCGACGATAAGGAAGTCACCTCTAATCTGGGCGAGCCGGTAGAGGATAAGGGCCTTGGTGTGAGCTGGGAGTTGCAGGGTGTGTATACCGATAGCAACACCGGTGGCACCGTAGTGACCATTCTGCTCAAGAATAAAAACGATGTGCCCCTGCCTGTCGACGCCTTTGAGGACCCCACCCTGGAGCGTGCCGACGGCAACGGCGGCTGGGCCAAGATCAACTCCTTGCCCTATGACAAGGAATCTGCCCCAGACGTGGAGCCCCCGGGACTCGATCTCCCGCTGGGTGCAGGCGCTTCGGTCAACCTGCAGTACCGCTTTGACGTGACGCCTGGCAACCTGTGGAATGCGCGCTTGCACATTGGCAACGTGACCTGGGTAGGAGACCTTAATCTATGACGGAACTTGTAGTCTTGGCCTCTGCCGAGGGCGAACCCATCGGCACCGCTCCCAAGGCCGAAGTTCATACCACTGATACCCCGCTGCACTTCGCCTTTTCTGCCTGGTTGACCTGCGGTGGCAAGGTGCTGGTCACCCGCCGCGCCCTGAGCAAGCGCACCTGGCCCGGCGTGTGGACCAATGCCTTTTGCGGCCACCCCGCACCCGGCGAGGAGACCGCGGATGCGGTGCTGCGCCGCGCTTCCTTTGAGCTCGGCATTGCGACGGCGGATCTATCCGCCCCGCAGCTTATCCTGCCGGACTTTTCTTATCGCGCGGTGGATTCCTCGGGCACGGTAGAAAATGAAATCTGCCCAGTATATACCGTCGAGCTTGCTGCCGACGCCGCCTGGGAGCCCAATCCCGACGAGGTCGATTCTTTCCAATGGGTCGAGCCGGCACGGCTTTTTGCTGCCGCCGATGCCATGCCTGGCGTCTTTAGCCCGTGGATGATTGATGAGCTCGCGGACGAAAAGCTGCGTGCTGCGCTGTAATTAAAGCTCGTCGTCGTTGTAGAAGGCCGCGGCCACGTAGTCCAAGGTGGCATAGGCTAGGCGGCGCTCGCCCGTATCCAGGTCAAATTCCAGCACCTGGTGGTCATCGCCGTAGCCGGGGAATCCGGGCTCACCCGTGGCGGCAAAATGGCGTAGCCACTCGTTGAGTTCTTCGGCGGGGGCGTTGATTTCTTCTTCGCTACCGTTGCCGCCAAAAAGCGGGCCGAGCTCGGCGCAGTGCACTGCGGGGGCATTAGCGCGGGTAAATTCCATCATCCACGTAGGTCCCGGAGCGTGCTCGGCTACCTGGGCTGTCCAGCGGCGCACGGCGGCATCACCGATGAGGCGGCCCATCGGCCGCTGCGGGTCCACGTAGTGCGCCAATTGCCGCCACTGCTTGAAGCGCCCCTGCGAAATCCCAAACTTGGGTGAAAGGTAGCTGGTAATAAAGCCCGCCAGCGCCATCTTGTCAATGCGCTGGGCTTGGGGCATGTTGTAGAACTCATCGCGGGTAGACGTCACCACGATAGGGATATCCGCCAATTCTTCGGCGCGCAGTGGTGCGGGGCCCAAGGCGACGTCGAAGCGGTACTTCTTGCGGAATTTGGCATAGCCCTTGGCCAGTGATTCAGGATCCATCTTTTCCAGCGCCTGGCGCGTGACCGGCACGCCTAGGGCCCGGCGCAGGTCGGTGATGCGATGCTCAAAACGGTCGCGCGGGAATGCCGGCGAGAGCGCCAGCACGCGGCGGAAACCGCCCCGGAAGTGATCGCGGCGTGCGAGCCACAAGCTCATCGCTGCCCCAGCGGATTGGCCTACCAAGGTGATATTGGTCTTATCGCCGCCAAAGGCCTCGATATTGTCCTGTAGCCACTCCAAGGCCAAGAGGCAATCATCGATGCCGCGGTAGCGGTCCGCCTCGTCGCCGTCGAAGCGCGCGAAGCCAGCCAAGCCCACCCGGTAACCCACGTTGACCTGGATTACCCCGTGGCGGGCATTCTTTTCCCCCGACAGGCGTGGATCCTCGTGCGAGCCGTGCTCAAAGCGGCCGCCGTGAATAAAGACCACGACGGGGCACTCGGCGGCGTCGGCAGGCGCGGTAATGCTCAGCGCAATATCTGCTGGGTGCGGCTCGCGGGCATCCTGGTCGCGAGTGCCTTGGAGCGGCTCGGCAGGCGAGTAGGGGCTGGGGATGGTGCTATAGCGCACCGAATGGAAATAATGCAGGCCATCGCGGCGCACGCCGGTGATCCGGCCGGAAGCGGTGGCGACGGTAACGGGAATCTGGGCGCTCGACATGACAGCCAGGTTACCGCGAGCAAGTAGGATAAGTAGCCATGGAGTGGTTGACGAGCTTGGGCAGCACGCTATCGCAATTGTTGGTGCAGGCGCCCGTGTGGATTCAAATGGTCATCGTGGTGGCCATCGCCGTGCCACTCATGGTGGTCATAGCGTGGTGCCTGATGTGGGCGGTCGACCGCGTGGCCAATCGGGCCGCCGGAGTGATTTCCCAGCAGCGCAGCCGCAGCACTAAGGTAGACCATCATGGCTGAGGAAAATAACGAGCGCGCGCGGCAGGAGCGCGCCGAGCTGCGCGCCAACCCCCGCGAGGGCCTTTGGGACCCCGAAGCCAAGCGCGCCGGCCAGCGTTCCGCCCCGGCAACCGCTCCCGGCGCACAGCCGGCAAAGCGCAAGCGCGCCCTGCCCAAATCCCGCGTCTCCCTCACACTGTGGACGATGATCGCGCTGGTCATCGTCGTTGCCCTCATCGGCCTGTGGACCTAGGCGCGCCCCACCGCCCGCGGAGGCTAGTGCCTAGCGCTAGCCCTTTCGACTGGTGGCTGCTAAGCGCTGGAAGAATTCCAACTTAGGAAGATCCTCGATGAGCAGGGCAGTGCCGTTGGTATCGCACAGCGGCACGCACCAATTGGGATAAAGCTCGTGCGTGGTGCCCGGCTGATTTTGCGCACGCACATCGCCCACCATGTCCACCAAGCTGGTGCAGGCAAGCGCCGAAGGCGTGCCCGCAATATAGCGGTGCAGCGCCACAGAGATGTCTTCCTCCTCGCCGCGGGAGGCGCGCTCGGCCGGATCTACCAGGTAATCGCGCTGCGGCAATAGGTCCCGGTCCGCCACCGCGCCCAATACGCGGGCCTGCCATTCGATGTCATCGTGCTGCTCATCATCCACCGAGCGGGTCAGCACGCCTAAGCGCGCGCGGAGCGAAATATGATCGCCGCGCAGGTACGCCAAGGTTGGCGGCAGATCGTGCGTATTGACCGAGGACAGCGCCAGCTGGCGGTACTTCTCTTGCGGCAGCGGGGAGTAGTCATCATCGTCGCGTTCAAACCACACGATGGAGGTACCCAGCACCGCCTTCTGCGCGAGCACGTCTTGTACCCACGGCTCGACGGTGCCCAGGTCCTCACCGATGACCACCGTACCGGCGCGCTGCGCCTCTAGCGCCAAGATGCCCACCATGGCCTCAAAGTCATAGGAGACATAGGTGCCCGTCAGCGGGCTGGCCATGCGCGGGATCCAATACAGGCGGAAAAGTCCCAAGATGTGGTCCACGCGCACGCCGCCGGCATGGCGCAGCACGGTGGAGAGCATCTCGCGCCACGGGGCATAGCCCGCGGCGGCCAAGCGCTGCGGGTGCCATGGCGGCTGCGACCAATCCTGGCCCTGCTGGTTATAGTCATCCGGCGGGGCACCTACCGAACATTGCGGCGCCAAGTATTCGGTGAGGTTGACCGCATCGGCGCCGCCCGGGTGCACACCCACGGCAAGGTCAGTCACCAAGCCCAGGCGCATGCCGGCATCGAGTGCGCGCTGCTGCGCGGCGGCCAGCTGCTCATCGCACAGGAACTGCAGCCAGGAATAAAAGCGCGTGAGCGTGTCCATGTCCAGGCCTTCGGCATGGCGCTGGCCCGACTGCGCCGCGGCGTCTTGCTGCGCGCACCAATACGCAAAATCGCGCAGGCCACGGCCCTCCTCGCGGGCGTAGCGCACGAAGGCCTCTTCGCGCTCCGGGGAGGGCTGGTAGTTAAAGAGCTCGCGCAGCACCTGCAGCTTGGCCTCAAAAATGGTGTCGCGGTCAATCTCCTCGGTGCTGCGATTGCGCTGGCGAAACTCCTCGGCCAGCTCGCGCACATCATCCTGCAGGTCCTCCGGCAGGAGCTTAAGCTCCGGGATGGATTCGATGTGCAGGTAGAGCGGATTGATAAAGCGCCGCGTGGTGGGCAGGTACGGCGAGTCCTCCACCGGTGGTAGCGGCTCGGCCGCATGCAGCGGGTTGACCAGCAAGAAATCCGCGTGCGGGGCCAGCGTCTCGGCCAACTGCCCCAGATCCTGGAAATCGCCGATACCCCAGGAGGACTCCGAGCGCACCGAATACAGTTGCGCCATCACGCCGCTAATGGGGCGCTCCACAAACTCATCGGCCGTGGAAAGGCGCGCCGGGGTGATAATCAGCGGGCAGACATGCTTGCCGATGCCCTCGGACTCCAACACCAGCTCGTGGTACCCCATGGGCAGATCGCCAGGGACGTGGAAGCTCGCCTCGCCCCACAACGTGCCATCCACATTTGCATCCGGGGCGTCATTGGGGTCTTGGTAGACCTCGCGGGTGCCGCCTTCCTCCAGCTCAATGTGTACGTTGGCGGCATCGCCCGCGTGCACGTAGACTACGAACCCGCGCTCTTGGCCCTGCGGCGCGACAACGCAGTGGGGGAGGGGTTGGGAGGAGCGGTCCAGGTAGTCGTCGTAAAGCAGCTGAGTGAGCACCGCATCGTCCGGATTGTCTTCGATGGCCACGCCCAAGGCGCGCAGGGTATAGGCAATAGTGTCTTCAGCGACGTGGACGGGGAAACCAGACTGGGAGGTATAGCTGGTGGCCACGCCGTGGCGCTGAGCGAGTTCTTCAAGCAAGTCGCGGGTAGTCACAGGCCACATTGTGCCACGGGGACAACGCGCCTGCTGGGGAACTGATTGGTACAGTAGGCGGAGATTAATAATTAGCTGTTCGAAAGGACACCGCGTGACCCTGCAAGAAGTGCATACCCCGGCGCAATTTACTATCGAGCCTGGCGAAACCTGCCTGACCGCCCTGATGGATACCGCGAAGAAGCGCCCTCACGGCGTCATGTTTACCCGCCCGGCTAACTACGAGTGGGTCAACGTTACGGGCAAAGAATTCATCGATGAGGTCTTTGAAGTAGCCCAGGGACTTATCGCCCTAGGCGTGCAGCAGGGGGATCGCGTCGCCCTCATCTCTGCCACCCGCTATGAGTGGTCCCTGTTGGACTTTGCCATCTGGGCCGCCGGTGCCGCCTCCGTGCCGGTCTACCCGTCCTCGTCCGCCTCCCAGGTGCGTTGGATCATTGAGGACTCCGGCGCCGTGCTCGCCATCACGGAAACCCGCGAGCATTCCGAGCTGGTAGAAAACTTGGTGCTGCAAGAAGACGGCGAGCCGAACCTCAAGGGCTCCCCATCGCAGCTGCGCCGCGTGCTGGAAATTAACTCCTCTGCCATCGATACCTTGAAGTTCGAGGGCCGCGGCGTGACCGCCGACGAGGTATACGCCCGCATCAAGGCCACGTCCACCGATGACCTGGCTTCTTTGGTTTATACTTCCGGCACAACCGGACGACCCAAGGGCTGCATCCTTACCCACCGCAATTGGCTAGCCCAAACCCGCGGCCTATGCACCAACCCGATTGGCATCTTCGCAGTGCCGGGCAGCCACACCCTGACCTTCCTGCCGCTGGCCCACGTCTTTGCCCGCGCGGTATCCATTGCGGTGGCCATGCGCGGCGCCTCCCAGAATCACTGGTCGGACTTTTCCACCATCTCCATCGAATTCGCCCGCTCCCGCCCGAACGTCATCTTGGGCGTGCCGCGCGTCTTTGAGAAGGTGCGCAACTCTGCCGCTGCTAAGGCGGCCGATTCCGGTATCAAGACCCTGCTTTTTGAGCAGTCCGAGAAGGTAGCCATCGAGTACTCCAAGGCTTTGGATAAGCCGGAGGGGCCGGACCGCTTCCTCAAGGCCAAGCACAAGGTCTTTGACAAGCTGGTCTACTCCGCCATCCGCAAGGGCGTGGGCGGCAACGTGAACTATTGCATTACCGGTGGCTCGGCCATGGGCCATGACCTGCTGCACTGGTACCGCGGCATCGGCATCCCGGTCTATGAGGGCTATGGCCTGACCGAGGTCGCCGCCGCGGCCGCGGTGGACTTTGTGGATCAGTCCATCGGCACCGTTGGCCCGCCAATGGGTGGCGTGACCTTCCGCATCAATGAGGAAGGCGAAATCTGCATCAAGGGCGATATCGTCTTCCACGGTTACTGGAATAATCCGGAAGCCACGGCCGAGGCCCTCGAGGATGGCTGGTACAACACCGGCGACTTGGGTGAGATTGATGAGGACGGCAAGCTTGTTATCACCGGCCGCAAGAAGGACCTCATTGTCACGGCCGGCGGCAAGAATGTCTCGCCTGGCCCGATGGAGGATATCTTGCGCGGGCACCCGCTTATCTCCCAGGCCATGGTGGTTGGCGATGGCAAGCCCTTCGTCGGCGTGCTGCTGACTCTGGATCCGGATATTTTGAAGCGCTGGAAGCTGGACCACAACATTCCGGAGAATCGCTCCATGCGCGAGCTGGCCACCGATCCGACCCTGCGCGCGGAGCTGCAGGATGCCATCAACCAAGTTAACGCCACCGTCTCCCATGCGGAGGGCATCAAAAAGTTCTACATCCTCGAATCTGACCTTACCGAGGAAGAAAACGAGCTGACCCCCACCATGAAGGTCAAGCGCAACGTGGTAGCGCAGCGCTATGCCGCGGCCATCGAGCACCTGTACAAGCGCTAGACTGCGCGACGGGTACACCCGAGGGAATTCCCTCGGGTGTTTCTTTTTGCCCTGCTTGCCGACGCCCCCTTCTGCAGCTCACCCCACCATCCTCACCCCAGTGCGGGCGAACCTGCCATAAACCTGTGAATGGCTTCGGAGTGTCGCACGCTCGTGGCGGCGGATCTCGCATAAAGTCGTGAGGCGTTACAGCAAACCTCAACCTCTACTAGAGGTTAGAAATGGGACCGTGGAAGGAGTGGCTCGAAGCCTATGCATAAAATCGCCGCCGAGCTGCGCCACCGCGAGCTTACGCAAGAGATTTACAATATCGGCGACGAAGTCGCAGAATATCTCGAGCACCTCATTGAAGCCATCGAGGATTGGGACGAAGAGCTGTGCATGGATTGCCTAGCTGAGCTGGGCGATATCGTCGAAGACGCCCGCGTTGACTCCGGCCGCTGCGTTGGCGAGCTAATGGGCCTGCGCCAAGCCCTGGTCTCCGGCGTGCGCTCCGGCACCATTTCCGCCGCTTCTTCCGGCGTGAATGACGTGGAAGAGCCGGAACAACTTACCCCGCGCCTATTGGATGAGCGATTCCCCATCTCCAAGCCCATCGTGGTGCACGAGCTGGCCGAGTCCCTGCGCTCTCGCACCCAGGCCGTGGCGGATTACCTCCGCGAGGTAGTCGAGTACGTGCTCGCGCAAACCGACGCCGTGGCCCGCAACCTCGATATGGTCTCGCTGCCGCACTTGTACAAGCGCACCGGCGAGTCCGCACTCATTGCGGTCCAAGCGTGGAAGCACACGGTGCTGGATACCCACCCAGCCTATGTCCGCACGATGCGCGGGCATAACCCACCGCAGTTCTTGGAAGAGCGCGCCCGCGTTGCCGCAGTGGTGGAGAAGGTCCGCGCCAAGCGCGAGGCGGCCCGCCGGGCTACAACTGCATAAATCACATAGACTTCCTTGTTTCACGCAAGGGGATGTTCACGGCCACCGAGATTCCCTCTCTCGGTGGCCGTTGAAGTTTTCTGCACTAGGGTGCCCCAATTCGGGGAAGTATTTAGGGAAATTTTAGGTTAACGGCCGTTCCATACAATTTCTGTTATGCCTGTTCAGTGGCTTGGGTGCTGTATCCAGCGGTATTGTTGCTAAGTCAACCTTAAAATCTAAGTAGAAAATACCCTTAACGCGCTGTAGGGTATTCCCTGTCCATGCGAGCGCCGCGACCTAGCACCATCCACACGCGGCGAGCGCAATCTCATTTATAATCACATCTACAGGGAGTTAATCCATGGGCGCACGCCGAACTTCTCGCCTTATTGCCAGCGCAGTGGCCGTAGCCACCTTCTCTTCCATCACTGTTGTGCCTACCGCCGTCGCGGCTGACGACACCACCTTCGTCGAGGAAAAGACCACCGACGATACCGTAAGCCTCAACGGCATCGAATTCGATGAAGACGGCAACCTGCTGGAGGAAAACAACGCCGGCGATAAGGCGATGGAAGAACTCGATGAGGAAGAAGACGCTGCCGAGTCCATCACCCCGTACGCCGTAGACGGCGCGGAGGAGACCGCCGAAGCTCCGGCTTCTGAGGAGTCTGCAAAGCCGACCACCCTCGAGGAACTTGCACAGACCGAGGCCTCCAACGGCGACGTCAACGTCAAGGTCGTCAAGGATGAGAAGAAAGACAAGCTCGTCTGTGAGGTAACTGATGCCCCTGACAAGGAAGGCAACATGCTTGACCTCAAGCTTGCGCTGGCTAAGGCCTTCTACGATGGCGGCGAAAAGATTCTCAAGACCGTCTGGGAGATCATCCCGGTTGTCGGTGACTTGGTTCCGGCCGATTTCATTGACAAGATTTCCGGCAAGACCTGGGACGGCATTGCCAAGCTGGTCAAGGAAGGCGAGAAGGACAAGACCGTGACCTGGGATCTTTCCCGCGCCCAGGGCATGGCCATCGGCCGTATCGATAACGCCGATGCCGACGTTGATATGAACAACCCGGATGGCGCTAAGAAGACCGTTTCCGGCCTGCTCAAGTTCGCGGACGGCGCCTTTGGTAAGGGCACCAAGGTAATCCTCAAGCTCTTTAATGCAGCCGTCACCATCGCCGGCCTGGTTCCTGGTGCCGGCGTTGCTGGCGACTTGAAGCTGAGCAAGGACCAGCAGAAGAGCATCGAAGACTCCCTGAACAACATCTCTACCGCAGCTTCCGATCTCGCGGCCGTGAACGCCCCAGCCGGCCAGCTGTGCTCCGATATGCTCAACGGTAAGAAGACCAAGGACCAGCCTGCTGAGGACAACCCTTCTGAGGAGCCTTCCTCCGAGGAAACCACTTCCGAGGCTCCGGCTTCTGAGGATGCTACCTCTGAGGAGAGCACCCCGTCTGAGTCCGCAGAAGAGACCTCCGCAGAAGAGACTTCCACCGAGGAGACCTCCGCAGAAGAAACGGCCACCGAAGAGCCGACCTCCGCAGAAGAAACTTCCGCTGAAGAGCCGACCTCTGAGGAATCCACCGAACCTTCCACTACCGAAGCTGCGGTTGTTCCGGGCAAAGACGGCCAGGACGGTAAGGACGGCCAGGATGGCGTAGACGGTAAGGACGGCCAGGATGGCCAAGATGGCCGCGACGGTCGCGATGGCCGTGACGGTCGTGACGGTAAGGATGGCGAGAACGGCCGCGATGGACGCGATGGTCGTGACGGCCGCGACGGCGAAGATGGCCAAGACGGTAAGGACGGCCGCGACGGCGAAGATGGCCAGGATGGTCGCGATGGCCGCGATGGCCGCGATGGACGTGACGGCCGCGACGGACGTGACGGCCGCGATGGCATCAACGGTAAGGACGGCAAGGACGCAGACATGTCTTCCGTCGCAGGATTCTCCTTCCTGGCTGCGCTCGTAGGCGGCAGCACGGTGCTGGGCATCCTGTCCACCATTGACTACCTCTACACCCACGGCATGCTGCCGAAGAACAGCGTCCCATGGCGCATCAACCAGTAAGACCTTCCTGTTGAGGCATTAGCTGGAAGCAGTAGAGCCTTCGCGAGCATATGCTCGCGAAGGCTCTTTCTTATTGCGGGCGCAGTTTCGGTGGGTTCTCTTGCAAGGCGTTCGCCATTACCCTCCCTTCGCGCTCATCGGCGCAGCGGATTCCGCGGCGAAAGCACCGCTGGTGAGCGCGAAGGGAGGCGGGGTAGAGGAAGGCGGGAGGAAGCGTGGACCTAGGCAGAACGGGCGGCCTTTTGTCTGGCGGAGATGGTGGAAATGAGGTCGGTCAGGAAGCGGGTGGGGCGGTCGATGAGTTGCCGCGGGGTATAGCAGAGGACGGTGAAGCCGGCCTCGCGCAGACGTCGGTGGCGCTCACGCTGGTGGGGAAGTGCTTTCGCGGGGATGATGTCGATGAGGTAGGCGCTGTTGATACATAGGGCGGTCGTGATGCCAGGCAGCGCGTTAAACGGCGCCTCGAAAAACATGGGCCAGGGGAAATCGGCCTCAATGATAAGGGCGCGGGCGAAAGACTCGTAGGGAGAGCGGGAAAGAGCAGAGGCGTGGTGGATTACGGCGCGGACGATGCGGCTATTGCGCACCCGGCCCATGCGGGCGAACTCTTCCTTGAGGTCTTCCCGGTTGAGGCCGGAGCGCAAAGCGGAGTCGGCAGCGATGAGGCCGTCGGTGAAGCCGTGGTAGCGGGCGACGTCGATAACCGCGCGGGCCTTGGAAACGCAGCGGGTGCCGTCCACGAGGACGGGTTCGGGAAGTAAAGCCTTGCGGTAGATGCGCTCGGGATGGCGCCGGTCCTTGTGGGGAAGCGTATTGGTGGGAAGGGCCATTTCAATCTTTTCCTCGGCCGTGGCGATGACCCACAGTCCGTGCACGCGGGCGGCGGACTTGGAGATGAGCACCGCGGTATAGGCACTGCGGGCGGCGGCGATGGCGCGCAGACGCAGCTGGGAGGGGAAGTCGAGGCAATGGTAGTGATCGCGCTGGACTGCGATGCGTGGTGCGAGTTTGAGGTAGGTGCCGTTTTTCAGGTCGGTCCAAAAGGTGGGGTGGTTGGTGCGGATGGAGTCGATATTGGTCAGTGGTGGTGTCATGACTCCTAGGAAAGGGCACGCTGCCGGCTGGTGCGAGGAGGTGGCGGCCGGGCCTGTGGATAACAAGGCCGCAGGGAAAGGAGAGTGAGCGAAGTGGCGGCTGGGAAAGTTACGGCCACAGTTATCCACAGTCCGGGAAGTAGCCCTTGCGCGTGGGCGCGAAAACGGCAAAGCCCGCGCCGGCCACGATGAAGCGGGCACGGGCGCGGGCGAGGACGCGGCGGGAACTAGACGGCCGGGGGAGGGGTGACCTTATCTAGCTGCTCAGTAATCTGCGGCCACAGTTGGCCCATGATGTCGTCCCAGGTGAGGATCCACACGGCGTTGTCCTTATCGGCCTTGCCCACCATGACAAGCTGCTCGTTGCGAGCGCGCATGTGGTCCAGAGTCTTTTGAACGGTGGTGGAAGAAGACACGGACAGGGCAGGGCGGGAGAACTCGAGAACCGGGGTCTCTGGTTCTGCCAGCAAGGTATCGCGCACATGGACCACGCGGGGGACGCGGGAGTCTTTAGGGAAGACCAGCACGCGCATGATGTTCTTGCGCACGACGAGGTCTTGGAGGTCGTCCACGGTGGCGTCGGAAGGCAGGGGCACTACCTCCGAGCCGTGCTCGCGGGCCATGGCGCCCACGGTGGAGTTTTCCAACTCGATGACATCAGAAATCTGGTTGGCAGACTCATCATCCAAAGCGCCGGTCTCGCGGGAGTGCTCGACCAAGGTGCGCAGGGTTTCGGCGTCGTAGCCGGCCGCACCGGCGCGGTCGACGGGCTCTTCGCCGGCCATGGAGACCATTTTGTTGGCCATGACGTTGATCCACTTCAGCAGCGGGCGGAAGATCCACACGAAGCCGCGTGCAGGGACCGCGATGAACTGCAGGGCGGTCTCTGGGTGGGTAATAGCCCAAGACTTCGGTGCCATTTCACCCAGCACGAGGTGGAGGAAAGTGACGATGAAGAGGGCGAGGAGGAAGCTGACGACGTCGGCAATGCCTAGCGGCAGGCCCGCGGCCTCCAGCGGAGCCATGAGCAGGTGGTGCACCCAGGGCTTGGTCACAGCACCGAGCACAAAAGTGGCGGCGGTAATGCCCAGCTGCGCGCCGGCGAGCATGATGGTCAGCTCATTGAGCGAGCGCAGGCCGGCGCGGGCGGTGCGGGAGTTTTCCGCATCCTCTTCCAAACGGTTGCGGCGAGCGCCCATCAAGGAGAACTCGATAATCACAAAGAAGCCGGAAGCGGCGATGATAAGCAGGGTCACGAGGAGGTTAAACCACCAAGATTCGGTCATTATGCGTCCTCCTTCTTAGCGGCATCATCGGAGCGGTCGGAGTAATCCTCCACCAGCTCGATGGCAAGCACGGACGGCACGTGGCGGTCCACCTCTTGCACGCGCAGGCGGATGGAGCGAACGGGGGCCTCATCGTGGTCCACCCAGTCTTCGGGCTCGGCCTCGAGCTGGATGGTGTGTTCCTCGCCTACCTCAGGCAGCGCACCGGAGTGCGCAATGACGAGGCCGGCGACGGTCTCAAAGTCGCCCTCAGGCAGGTCGTGGCCGATAGCGCGCTCAATCTCATCAATCGGCGTATCGCCGTCGACCAACCAGTGGGAATCGTCCTGCTCGGTGATTTCCTCGGTTTCTTCGATATCGTGCTCATCGGTGACATCGCCCAAGATCTCCTCGGCCAAGTCCTCCATGGTCACGATTCCCACAAAGCCGCCGTATTCATCGATAACGCACGCCATCTTCTGGTCGCTATCGCGCAGCTCTTCCACCACATCCGGCAGCGGCATCAGCTCAGGGACCACGACGGCCTCCTGCATGATGCTGGTGGCCTTGGTGGCGGCGGGCAGGTCGCTTCCCAGGACGTCGATAAGATGCACCACGCCGATTGGATTGTGTTCATCGTCGATGACGGGGTAGCGCGTGTGGTCGGTAGACATCATCTCGCGGACCTCACCGAGGGTGGTGTCCGGATCAATGACGTCCACACGGGAGCGTGGAATCATGGCGTGTTCAACGTCGTGCTCTGGGAAGTCCAGCAGGCGGTCTAGCACCATGTAGGTATTCTCATCCAGATCGCCGGCCTCGTGGGAGGAATCCACGATGGATTCCAGGTCATCGGCGGTGGCAGAGGAATCGACGTCTTCTACCGGTTCGATGCCAAAGAGCTTGAGGATGGCATTGGAAGAGTACTCAAAGAAGTGGATGAGCCAGCCAAATAGTCGCAGGTAAAGCTGTGTGGAGGCGGCCAGCCAGCGCGCCGTCTTCATCGGTGCGGCGATGGTGTAGTTCTTGGGGAAGAGCTCCGCAAACAGCATCGTCGCAATCGTGGAGATGAAAAGTGCCGCGATGGTACCAACGGTGACTGACACCGCGGAGGGAACGCCGACGCCGCCCAGCAACGTACCCAGTCCTTGGCCCACGAGCGGCTCGGCCACATAGCCGATGAGCAGGCCGGTAATCGTAATACCGAGCTGCGCGCCGGAGAGCATAAAGGAGGTCTGCTGAGTAATAGCCAGCGCGCGTTGTGCTGTCTTATCCCCCTCAGCAGCCTGGGACCGCAGCTGCGTGCGGTCCACGGACATATAGGAAAATTCTTGAGCCACGAAGTATGCGTTCGCGACGATGATGAGGCCAATGACTACGAAGCCGGCCAGAATCATCAAAATAGCCGATAACATGATTTACTCCCCACCGCCTAAAAGGAGGTAGGGACATCGACTCGGAGGTTCCACTGAGGGTGCCTTTCTACTTGGGAAGATGGAAACATACTACATGCTTAACCCCGCTTTCGGCCATTTTGTTCCCGGCCTATTAGGGTTTTATCCATGACTGAACCCTTCGGGCTGTATATCCATGTTCCTTTCTGCGCCACTCGTTGCGGGTACTGCGATTTCAATACCTATACCCCAGGCGAGCTTGGCAGCCCGCGCGATCTCACCGGCCCCTACCTGGATGCCTTGGACCGCGAGCTGGAGTTGGCGGCCGCGCGCGTGGGCCGCCCGGCCGAGACCGTTTTCATTGGCGGCGGCACGCCTTCGCTGCTGGGCGGGAAGGGCCTGAGCCGCATCTTGAACACCGTCCGTTCCACCTTTGGCCTGAAACCTGGGGCGGAGGTCACCACCGAATCCAATCCGGAGTCCACCTCGCCGGAGTATTTTGCCCAGCTTGCCGACGCCGGCTATACCCGCATCAGCCTCGGCATGCAGTCCGCATCCCCGGGCGTTCTCCAAGTCCTCGAGCGCGCCCATACCCCCGGCCGCGCCTTTGCCGCCGCCCGCGAGGCCCGCGCCGCCGGCTTCGAGCACGTCAACCTCGACATGATCTATGGCACGCCCACCGAAACGGATGACAACGTGCGCGAGACCTTGGACCGAGTGCTAGAAACCGGCGTAGACCACGTCAGTGCTTATTCCCTCATCGTAGAAGACGGCACCCGCATGGCGCGCAAAGTCAATAAAGGTATCCTGCCCGCCCCCGATGAGGACGTGCTGGCACGGCGCTATGAGATGATTTCTACCACCCTCGAGGCAGAAGGCTTCGAGTGGTACGAGGTCTCCAACTGGTCTAAGCCCGGCGGCGAGTGCGAGCACAACCGCATCTACTGGGTAGACGGCAATTGGTGGGGCGCCGGCCCAGGCGCTCACTCGCACTTGGGTAACGAGCGCTTCTTTAACGTCAAGCACCCCTCGCGCTATATCGACGCCCTCAGCCGCGACGAGCTGCCCATCAAAGAAACCGAGACGCTTACCGACGCCGACCGCCACATGGAGAAAATCATGCTCGGCCTGCGTCTGCGCGAGGGCATCCCGGAGGCCTGGCTTGATGCCCACGCTTCCCCCGCCCTCGAGCGCTTCATCGGCCGCGGTCTACTCGAACGTGCCGGCGACCGCGTACGTATCACCAAGCCCGGCCGCCTGCTGGCCGATGGCATCATCACCGATCTCCTCGTCGCCGAAGAAACCTAATCCCCCTCCCGTCTAAACTTGAAAGCACGTGAAATAGCCAAGCGAATAGGAGCGCCATAGTGTCTACCTCAACCGATGCCCGCCGCAAGGAAGTCCTGCGCGCCATCGTGGCGGACTATATTGCCTCCCAGGAGCCCGTTGGCTCTAAATCGCTCTTGGAGCGCTACCAATTGGGAGTTTCCTCGGCCACCATCCGCAATGACATGGCCGTGCTCGAATCCCAGGGCCTTATCTCCCAGCAGCACGCCAGCTCCGGCCGCGTGCCCACCCAGCAGGGCTACCGCCACTTTGTGGACTCCCTCCACGAGGTCAAGCCGCTTTCGGCCCCGGAGCGCCGCGCCATGCTCAACTTCTTGGAAGGCGGCGTCGACTTGGAGGATGTGCTACGCCGCTCGGTGCAGCTACTGGCGCAGGTGACGAAGCAGGCGGCTGTCGTCCAACTGCCCAATCTCAAGGTATCCCGCGTCAAACATTGCGAGGTCGTGGCGCTTTCCCCAGTGCGCCTGCTGCTGGTGCTTATCACCGATAACGGCCGCGTGGATCAGCGCAATGTGGAGCTCGATGAAATCATCGACCAGGACCAGACCTTCCGCCTGCGCGACATCGTCAATAGCGCGCTAGTGGGCAAGACGCTTAGCGACGCCTCCGTGGAGCTCGCCCACCTCGTCGACGACGCCCCCTTGGATATCCGCCACCACGTGCTCAAGGTGGCCACCACCCTCATCGAGACCCTAGTGGAGCAGCCCTCCGACCGGCTGATTATGGCCGGTGCTTCTAACCTGACGCGCGTGGCGCGCGAGTTTCCGGAAGGGTTGCCCAAGATTATTGAGGCACTAGAAGAGCAGGTCGTCGTCCTCAAGCTGCTTGCCCGCGTGCCCGATCTGGGCAACGTCTCCGTGGTCATCGGTGAGGAAAACGAGGAAGACCAGCTGCGCCAAGCCTCCGTGGTGGCCACGGGCTATGGCCTGGGCACCGGCGATGAGGTGGCCACACTCGGCGGCCTCGGCGTGGTGGGGCCTACCTTTATGGATTACTCGGGAACAATTTCTAAGGTCTCTGCCGTTGCACGGTATGTGAGCGAAATTTTGGCCGGCGAGCAGTGCGAGTAAACTGGCTGGCCGCGCATTATTTTTTCAAGTTAACCCCAACAAGACGAATTAGAAGGAATATCTCTTACAGTGGCTCGTGACTATTACGGCATCCTCGGTGTTGATAAAAACGCAACTGACCAGGAGATTAAGAAGGCCTACCGCAAAATGGCCCGCAAGTATCACCCGGATCTGAACCCGGATGATGACGCTGCCGCGGAAAAGTTCCGCGATGCCGCGCTGGCCCAGGAGGTCCTGCTGGATCCGCAAAAGCGCCAGATCGTGGACATGGGCGGCGACCCCATGGAGCAGGGAGGTGGCGGTGCCGGTGCCGGCGGCTTTGGCGGCTTCGGTGGCGGCGGCCTCGGCGATATCTTCGCCGAATTCTTTGGCGGCGGTGCCGGCGGTTCCCGCGGCCCGAAGTCCCGCGTCCAGCCGGGCAACGATGCCCTGCTGCGCACCCGCATCACCCTGGAGGAGGCCTACACCGGCCTAAAGAAGAAGGTCACCGTGGATACCGCGGTGCTGTGCGATAGCTGTGGTGGCACCGGTTCCGAGTCCAAGGCCAAGCCGGTTACCTGTGATAACTGCAATGGCATGGGTGAAATCCAGGAGATGCAGCGCAGCTTCTTGGGCAACGTTATGACCACCCGCCCGTGCCCGAAGTGCCAGGGCTTCGGCGAGGTCATCACTGATCCGTGCAACCACTGCGCCGGCGATGGCCGCGTGAAGAAGCGCCGCGATATCACCGTTAATATCCCGGCCGGTATCAATGACGGTATGCGTATCCGCATGGCTTCCCAGGGCGAGGTCGGCCACGGTGGCGGCCCAGCCGGTGACCTCTACGTCGAGGTCCACACGGAGGAGCACCCCGTCTTCCAGCGCAACGCCGATGACCTGAACCTCACCGTGCGCGTGCCGATGATTGACGCCGCCTTGGGCACCAACTTCACCATCGATCAGCTAAGTGGCGAAGAGCTCACCATCGACATCGAGCCGGGTACCCAGCCGGGCGAGTCCATCAAGGTCGATGGCGCCGGCATGCCGCGCCTGCGCACCGATGGCTACGGTAACCTCTTTGCCCACGTGGACGTCGTTGTGCCGAAGGACCTGGACCGCAAGACCCGCGAGTCCCTGGAGAAGATCCGCAACTCCCGCGACGAGGGCGCGCGCGTGCGCACCACCGGTGATGGCCAAGAGGAATCCTTCTTCAGCCGCATTCGCGATAAGTTCCGCCGCTAATGTCGCTGCCCGTCTTCATCCACCCGGATCTTTCCGCCGCGCGCACCGGCGAGGCCTTCAGCTTTTCCGGCCCGGAGGCCCGCCATGCCGTGACGGTCAAGCGCATGGGGGAGGGCGAGCGCCTCGAGCTTATCGACGGCACCGGTATCCGCCTCACCCTCACCATCACCGCCACCTCGGGCAAGGACTCCTTGGAGGGCACGGTCGAGTCCATCGTGACCGCGCCCGAGCCCACCCCACGCGTGACCGTGGTGCAGGCCATTCCGAAATCCGAGCGCGCCGAGCTCGCCGTGGATCTTGCCACCCAGGCCGGCGCCGATGAGATCATCGCCTGGCAAGCGGATCGCTGCGTGGCTAAATGGGACGGTAAAAAGGCGCCAAAGGCGGTGGCCAAGTGGCAGGCGGCCGCCGATTCCGCGGCCAAACAATCTCGTCGCGCTCGCATCCCACAGGTGCGCGGCCCGCTGACCACCCCGCAAGTTGTCCAAGAACTCACCGGCGGCCGCGGCGGCGCTTCCTCTAACGCACCCACTGTGCTCGTCCTGCACGAAGAGGCTACCGCCTCCATCAAGGATGTGCCGCTCACAGAGGACGTCGTCCTGCTCGTCGGCCCCGAGGGCGGCATTGGCGACGCCGAGCTCGATCGCCTCAAAGAAGCCGGCGCTACGCCCATCAAGCTCGGCCCGGAAGTGCTGCGCACGGCGAGTGCGGCAATGGTGGCGCTGGCGGCAATCGGCATGCGCACCGAGCGTTGGTAGCAGGCGCTGGTAGCCTAAAGCACGTGCCTATCATCACGAAGAAATGTGAGCTCGATTCCGCCTACGTCAGCAGCGTGCTGGGCAGTGCGGACGATAACCTGCGCGTGCTCAATAACCGCCTGGATGCGGACCTTTTTGCCCGCGGCAATGTCGTCACCGTCACCGGTCCGGATTATGAGGTTGCCCGCGCCGCCAAGATCCTCGATGAGCTCGAGGCCATCGCCCGCCGCGGCCACGCCGTGTCCACCGATACGGTCAAGCACACCATGGACATGGTGGCCGTGGAGGCGCCGCAGTCGGTGTCGGCGGCGCTGGCGGCGGACATCGTTAAGCGCCGCGGCAAGGCCGTCCGCCCGAAGACGGTGGGGCAGTCTGAATACGTGCAGGCCATCGACGATAATACGGTAGTTTTCGGTATCGGCCCGGCCGGTTCCGGCAAGACCTACCTGGCGGTGGCCAAGGCTGTGCAGGCGCTGCAGACCAAGCAGGTCTCGCGCATTATTCTCACCCGCCCGGCCGTGGAGGCAGGGGAGAAGCTCGGCTTTTTGCCGGGCACGCTCAATGACAAGATTGACCCGTACCTGCGCCCGCTGTATGACGCCCTGCGGGACATGCTCGACCCAGAAATGATTCCTAAGCTCATGGAAGCCGGCATCATCGAGGTCGCCCCGCTGGCCTATATGCGCGGCCGCACGTTGAATGATGCTTTTGTCATCCTCGACGAGGCTCAAAACACCACGCCGGCGCAGATGAAGATGTTCCTCACCCGTCTGGGCTTTGGTTCCAAGATCGTGGTCACCGGCGATGTCTCGCAGGTGGATCTCCCGCACGGCCAGGTCTCGGGCCTGCGCATCGTGCGCCGCATCCTGCGCAATGTGGAAGATATACACTTTGCGGACCTGGGCTCTAAGGACGTGGTGCGCCACCAGCTGGTCGGGCGCATCGTCAATGCGTATGAGACCTTTGATAATAAGAAAGCCGCTGAATACGAGGGAATGGAATGAGTATCGAGTTTCTCAATGAATCCGGCTTCGAAGGCGTCAACGAGGAGATGCTGATTGACGTCGCCTCTTATGCCTTCGGCGCCATGGACATCAACCCCGATGCCGAGTGCACCATCACCTGTGTGGATTTGAAGACCATCGAGGATCTCCATGTGCGCTGGATGGATCTGGAAGGCCCCACCGATGTTATGAGCTTCCCCATGGACGAGCTCACCCCTGGCGCCATCGCTGGTGGCGGCCGCCCCGATGCCGCCGACCCGGGCCCAGCCATGCTGGGCGATATCGTCCTGTGCCCCGAGTTTGCCCTGCGCCAGGCGGAGGCCGCCGGCCACTCCCTAGGCCACGAGCTGGCCCTGCTTACCGTCCATGGTTGCCTGCACCTGCTGGGCTATGACCACTCCACTCCGGCCGAAGAGAAGGAAATGTTCGGCCGGCAAAACGAGCTGCTCGCGGATTGGTACGACGACGCAGCCGAGCGCGGCGTTTCCTATCAGCCCAAGCCTTCTGGCCCGAAGGCTTTTCCTGACGCCGCCGAGCGTGCCAACCTAGACAAGCAGGTTCCCGGCGGCGGAATCCCTGCGGTGGGCGAGCCACAAGATCGGCCCGAGGAATAATTTTTCCTTTTTCTTTTGTGGGCGCATAAGCCGCGTAGCACAATAGATAGCTATGACTATCCTTTCCATCCAGTCCCACGTCACCTACGGCCACGTTGGCAACTCCGCGGCCGTCTTTCCCCTGCAGCGCGCCGGCCATGAGGTATGGCCGGTCCACACGGTGAATTTCTCCAACCACACCGGCTACGGTGACTGGGGCGGACCGATGATTCCCGCCAGCGACGTCACTTCCATCATCGACGGCATTGAAAAGCGCGGCGCCTTCCCGCAGATCGACGCCATCCTTTCTGGCTACCAGGGAGGCGCCGACATTGCCGACGCCATCGTGGAAACCGTCCGCCGCATCAAGGCCGCCAACCCCAAGGCCCTCTACGCCTGCGATCCCGTGATGGGTAATGCCAAGTCCGGCTGCTTCGTCTCCGATGAGATCCCTCCGCTGTTGCGCGACCGCGTCGTGCCCGTCGCCGATATCATCACCCCCAACCAGTTTGAGTTGGGCTACCTCACCGATTCCGAGGTAGGCACCCTTGATCAAACGCTCGCCGCAGTAAAGAAGGCGCAGGAAATCGGCCCGAAGACCGTGCTGGTTACCTCCGTTAGGCGCCCCGAGACTGCCGACGACCAGATTGAGATGCTCGCCGTCGACGGCGACCGCGCCTTCCTCGTGTCCACGCCACTGCTGCCGTTCAAGCGCAACGGCTCCGGCGATGTTACCGCCGCCCTGTTTACCGGCCACTACACCGAGACCAGCGACGTCAAGGAGTCCCTGCGTCGCACCGCCTCTTCCGTATATGACCTGCTGGAAAACACCTACGAGGCCGAGACTGCCGAGCTCCAGCTCATCCAATCCCAAGATGTATTCGCGCATCCGCGAATGCAGTTCCACGCCGAGGAGCTTTAATTCACGCTTGGGCCTAATCTGCTAGGTCTATCGAGTGTCTGCCGAGCTGAGTAAACCTTCCCCTCAGCTCGGCTCTCTTATTTCGTCAAGGGCGGCTTACGATGAGTCTCTTATACGAGACTACTTCTCCGAGCGAAAAGTGTGACGTACCACTAGTGCGTCAGTAATATGGCTCCTGCCACATTATCTACTTTGCGATAGGAGCCCACTATGTCCAGCACTGGCAGCATCAGCGCATCCCCCGACGGCCTGTTGATGGCCCTCATTCAGTACCCCGTACCTGTGGTCAATACCCCGGAAGACGTCCAGGCCAGCGTGGACGAAATCTGCCGCATGGTGGGTTCCACCAAGGCGGGCTACCCAGACCTCGACCTTATTGTCTTCCCGGAGTATTCTTCCTCCGGTCTCAACACCAAAATTTGGTTCTATGATGAATTCCTCATCGGCCTCGATGACCCAAAGGTGGACCAGTTCAAGCAGGCCTGCAAGGACAATGATGTCTGGGGCGTCTTTTCCATCATGGAGCCAAACCATGAGGAAGGAAAGCCACCTTTCAACACCGCCATCATCATTAACTCCGATGGTGAAATCGCACTGCACTACCGCAAGCTTCAGCCGTGGACTCCTATCGAGCCTTGGTACCCAGGCGATCTGGGCATGCCGGTTTGTGACGGACCAAAGGGCTCCAAGCTTGCCGTGAACATTTGCCACGACGGCATGTTCCCTGAGCTCGCGCGCGAGGCTGCATACAAGGGTGCCAACGTCTATATCCGTATCTCTGGCTACTCCACGCAGACCCAGGATCAGTGGATCATGACCAATAAGACGAATGCCTTCCAAAACCTGATGTACACCGCATCCGTAAACTTGGCTGGCTACGACAACACCTTCTACTACTTCGGTGAAGGTAACGTCTGCAATTACGACGGCCACATGATTTCTGAGGGCCACCGTAATCCGGGCGAAATCGTCACTGCCGAAATCTTCCCAGAGCTGGCTGACAAGGCCCGTATCAATTGGGGCCTAGAAAACAACATCTTCAACCTGGGCAACCGCGGGTACGTGGGCTACCCCGGCGGCAAGACCGATAACTATCTCACCTGGGTCGAGGACCTAGCCAAGGGCGAGTACAAGCTGCCGTGGGCTGACGACGTCCGCATCAAGGACGGCTGGAAGTACTACCCGGACGGCCCGCAGCTCGGCCCTCTGCCGGACGAGTTTAAGTAAGCTCCTCTAATCCACCATCAAAGCCCTGCACCCATCTCTATGGGCGCAGGGCTTTGACGTTGCTTAACGCACTGCCTTCTCTCTGTTAATACTCGTGGCCTTCAACCGCACCCATATCCGAATCCGCTAGCGCATCCGCAACTGCGCCAGACTCTGGTGCGTAGCCTGCATCTATATCGCCGTAGCTTTCGGAATAGTCCGAATCGGAAGGTGGAAGGCCTCCGTTGCACAGCTCGGCCCATTCCTCAGGGTACTTATAGCGACCTTCCTCACCGCCGCAGACTCCTTCGGCTCGAACAGATCTCTGTAGCGCTGGAGTGTTGCAGAGCTCAGTTTGGTGCCAAGATCCATCGGAGAAGTGTCCAACTGCCCCTAATCCAATATCGCAATACAGTAACTCCGGCTCCGCGGCTGCAGCCGGAGGTTGGGTCTCCGGTCCGGGGGCAATGCTTTCTTCCGGTTCTTCGGTTTCGGTTTCTTCGCTGCTGGTCGTGGCGGAAGAGGTGCTGCTTGAAGAACTAGTAGCGCTCGAAGTAGAGGTAGCTGAAGAACTAGTACTCGTCTCGGTGGATGTCTCAGAATCGGGCGAGGAGCATGCGGAAAGGATGAGAGTAAGAGCAGCGCCCAAAAGTAGGGCAGGGGATTTGCGGGGCATGAAGGGCCTTTCGGAGAGTGAGCGCGGTATGCGCTGGGGAGAAGAGGTTTCTCCATAGATTAGCCCTATGCCGTGTCACCGGTGCGAATTGGCTGCGAACTAATCGGAGATCTTGACTCCGTGGGCTATTATTGCGAGTAATGAGTTCTGATTTTGATGCACAGTTTGATGCGGCATTCGAGGGCTTGCCAGAAGACCCCGATGATGCCGTGCCGGAAGGCGCCGAAAATACGGCAGCCCCGCTTGATTATTCGCAATACACCGATACCCCGGAGGGATTCCGTTCGGGCTTCGTGTCCTTTGTAGGGCGTCCGAATACCGGCAAGTCCACCCTGACCAATGCCCTGGTGGGGCAGAAGATTGCGATTACCGCAGACCAGCCGGAGACTACCCGCCACACCATTCGCGGTTTGGTCCACCGCGATGATGCCCAGGTCATCGTCGTGGATACGCCGGGTCTGCACCGCCCGCGCACACTTCTGGGCGAGCGCCTCAACGAGGTAGTGAAAGACACCTATGCCGATGTGGATGTAATCGGCCTGACCATCCCGGCCGATGAAAAGATTGGCCCGGGTGACCGCTGGATCCTGGAAAACGTGCGCAGCATCGCGCCAAAGACCCCGATCATCGGCATCGTCACCAAGCTGGATAAGGCCAGCAAAGATCAGGTTGGCGCGCAGCTGCTGGCCCTGCACGAGCTGCTCTCCCAGGATGACCCGAATGCGGTAGTCATCCCGGTTTCCTCCAAGGAGGGTGTGCAACTGGATGAGCTGGTGCAGGTCATCGTGGACCACCTGCCGGAAGGTCCGAAGTTCTACCCGGATGATCACATCACCGATGAAGGCCAGGAAAAGCGCATCGAGGAACTCATTCGTGAAGCTGCTCTGTCCGGCTTGAAGGCGGAGCTGCCACACTCGGTGGCGGTGCAGGTTGATGAGATGCTGCCGTCGCGCACTCGTGAGGGCGTGCTGGATATCCATGCCATTTTGTACCTGGAGCGCCCAGGCCAGAAGCGCATTATCGAGGGCAAGGATGGCTTGCGCTTCCGCCGCATTGTGGGCAATGCCCGCAAGGAGATTATTAAGCTGCTGGGCCAAAACGTGTACCTGGACCTGCGTATCAAGGTGTTAAAGAACTGGCAGTCGGATCCGAAGTCGCTGGGCAGACTCGGTTTCTAAGCGGTTATGCGCGAGAACTATCGTGACCGCGCAGTGGTCATCCGCACCTATGACTTTGGTGAGGCCGATCGCGTCATAGTCCTGCTTACCCGCGATCATGGCCTCGTGCGCGCGGTAGCCAAGGGAGTGCGCCGTGCCAAGTCGCGCTTTGGTTCGCGCCTGCAGTTCTTCGTCAACCTCGATGTTCAGCTGTATGTGGGCAAGAATCTGGCCACCATTTCCCAGGCGGATACGGTCGACTACTTTGGCGCGCGCCTTATTGAGGACTATGAGCGCTACACGGCCGCGTGTGCAGTGCTGGAATCGGCCGAGCGCCTTGCATTTGCCGACGCCGCCCATGACCCCTACCTCTACGAATCCGTCACCGCGACCTTGGAGCAGCTGCAAACCGCGGACCCGACCATGGCGTTGGATGCCTTCTTGCTGCAGGCCATGGCGCATGCCGGCTGGGCGCCGAGCCTGTTCAACTGCGCCCAGTGCAACCGGCCGGGCCCGCACCACGCCTTTCACCCAGCGGTAGGCGGCGCGGCGTGCCACGAATGCCGTCCGCCAGGTGCCGCGGAGGTAGACCCGGAAACCCTGCACCACCTGTGGCTTTTGGCGCATAATCACCCGACGAACCCGACGAATGCGCAAAAGCAGGAGGGGCATCGCCTAGCGCGCGCACACCTGCAGTGGCACATGGAGCGCAATGTTTCCGCATTGCAGGTTATGGAGCAGTAGAATATAGCCCGTGATTACGCCAGACCCGAACCGCACTTTGACCCCGCCGAATATCCCGGATGAGTTCATCCCGCGCCATATTGCGCTGGTCATGGATGGCAACGGCCGCTGGGCCCAGGAGAAGGGCATGAAGCGCACCGAGGGGCATAGGCGCGGAGAAGCCGTGCTTCTCGACGTCGTCGATGCCTGCCTTGCCGCCGGCGTTCCCTACCTTTCGGCCTATGCCTTCTCCACGGAGAATTGGCGCCGCAGCCCCGAGGAGGTCCGCTTCCTTATGGGATTTAACCGCGACGTGCTGCGCCGCCAGCGTGAGTGGCTCAATGAGCGTGGCGTGCGCGTGGTGTGGGCGGGCCGCCGCCCGCGCCTGTGGCGCTCGGTTATTAAGGAGCTCGAGGCCGCTCAGGAGCTGACCAAGGACAATACCAAGATGACCTTGGCCATGTGCGTGAACTACGGCGGTAGGGCAGAGCTGGTAGATGGCTTTAGGGACATCGCCAAGCAGGTTGCCGCCGGCGAGCTCAATCCGCGTGATATTAAAGAAGAGACCATCGCGCAGCATCTTTATGACCCAGGCATGCCGGATGTGGATCTCTTCCTTCGCCCGTCCGGTGAGAAGCGCACCTCTAACTTCCTGCTCTGGCAGTCCGCCTACGCGGAGATGATTTACCAAGACAAACTCTTCCCGGATTTCACGCCGGAGGATCTCTTCGCCGCCATCGAGGAATACGCGCGGCGCGATCGCCGCTTCGGCGGCGTGAAGAAGTAGCGCGCAGCGTGGTTATTCCTCGGGGATGAAAATGTCCTCGATGCGGCAGGAAAAGTGGCGCGCGATCTGAAATGCGAGGGGGAGTGAAGGATCGTAGCGCCCTTTTTCAATACTGATGACTGTTTGGCGCGAGACACCTAACTCCGTAGCTAAGCCCTGCTGCGAAAGACCTTGGCTCTCGCGAATCTCTTTTAGCCGGTTGTCCATGGTTTAGCTCGCTGCTCGCTTATGGGCAAAGTAGCTAATGCCAAAGGTTCCAGTGACAAATACTCCCAAGATGATGGTGAGCATGGTGCCGGAAACCTGGAACTCCCAAAATGAGGAGACAACGCCTAGGCCGCCGATGCCAAAGAGCATGGCGTGCAGGGTGTTTTCGGAAGCCTGCGAATACCAATGGGATTCGATGGAGTTTTCCGGGTCGGGTGTTGCCCCGCGGATGGTGGACCGATCCACCATGAATCCCCAGCTAGCCGCCGTAGCAACAGGCAGGAGGCACAGCGAGTACACGGCAAAAGCTAGCCACGGCGAATCATCGTGCACGAACGCGGCCATGATGGCACCGGCGGCTGCTGCGATGGCTGCGCCTGCAGCCACGGACAAAGTAATGAGTTTGGTTTGCGTGCCTCCGAACTTGGGGCGGCCAAAGCGAGTGGTATTCACGGGAACCTCCTATAGTAAGCAGTTGTAAAGCGTGCTTGACACACACTATATGTCAAGGGTCCTTTACTGTAAAGGAGGCTTTACTATTTTGAGTAAATTCATTCTTAAGGATGAATGGCGGCCTTTTAAGGTGGGGGCATGGAAGCGGATAACATCAGGTTGAAAGATGCGCTTATTGGACTAGCGGCCGTCATTGCAATGGATGTCCTCTTAGTGGCGACAGTTTTTGTCATGATGAAGGCTGGTTTAACCACGGGTGGACTAGGCACGATCATGCCCGTTGCGCTTGCTCTTTCGGTGGTAGTGCCGACGACTGCATTGGTGTTCTACCTAAAACGGCGGGGAATTGGTCTCGGCTTTCTTCCTTTGGGTCGGCGTGGTTGGCACTTGGTATGGCAGGTTCCGCTCGCCATCTTTATGGCGGGAGCGGCAGCCGCAATAGTGGGCCCGCTGCTGGGATTATCGCCCTCGGAAAATACATCCTCCGCTGACGGGCGCGGTGCTATGGTGGTTATTTCTTTAGCGTGCTACCTATTTTTGGCGCCGCTGATAGAAGAAATTGTGTTTCGCCGCCTGCTCATGGGGTACTTGGATCGCAGTGTTGAAGCGTCCTGGGTTTAGTTCCGCTTCTTTTACGGCCCTGTGTTGATGGGCTGGGTGAAATAGTACTCGGTTTCT
>NZ_JASPGT010000007.1:0-121822 GCF_030228885.1 Corynebacterium sp. MSK195 | reverse complement strand
ACCCACCGGCCTAAAAGCCCGGCGGAGACGCCAATCTCCTTAGCCACATGAGCGATCGGGCGCTCTGACTCGATTACCAAGTTCGCGGCTTCACGCCGGTACTCCGGCGTGTACTTCTTGCGCTGTTGACTCACAATGAACATCCTCTCCTACGGACACAAGATCCGCACAAATAGGGTGTCCACTAAACGAGGGTAACCTCAAACACTTCAATGTCAGCACACGATGGATCCGAACACTTCAAGCCCGCTACCGAGAAGGCGCAATTAACTCCCTAGGACCACGCTCTAAACGCCCCCGCACTAATCCCCGAGCACTCAACCCCAGCACTGTCGACCGCATCCTTAAACTGCACCAGGACCGCACTCCGATGGGGCGGACAACCCATCACAATGGTCTGCGTCGACAACCACGTCGACATCAAAATAACCGCCACCGGGGCACAAATCGCCGCCTACACACTCACCGAAGAAAAGATCTACTACAACAAGAAAGACAACGAACTCAGCCCCCACCGGGGCAACTAAAAACGAAAAATCTCGAGACACCGACCGGAACGATGTCTCGAGACTTCACATGGTGCCCCCAGTGGGACTCGAACCCACACTGAATCGATTTTAAGTCGACTGCCTCTGCCGATTGGGCTATGGGGGCAAGGGCAAGGAATATTTTAGGCCACCTCACCCTGCGGGAGTTAACGAGGGGTACCCTCCGCAGCCAGACCAGCGATAATGCCGTCGAGAATGTCCTTTTCACTGATGAAAAAGCTGCTCGCATCGCAATTGCGCTCGATAAGCTGCATGATGCCTTCGACGGCTACCGCCCCACCACCAATGACGTCGGCACGGCCGGGATGGATGACGGGGTTGAGGGCGCGGACGTCGGAAGGCAGGCTAATAAGCTGCTGCAAAAGCACGCGCAGGGCATCGAAGCGGAGTTCAGACCCGTGAATGGCATCGGCGTCGTAGCGCTCAAGGCCCTGAGCCAATGCAGAAAGAGTGGTGAAAGTGCCTGCGCAGCCGACGATGGTACGGGCCTTAGAAATAGGTACTATCTTCTCCACTTCTGCCGTTCGCTCGCCAACGTACTCGGAAGCGATCTCAATCTCCGACTCGGTAGGCGGATCTGTTCGCATAATGCGCTCGGTTAGCCTGACGCACCCCATGCGAGCCGAGTGGGTGCCCAAGATATCGCCATCGGCCGTGCCTACGACGAACTCGGTCGAACCGCCGCCCAGATCGATGACACAGAACGGTCCGCGGTCTGGCTCCACATCGGCCACGGCGCCATTAAAGGACAACAGAGCCTCTTCCTCGCCCGAGACAACCTCGGCCTGTGCGCCAGCCTGAATTTGGCCGAGCAACTCAGCGGTCATGTCGAAGAATTCCTGTTGGTTCTTGGCATCGCGAGTAGCGGAGGTAGCGACCATCCGCACGCGGGTGACCTTCTCAAACTTCATCTGGCGTACGTAGCCTTCCAAGGCCACGCGGGCGCGATCTAGGGCTGCAGGGGCGATTTCGCCAGTGGCATCGACTCCCTCTCCCAGGCGGATGATTTCCATGGTGCGGGTAATATCGCGAACTTTGCCGTCATCCTGAATTTCAGAGATGAGCAAGCGAATCGAATTGGTACCGCAATCAATCGCAGCAACGCGAGTCATAGCAGCCCTCCTATTCCGCGTTAGAGAAATCGAACTGGGCCAGGTCAATCCCCAGTTCCTCTACGCTGGGCCAATCTTGCGGGATGGCAGAGCCTCGAAGCTTGCCGTGGTCAGCGGCCATGGCCACCGCTTCAGTTCCCAATCGGAAATGCTGTGGGCCTTCAGCAAGCGCGTACGCGATGAGCACATGCAGGCACTTCACTCGATCGGGCATGCCACCACCGGAGAAATCGGTGCCAAGGTCTTCAATATCATTGCGCTTGGCCAAGAAATATTCGTGGGCGCGCTGATAGTCGGCAGCCAATTCCTCGTCCTCACCTAAGCGGGCTTCCATCCACTTCATCACGTGGGCGACCTCCAAGCGTGAAGCTTCGGCCGTAAGCCGTGGGTCGGTGAGGTAGTAGAGGGTGGGGAATGGGGTGCCGTCGGCAAGCTTGGGTGCCGTCTTAATTACCGCGGGCTGCCCATCCGGCGTGCGATAAGAAACCTCTAGGACCCCGCGTGGAGTGCGGCCCAATTGCTCAGTTACTACAGCGATATCTGCATCAGTGACGGTCATGCGGACAATTATCGCACATCTGGATTCTCTTCCGGCGCCGGCTCAATCGGAAGATGATTTACCTGCTCGGACGGAGCTTCTTCCTCAGGCGGCTCGGCTACGGAATCCCACAAAACTTCGTACCATTCGCGGGAATCTTCTTCCTTCTGGCCATCTGTGGTGAGCTGGTCATCCGGCTTAATCTGCGGATCAATGATGCGGTAGGCGGTCTCACCCTCATCGACGACCCCGAATCGGCGCCGCGCCTCCTGCTTGATGTACTCATCGGACTTATATCTATCAATCTTCTCCAGCAAAGCAGCTTTCTCATCCTGCTTGGCGGCGATTGACTCATGGAGGCGGGCAATTTCGGACCGGCCGTGGTAGTAATTGCGCAGCGGAATGGCGATAGCAAACAAAACCACAAGCACGATGGCAACGATTACGCCCACTCCGGCAATACTCATCCGGTCCGGCTTCTGTTTCTGCCTCAGTTGTGCACGCTGAGCTTTACGGATATCCGCAGCACGCGAGGCCACCGGAACCCTAGTGCGGCTCCGGTTTCGCTGCCTCTTCTTTTCGCGTGCCATAGGTCTCTAATCCTAGCGCCGTCACTCCTGTAACAGGGACGTGGCACGCGCAATTTGGATACACTAAAGGAAATTCTACCTCCAGGAAGGAATTTTCATGTCTCTCAAGCGCATCCTCCCCGTTCTCACCGCAACCCTCTTCCTCGCCAGCTGCAGCCCCTCCGCCCAGGACGGCGAATATCCCGTCTACGGTGATGGCTACGACCTGAACACCACCGACGGCATGGCCGAGTACCTCAAGGAGTATAAGACCCTGCCGGACGATTACATCAACCATGATGCTGACGAGCTCGAGGGAGACGATCAGCCCGAGACCTTTGAAACCAACGCGGACTCCGTCAAGAAGGCCGGCGAAGCTACCTGCGAGAATGATGAATTGTTCGACATCTCAAAGGAGTATTTCCTAGGCAACACCGACAAATTTGGGGAAGCAGTAATGTCGTCGGTCGACAGCTCTGATGGTAAATACAGTGATGTTTTTAAAGCACTGAATATCCCCGATGACCCACCAGACAATGACAAGATCATGGCTGCAGCGATGTCCCCACTCGGTGCCGTGATGTCTTGCGGCGATGAATTCAGCGATGAAGAATTGGAAAAGGTCGCTGAGGCCATCCATTCCAGCTAGAACCTCGAATCATATTCCCCACTTAAGGAATAGCTATGCCCCTCAAGCGTCTCCTCCTTCTAGCCGCCGTAGGCACCCTACTTACCGGGTGCAGCTCGACCGATCACAAAGAAGAAGCCACCAGCGAAGCGGAATCCCCCACTAGCGAAATCCCTACCAGCAGCGAAACCCCCACCACCACAAGCAGAAAACACGACCTCAATACCAAAAGCGGCTTCATTTACCATATAAAAGAACACGGCACCATCCCGGACTTTTACCTAGACGTGTTCGGCGCTGGGGCTTCCGAAGAGGACGACGGCCCTACAAGCTACGAGGTCAATGCCACGACCCTGAAAAAGGCTGGAGCTGTTGCCTGCGAGAATGATCAGATTCTAGACGATGCCAAGTATTTGCTAGCCCATGGCGACAGCGGATTTGAAGAGCTCGTTCCCGATTTAGAGGAGTTTGACAGGAAATACGCTCCCGTCTACGAAAAGCTTGAGATATCAGCGGCTTCTCCCCTTCCGGATAAGCTTTTTACCATGTACATGGCTGGCGTGGGTTCCCTCGCCACCTGCGGTGACAAGTATGACGATAAGGAACTCGAAGCAGTAGCTGACAAAATTTTCAGCTACTAAACCTCTCTCGGATTTTCGCACAATTTTTCGCTTCAGGCCTTGCGCAAGCCAGCAGGGCAACTTATACTGGGGGCAGAAATTCGATTGGGTGTGCGATTTATTCTAGAGGGGGAACTTTCCGTGATAGCCAGCGACGCACCACCAAAGAAAGCTTATTTTTCTACCAATAACCTCGACGATACGGTTTGCGTTTTGGGCATGCTCCAACGCATTCAATCTTGGCAGCTATACCAATCCGTACTTCCGAGATTAGAAGACGATGTCGAATGCACTACCGCTGCTTTAGCTAAGCGGGTGGGCTTGAGCTACTGGCGCGTTTTATCCGCACTACGCTCTCACCTACGCATGCGTGAGTTGCCGTTAACCACCGCGGTGCAGACCGAACATTGGATTCTTGACCTCCCGCGTCTGCACGTCATTGATGCCGAGCTTTCCCCGCTTGGCGACGACGCCGAGGGCATCCAACTAGTCGATGCCGCCCTTGCAGACTTCCTCACTCCGAAGGAACCTGCTCAGCATGTCCCCACGGAATCTGAAATCCGTAGATTCTTGCGCGACTACATCGATGGCATTCTCAAGCCAGATATTGAGAAAGAAATCGAGCGCTCCGTTTCCATTTCTTATTCCAAAGGCCAAGCCACCGTCACCCTGAAGACGGATAAGGCTACCGCCAGTGCTATTTCACGGCACATCGATAAAGCAGCGCGAAAGAAGAACATCACTAAGTCAGAGGCTTTGGAGGTGCTGATCTTTAATCGCACCCAGACAAAAGTGGTTATCAATACCTATGCGGCGGGTGACGATGCTTCTCGGGTATATATCCCGTCGGCGGGATGGTGCGTTCTTACGGAACATTTAAGCACTTACTCGATGGCTCGCGAGCTGTGCCCAGAAGAAACATCATCCTACGTCCCCACCGAACAAATTAGGGCATGGGTCCACGGTCGCGATGCCACGTGCCGCTGGCCGGGGTGTTCCATGCCGGCGCATTACTGCCAGCTTGATCATCGGGTGGAGTATGCCGACGGCGGACCGACGAGCGTCGATAATCTCGTAACTCTCTGTCAGCACCACCACAATGTGAAGACCGATGGCAGGGCACGCTACATCATGGATCCCATCACTGGGGACGTTGCCTGGCTCTTTTCGGACGGCACCTTCGAAATTGACCGAGCGGAGGGTCCTTTGGCACCGCGAACCATGAATTGGAAGCAAACCTGGCAACAATACCTAGACATGCGAAAGCGCCCCCGCGGCAATGCGAGGACGCTACGAAAGGAGGTGATTAAGCCTTAAAGCGCGGGAATGCGGAGCGGCCGGCGTAGACTGCGCCGTCGCCGAGCTCCTGCTCGATGCGCAGCAGCTGGTTGTATTTAGCTACGCGCTCGGAACGTGCCGGTGCACCGGTCTTGATCTGGCCACAGTTCAGAGCGACAGCCAAGTCTGCAATGGTGGTGTCCTCGGTCTCACCGGAGCGGTGGGACATCATGGTGCGGTAACCATTGCGGTGAGCCAGCTCGACAGCATCGAAGGTCTCGGTCAGGGTACCGATCTGGTTGACCTTAACCAGCAGGGCGTTGGCAGCCTTCTTCTCAATGCCCTCCTGCAGACGAGCAGGGTTGGTGACGAAGAAGTCATCGCCAACGATCTGCACCTTCTCGCCAATTGCGGCGGTCAGGGCGGTGTAGCCTTCCCAGTCATCTTCCTGCAGCGGATCCTCGATGGAGACGATCGGGTACTCGTCGATGAGACCCTCATAGACCTTGGACATTTCTTCAGCGGTGTGCTCGCCGCCCTCGAAGTGGTACTTGCCGTCCTTGAAGAACTCGGAGGAAGCAACGTCGAGTGCGAGTGCTACATCCTTGCCTGGCTCGAAGCCGGCCTTCTTGATGGCGTCCACGATGACGTCGAGAGCAGCCTTGGTGGAGTCAACGGACGGAGCGAAGCCGCCCTCGTCGCCCAGACCGGTGGACAGACCCTTGTCCTTCAGCACTGCCTTCAATGCGTGGTAGACCTCGGCGCCCATGCGAAGAGCCTCGGCGAAGGACTCCGCACCAATCGGAGCGATCATGAATTCCTGGACGTCAACGCCGGAGTCAGCGTGTGCGCCGCCGTTGAGAATGTTCATCATCGGCACTGGCAGTACGTGAGCATTCGGGCCGCCGATGTAGCGGTACAGAGGCAGTGCAGCGGACTCTGCAGCGGCCTTGGCTGCGGCGATGGAAACACCCAAGATAGCGTTAGCGCCGAGCTCGGACTTGTTATCGGTACCGTCCAGCTTAATCAGTGCCTGGTCAATGAGGCGCTGGTCGTCAGCTTCGAAGCCAGCAATTTCGTCGGCAATCTTCTCGTTGATGTTCTCAACAGCCTTCAGAACACCCTTACCCTGGTAGCGCTCGCCACCGTCGCGCAGCTCGTGAGCCTCGTGCACACCGGTAGAAGCACCGGAAGGAACGCCGGCAACACCGCGGGCGCCGTCATCAAGGAAGACCTCGGCCTCGACGGTTGGGTTGCCACGGGAATCAAGAATTTCGCGGGCGAAAGTGTGGATGATATCGGCCATGCTGTTTTTCACTCCTCGTAAATAAATTCGCTCTGGACCAGCCGGCCCAGCTACGTTCTCAATTGTTGCAGAAAACTTTGCTGTGTGACACTACTTGGCACTTTGCGGAACCGAGTAGGCATTGGCGGCACGTGCAACTTTATGCAAATACTCGCTGGACTGGTTGTAATTTAGGACTGCTTCCTCCCACTGTTCTGGGTTAGAGAGATCTCTATCACCAAAGCATAAAAGTCCGGCGGCGCCGACTGCGGCGTCGTCAATTTGATTGGGATCTGCCTTCCCATCGCCGTTAGCATCAGCGCCCACCGATTCCCATGTGGTCGGGATAAATTGCATTGGGCCAACGGCACGGTCATATTCGGAATCCCCATCGATCTTGCCGTTATCGGTATCTGGGGTGTGCGCCGTATTGTTTAGTCCATCGAGGGCGATGCCGTTGATGGGTGGCTGGGGGTAGCCGGCGTCGTCAAGCTTGGAGGGCTTAAACCAATTGCCGTTGTAGGTGCCATGGCGGGTCTCCACGTAGCCCAGGCCGGCAAGGGTATTCCAGCGCAGATGGCAATTCGGCCATTTTTGCTGAGCGATGAGTTCAGCGTTGCCATAAGCACGCAAGGCGGCCGGTGGGATACCGGTCTGCTCAGCTAGGTCAGAGGCCCAGTAGGTGAGCTTATCCGCGGTGCGGCCGGGGGCGTTGACGTCAATGTGCGCGACCTCTTTGCCTTCAACGGGCGGAATGTTTTCCGGTACGGGCTCTTGGGAAGTGCCGTGCCCCGTCAACAGCCATGCCACCAGCGCGATGATCACGGCTACGGCCACCCCGCAGCCCCCGAATATCTGCAGCAGCCTCTTCATGAGAAGCCATCCTACATTCCCTTGCCTTCGCGCCACAGCCTCTCTTGCGTGTCAACATCGACAATCTCCGTGGTGCCATCAAAGAGGTATGGAGCGCGGGCGCGCATTTTGGTGAGGAAGCTCTGGGCGACGTCGTCAAGCGAAAAGGTGGAGATTTCCGCATGGAAGAGTACTTGGAGGAAGACATCGCCCAATTCCTTCAGCATCTCGCTTTCCGGTTCGCGGTTGCGCACGGCCGCGGCGAATTCGGCAGACTCCTCCTCAAGATAGGGCAAGAGCGAGGTATGGGTTTGCTCGCGCTCCCACTCCCCAATGCGCCGCGCCGTGGCCATGGTCTGGCGCGCCTGCATGATGGGATCCGCGAGGGATTCGGCGCGAATGACGGGCTCGCCGGTAGCAAGGCGGGCGCGAGTTTCCGGATCGTGTTCGTCGGTGCTCACTAAGGTGCCGGTGGCGTCCTCGCCTACCAGCAGATCGGAGAAATTCCACCGTACGGACACGGGTACCTCACCCGTGAAGTGGACAGGGCCACGCAGCTTCCCGTGCGCCTGCATGGGGATCATGGTGGGCCAGCGTTCATCGAGCAACAGCACAGTCATGTGCACAAAGTCTAGCCCGAGTTCCCATAATGGGGCTATTCAAGGTATTTTAGGCCAATGACCTCCAGCCAGAATAAATCCCACTCCGTGACGTTGTGGACCCTCGTCGCGCTGATTATCGGTTCCACCGTGGGCGCGGGCATTTTCTCGCTGCCCCAAAACATTGCCTCCGTTGCCGGCCCAGGCGCGATGCTTATTGGCTGGCTGGTAGCGGGCATCGGCATGCTGTCTGTGGCGTTTGTTTTTCAAATTCTGGCCCGCCGAAAGCCGCACCTTGATTCCGGCGTTTATTCCTACGTCCGTGCCGGCCTCGGCGATTTTATTGGTTTTACCTCCGGCTGGGGCTATTGGCTGGGCTCCGTTATGGCGCAGGTGGGTTATGCCACCCTCTTTTTCAATACCTTGGGCCATTACCTGCCGCTTTTCGACGCCGACCATTACTGGACCTCCGCCATCGCCGTCTCTCTCCTATCCTGGGGCATCTTTGCGGTTCTTGCTCGCGGCATCAAGCAGGCCGCGTTCATGAACCTCATCACCACAATTGCCAAGATTGTGCCCATCCTGGCCTTTGTGGTGCTCATTGCGTTCCTCGGGTTCAGCTGGGATAAATTCACCTTGGATTTCTGGGGACGCGCTTCTGAGGCCAGCGTCTTTGAGCAGGTCCAGGGAATCATGCTCTTTACCGTGTGGGTCTTCATTGGCGTGGAGGGCGCATCCGTTTATTCCAAGCAGGCTTCTAAGCGCACCGACGTCGGCCGCGCGACCGTCATCGGCTTCTTCTCCGTGCTGGCGCTGCTGGTTTCCGTGTCTACCCTAAGCTTTGGCGTGATGAGCAAAGAAGAACTGGCCGCGCTGCCAGATAATTCCATGGCATCCGTGCTCACCGAGGTCATCGGCCCCTGGGGCGGCGCGCTGGTGTCTATTGGACTGTGCTTGTCGGTTTTGGGTGCCTACGTCTCCTGGCAGATGTTGTGCGCCGAGCCCATCGTAATGATGGCCATCGACGGCCTCATTCCCCGCCGCATTGGCACCATTAACGTGGCGGGTGCGCCGTGGGTAGCGCAGCTGATTTCCACGATGGCCATCCAGCTATTCATCATCGTCTTCTACCTCAACGAGGCGTCTTATAACGCCATGGTGCAGCTGGCAACCATCATGTACTTGCTGCCCTATATCTTCTCTTCCCTGTACCTATTGCTCTTGGCACTGCGGGGCAAGGGGCTGTCTCACCCGCAGGCGGGTATCAAGTTCGACCTTTCCGGACCAGAGGTGAGCCGCAAGGAAAATCGCAAGCACTTGGTCATTTCTTTGCTCGCGTTTATCTACTCCCTGTGGCTGATTTATGCGGCCGACCTCGTCTACGTCCTACTCGGCGCATTGGCCGTAGTGCCGGGACTTATTCCGTATGTCGGCACCCGGCTGTGGAAGAAGGAACGCATCTTCAATACCTTCGAGTGGTGCGTGGTGGCCATTGTCCTGGCCGGTGCCGCCACCGCCATTTGGGGCTTGAGCACCGGCTGGCTCACCCTCTAGCTACTCCCCTACGCTAACCACGTTCGAGGTGGGCTGGGCGCCGCTGACGTTGATGGGGTCGACGTCGAAAAGCGCGCTCAAGAAGTCCGCCGCCCACTGAATAAGCTCGGTATCGCGCAGCTTCGGCGAGGTGACATTGCGGCCTGCCTTGGGGAACGGCACGTTGATTGCCTTCGCCGCCGCACGGAAGCTGGAGCCCGGGTATAGGCGCTTGAGACGCACCTGCTTGGAATCCGGCAGCTCCACTGGGTGGAACTTGACGCGGGTGCCCTGCACGGTGATATCGGAAATGCCGGCGCGGCGCGCCTGGTGGCGCAGGCGGGCAACGGACAGCAGGCGCAACACCTCCTGTGGCAGTGGGCCGAAGCGGTCTTCCATTTCCTCGATAACGGCCTTGAGATCATCGTCATTCTGCGAAGCCGCAAGCTTGCGATAGACCTCCAGGCGCAGGCGCTCGGAGTCGATATAGCCTTCCGGAATATGCGCATCCACGGGGAGATCGATGCGGATTTCCTTCGGGCCCTCATCGGTAACGGTGGGTGCTTCGCCGCGGGCGAGCGATTTGAAGGTCTCGACCGCCTCGCCAACGAGCCGCACGTAGAGATCGAAGCCCACACCGGCAATGTGGCCGGACTGTTGGGCACCGAGCACGTTACCGGCACCGCGCATCTCCAAGTCCTTCATGGCTACGGCCATGCCAGCACCAAGGTCATTGTTTTGAGCGATAGTTGCCAGGCGGTCATAGGAGGTTTCCGTGAGCGTAGCTCCCTTGGGGTACAGGAAGTAGGCATAGCCGCGCTCGCGGGAGCGTCCCACGCGCCCGCGCAGCTGGTGCAGCTGGGACAAGCCCATATGGTGGGCGTTTTCCACAATGAGGGTATTCGCGTTAGCGATATCCAGGCCAGTCTCCACGATGGTGGTACATACCAAAACGTCATACTCGCGATCCCAGAACCCTTGGACGGTCTGTTCGAGCACCTCCTCGTTCATCTGTCCGTGCGCGACGACGACGCGGGCCTCCGGTACCAGGTCACGCAGCTCGCGGGCCTTCTTTTCGATATCAGAGACTTTGTTGTGGATGAAAAAGGTTTGACCATCGCGCAGCAGCTCGCGGCGGATGGCCGCGGCTACCTGCTTGTCCTCATAAGCGCCGACGTAGGTCAGCACCGGGTGGCGGTCTTCCGGCGGGGTCAAGATGGTGGACATCTCGCGGATGCCAGCCATGGACATCTCCAAGGTGCGCGGGATAGGTGTTGCGGACATGGTGAGCACATCCACGCTGGCCTTAAGCGCCTTAATGTGTTCCTTGTGCTCCACGCCGAAGCGCTGCTCCTCGTCCACGACGATGAGGCCGAGGTTCTTCCAGTGCACACCGGTCTGGAGGAGGCGGTGGGTGCCGACGACGATATCGACGCTGCCATCGGCCAGGCCCTTGAAGATGTTCTTGGCTTCCTTCTGTGAGGTAAAGCGCGAAAGCACCTCAATCTTGACGGGGAAGCCGGTCATGCGCTCGCTGAAGGTATCAAAGTGCTGCTGCGCCAGCAGCGTGGTGGGAACGAGGACGGCCACCTGCATGCCGTCTTGCACGGCCTTGAAGGCGGCGCGGATGGCCACCTCGGTTTTGCCATAGCCCACATCGCCGACGACGACGCGGTCCATCGGCACCGTGGATTCCATGTCCTGCTTGACGGCATCGATGGCCAGCATCTGGTCTTCGGTTTCGACGAAGGGGAAATTATCCTCCATCTCCGCCTGCCACGGATTATCCGGGGAGAACTGGTGCCCCGGCGCAGCCTGGCGCTTGGCGTAGAGCTCGACGAGCTCGCCGGCGATTTCGCGCACGGCGGCGCGCGCCTTCTTCTTGGTGTTCTTCCAGTCGGAACCGCCCATCTTGGACAGGTGAGGCGATTCGCCACCGGTGTACTTGCTGAGGAGATCCAGCGAGTCCATGGGGACCCAGAGCTGATCGGCGGGCTGACCACGCTTGGAGGGCGCGTACTCGAGCACGATGTATTCGCGGCGGCTGGTTTCATCGCCGGACTGGATGGTGCGCTCCGCCATCTTGAGAAACTTACCGATGCCGTGGGTCTCGTGCACCACAAAATCGCCCTGCCTGAGGGCAAGCGGATCAACCTTATTGCGGCGTTTGGCGGGCCGGCGCTTTGCTTCGGCGATATCGCCTACGCGGTTACCGGTCAGGTCCGTCTCGGTCACAACGACCAGTGGGAGGGCCTCGGCATCCTTAGGCTTTTTCACCTTGGGAAATACCAGGCCGGCGTGGCTTAGTGCTTGGTAGAGGGTGACTTCACCGGCGGTGGGTTCCCAGCCAGGGGTAGCTACCTTGGTGCGGATGCCCTTTTCTGCAAAGCGATCCACCATGCGCTTGATAGCACCTTGCGCCGGCGCGATGAAGGCTGCCCGGCCGCCGGCGTTGGTGTGCGCGAGGAGCTGGGCCATCATGGCGTCGATTTCTTCGATGTTGCCGCGCGGGGTGGGCCCTGGTTCGAATTCGAGCGGGAGGGTCTCCTCTTCCGGCGCGGCGAGCATTCCCGGTGGGGAGAAAGTCCACAAAGGCAGGCCGGACTCGCTAATGGAGACCTCGAGCGACTCATAGGAGCGGTAGCTGGATGCCTCGGTATCGAGTCCTTCGGTAGCCAGCGGGCCATCAGCACCCATGGCTGCGGCCTCCCAGCCGGCGGCGAGGAATTCCGCATCGGTCTTTTCTAGATCTGCCACGCGGCGGCGAATTTTTTCTGGGCCGACCATCACCACGTGGGTGGTGGGGCGCAGGATTTCGGGGAGGGTGATCATGGGGGCGTCGGAAAGCGCGGGTAGGAGCGCCTCCATACCTTCGGCAGGGATGTGCTCGCTTACCTTGGTCAGCAGCTCCACCAAGGCGGGATTGCCGGGGTGCTTAACGGCGAGATCAGCCGCGCGCTTGGCAATGGCGTCCGTAATAGGCAGCTCTCGGGCAGGGAAAATGTCTACACGGCCCACCTCGATTTCCGGAATGGTGCGCTGGTCAGCTACGGAGAATTGGCGGATATCGGTTATCTCATCGCCCCAAAACTCCACGCGGACCGGATAGTCCAGCGTGGTGGGGAAAATATCGATAATGCCACCGCGCGTAGCGTACTCGCCGCGCTTAGCCACCATGTCTACGTGCTTGTAGGCGCGGAATTCAAGCTCGCGGACCACCTCATCAAAGTCATATTCTTGATCTTCTTCAAGGTGGACGGGAGCTCGGCCTTCTACCTCTTTGAGGATGGGTTGGGATAAGCCGCGGGCAGCGGTGACGATGACCTGCAGGCTATCGAGGTTGTGCAAAACCTCGGCGCGGCGGCCGATGATGTCTACGCCGGGGCTTAGGCGCTCGTGCGGCAGGGTCTCCCAGGCGGGGAACATGGCTACCTTCTCCCCCAGCATCGCCGTAAGCTCCGCCGTGAGGTCCTCAGCCTCGCGGCTCGTAGCGGTTACCACGAGCACTGGGGCATGATGAGCCAAGGTGCCCAAGGCCCACGGCCGGGACTGATCCAAGCCTGTGATGTGGAGGTCTTCGCCCACATGAGAAATCATGCCCTTGAGCTTGGGATCTGAGGCCGCTACCTTAAGCAGGCCGGCCAGCATTGGGGTCGCCATTTATTTGCCTCCTAGCTTGGGCTTTACTTCCATACCGGACAAACCATTCCAGCATAGATTGACAATATGTGTGGCGACGACTTCCTTGTCCGGGGTGCGCTCATCCAGCCACCATTGCGCGGTGGTCGATACCATTCCCACCAGCGCTTGGCCGTAAATATCCGCCAAATCTGGGTCAATGCCACGGTGCTCGAATGCTTCTCGCAGGATATAGGAAACCTGACCCACCGCGGAATTCAACAGCGTGGAGAAGCTGCGTTCATCGCCGGGCTTGGCATCGCGCACCAGGATGAGAAAGCCATCAGTTTCTTCCTCGACATAGGTCAAAATGGCCATGACGGCCTGCTCGATGCGCTCGCGCCAGCTTCCGGTCTCCAAGGAATCAGTAATAACCTTTTCCAGTGCTAGCATCTCGCGGTCCACGACCACCGCGTAGAGGCCTTCCTTGCCCCCGAAGTGCTCATAGACCACGGGTTTGGATACCCCGGCGCGTGCCGCAATTTCTTCGACGCTGGTTCCTTCAAACCCTAGTTCAGCGAATGCGGCGCGTCCGATGGAAATGAGTTGTTCGCGGCGTTCCCGGCCGGTCATCCTTTGTCGAGCCATGCCCTCTACCCTATCCTTTGCCCCGCAATTTGTGATTTACCCGGGGGCGTCAGGTACGCTATGCCTACAGCTTTTGCTGTGGTTCCCCATGGTGTAATCGGCAACACTACGGTTTTTGGTACCGTCATTCTAGGTTCGAGTCCTGGTGGGGAAGCTTTTTTAGTTTTTCTTCCTGCCGCGTCGAAAGCCTTTCAGCTCGGCCTTCTTCGCAATCGCCGCCACTTGGGCGGCGGTGTAGTTAACGGGGGCTACACCGGCGCGGGGCAGGACCCAGCCGCGCCAATAGGACACGATGGCCATGCCACTGCCGACGATCGGTGCGACCACCATGCCGAGAGCAAACTGTCCGTAATCGGCAAAGGTAACCATGACGATGCCGGTGAGGATAGAGGGGACGGCATACAGGGGGCTGCCGCCAAAGATGGACGGGATTTCCCCGGAGGCAATATCGCGGACCATTCCCCCGCCCACTGCGGTAAGCACGCCCAGGAAGACACAGGGAATAAGTGGCATGCCGTGGGTGAGCGCCTTAACGCAGCCGGTGGTGGACCACACGCCGAGGATGATGGCATCGCCGTGTTCGCGGAATAGCTCCCACGCCTTGCCCTTGAGATCAATGAGGAATGCGATGAGTGCACCGCAGCAAGCAAGGCCGAGATACCACGGGTCTGAGATCGCTGCCGCTGCTCCATCCCCGATGAGCATGTCACGGATCATGCCACCGGCCAACCCAGAAAAGAGGGCGAGGAACACGAAGCCCACGATGTCGAATTCACGGCGGCGGGCAAGGGTGCCGCCAATGATGCCATTCAAAACCACGCCGAGAAGATCGAAGGCTTGGTACAGCGAATTGATGAGGGGATCGACATCGTGCATGATTCTTAGGCCTCCTGCCGCGCGGGTAGAATTTCGGCGTGACTGCGGCCGTGTTTTACTCTCCGGCGCGTCAGCATGGCTCTTATTTAACCAACTCGTTTCTCTGAAAGATCGCATTTCTCATGTCTAAATCCAATGCCCGGTATTTCATCTGGTCCAATGGCCTGCAAAATTTGGGCGATCAGATTGTTGCTGCCAAGACGGTGCTGCCCGCGCTCTTTAGTGCGGCCGGAGTGCCTGCGTTCTTTACCGGTCTGCTCACCCCTATCCGCGAGTCCGGTTCGATGCTGCCGCAGGCGGCGCTGACCCCGTGGGTGACTACGCATAGGGCGCGCAAGCGCCTATGGATTATCGGTTCGCTGGGACAAGCGGTATCCGCCGCGGTCATCGCGCTCGCGGCATTTTTTACCCGCGGGGCAATTCTAGGCATCATTGTGCTGCTGGCGCTGGCCGCGCTCTCGCTTTTCCGCGCGCTGTGCTCGATTGCGGGCAAGGACGTGCAGGCGCGCACCATTTCCAAGGGCGCGCGCGGCCAGGTGACCGGTAGCGCGGCAGCCCTCGGTGGCGGTGCTACTTTGCTGACCGGCATTATCCTCTACTTTTTGGGCGAGCTCAGCATTCCCATGATGGGCACGGTCCTCGCCATTGGTGCGGCCACGTGGGCCATTGCCGCGTGGGTCTTTTCGGGCGTGGATGAGCCGGTGCCAGAGGAAACCGAAGGGGGCATCGATAAGCAGTGGTGGCAAGATACCTGGCAGCTTTTTACTAGCGACGGCCAATTTCGCAACTTTGTCATCGTCCGCGCGCTGCTGCTCGTTTCAGCGCTATCTACCTCTTTTATTGTGCTGCTCAGCAGCAACCTTTCCGGGCTCTACGGATTTGTGCTTGCTTCAGGCCTAGCCTCCCTGGTGGGCGGGCGCATCTCCGGGGTGTATTCGGATAAGTCCTCTAAAAACACCATGGCCGTGGGCGCGGCCGTGGCTTCCGTCGTGCTGGTGCTTTTGGTCGCCAGCTCGCACTGGGCACCGGATGCGGTCAATGCCTGGGTCATGCCGATTGGTTTCTTTGCTGTGAACTTGGCGCACACGGCCATTCGCGTGGCGCGAAAGACCTACGTGGTGGATATGGCCGGCGGCGATAAGCGCACCCAGTATGTAGGTGCGGCCAATACGATGATGGGCATTATCCTCCTCATCGTCGGTGGCATTTCCTCCGTGGTGGCACTGGCCGGCCCCGAGGCAGCGCTGCTTTTCCTTGCCCTCATTGGTTTCCTCGGCGTGTGGCGCGCCTGCGGCCTGAAAGAGGTTTCTCACACATAAATCGCACTTGGGCTATAGGATGTAGTCCGGATAAGAATCAGACTCGACCCCCAGGAGCTCAATAACCCGTGGTAGCAACAACCTCGTGTGCTGTCGTCGTCCTTGCGGCTGGCGCCGGCACCCGCATGAAGTCCACCAAGCAGAAGACCTTGCATGAGATTGGCGGGCGCACCTTGCTCGGCCACGCTCTGCACGCTGCGGCCGGGATCAACCCGGAGCGCATCGTGACGGTGGTGGGCCACCAGCGCGATCAGGTCTCCCCCGCCGTGGATGCCATCGCCCAGGAGCTGGACTGCGAGGTACTCCAGGCGGTGCAGGAGGAGCAGCTAGGTACCGGTCATGCCGTGGCCTGCGGCTTGGAGCCGATTCCGGACTTCGAGGGAACCGTCATTGTCACCAACGGCGATGTCCCACTGCTTACCCCAGAGACCATCGAGGGCCTGCGCGCCACCCACACCGAGCAGGGCAACGCGGTCACTGTGCTCTCGATGCGCCTCGATGACCCGACCGGTTACGGCCGCATCATTCGCGGCGAGGACGGCAGCGTGTCTGCCATCGTGGAGCAAAAGGATGCCACCGAAGAGCAGCGCAAGGTCGACGAGGTCAACTCTGGCGTTTTCGCGTTTGATGGGCGCGTGCTTGCCGCAGCCCTCCAGAAGCTCGACTCCAATAACGCCCAAGGCGAGCTGTATATCACCGATGTCCTCGAGATTGCCCGCACCGCAGGACACGGCGTCGGCGCGCATGTAGCAGCGGATCCGGACGAACTCGCAGGCGTCAATGACCGCGTGCAGCTCGCCTCTGCCGGCCGAGAGCTCAACCGCCGCATGGTAGAAAAGGCGATGCGCGGCGGCGCCACCATCGTGGATCCGGAAACCACCTGGATTGGTGTCAACGTCACCGTGGGCTCCGATGTCATTATTCACCCAGGAACGCAGCTGTGGGGCACTACCAGCATCGCCGATAACGCCGAGATTGGCCCCGACACCACCTTGACCAATATGCAGGTGGGCGAGGGCGCTTCTGTCGTACGCACCCATGGCAGCGATTCCGTCATTGGTACCAACGCTAAGGTCGGCCCGTTTACCTATATCCGCCCGAAGACCGTGGTGGGAGAGGACGGAAAGCTCGGTGGCTTCGTAGAGGCAAAGAACGCCCAGATTGGCCGCGGCTCCAAGGTTCCGCACCTGACCTATATCGGCGATGCCACCGTGGGCGAGCAGTCCAATATCGGCGCCTCCTCCGTCTTTGTGAACTACGACGGCGTGAACAAGCACCACACCACCATCGGCAGCCACGTGCGCACCGGTTCTGACACAATGTTTATCGCTCCGGTCAATGTCGGTGATGGCGCATACTCCGGTGCGGGTACAGTAATTAAAGACGATGTTCCTGCGGGAGCACTCGCAGTCTCCGGTGGCAAACAGCGCAACATCGAGGGCTGGGTTCAAAAGAAGCGTCCGGGTACTCCCGCGGCTGAGGCCGCAGCCCGTGCGCAGGACAACGAAAAGTAAGGGGCATATTCTCCCATGACTGGCAAGGTAACTGGTAGCAGCAAGAACATGAAGCTCTTCTCTGGGCGGGCACACCCAGAGTTGGCGGAGGCTGTGGCTAAGGAGCTCAAGACTGATCTGGTTCCTACCACCGCCCGCGACTTCGCCAACGGCGAAATCTTCATTCGCTTTGAAGAGTCCGTGCGTGGCGCCGACTGCTTCGTAATGCAGTCTCACACCCAGCCGCTCAACAAGTGGCTAATGGAGCAGCTCATCATGATCGATGCTTTGAAGCGCGGCTCCGCAAAGCGCATCACCGCCATCCTGCCCTTCTACCCATATGCACGCCAGGACAAGAAGCACCTGGGCCGCGAGCCAATTTCCGCCCGCCTGGTGGCAGACCTTCTGCAAACTGCTGGTGCGGACCGCATCGTGTCCGTGGACCTGCACACCGATCAGATCCAGGGCTTCTTCGATGGCCCGGTCGATCACATGCACGCTCAGCCCATCCTGACCGATTACATCAAGTCCAAGTACGCCACCGATAACATCACCGTGGTCTCCCCGGATGCTGGCCGCGTGAAGGTGGCAGAAAAGTGGGCCCACGACTTGGGCGATGCCCCGCTGGCCTTCGTGCACAAGACCCGCTCCAACACTGAGGCTAATAAGACGGTATCCAACCGCGTGGTCGGCGATGTAGAGGGCAAGGACTGCGTGCTTCTCGACGACATGATTGACACCGGTGGCACCATCGCCGGCGCCGTGCGCGTTCTGAAGGACGCCGGTGCGAAGAAGGTCATCATCGCCTGCACCCACGGCGTTTTCTCTGACCCAGCCCGCGAGCGCCTGTCCGAGTGCGGCGCGGAGGAAGTTATCACCACCGATACCCTCCCGCAGTCCACCGAGGGCTGGTCCAACCTCACGGTGCTGTCCATTGCACCGCTATTGGCACAGACCATCCACGAGATCTTTGAGAATGGTTCCGTGACCACCCTTTTCGACCGCGCCTAAGCGCAGGGCCGCCGAGATTTCCCTCGGCGGCTTTTGATTTGCTTCTGGTGCACGTGCTAATCTAACTCAGTCTCGGCGAGGGCGACCTCAGGATGAGGAAGCCGTTATCGACGCGATTGAAGTTAGAGCATGTTGCTTTTTATATACGCCTGCGATGACTCGTCCAAGACGTCCATCGGCAGGCTTTCGTCGTTTTTGTCGCGTTGGCCGCGCCGCACTACTTTAACTAAGGAGAATGAAGCATGGCACAGCGCCCAGTAATTAAGGCTGAAGCACGTACCGAATTTGGCAAGGGTGTCGCACGCCGCCTGCGCCGCGAGTGGAAGGTTCCAGGCGTCATCTACGGTTCCCACCAGGAGCCGGTCCACTTCGCAGTTCCGCTGCTGGACATCCAGTCCCTCGTCCGCAACAACGGCGTCAACGCCGTTCTGGAGCTGGAGATTGACGGCGAGCAGTACCTGACCATGGTTAAGCACGTTGACCAGAACGTCCTGACCTTCGACATCGACCACGTTGACCTGCTGGCTATTAAGCGCGGCGAGAAGGTTGAGGTTGAGGTTCCGCTGACCCTGACCGGCGAGCCGGCCCCAGGCACCATGCACATCCAGGATGCTGACGTACTGCTGGTTGAGGCAGACGTACTGAACATTCCGGAGGAGATCGAGGTTTCCATCGAGGGCCTCGAGGACGGCGCAGTTGTCACCGCTGCCGACATCACCATGCCGGAAGACACCACCCTGGTGGCAGAGGAAGACACCGTTATCGTCTCCATCTCCCTGCCTGAGGTTGATGAAGAGCTCGAGGAAGCAGCCGAGGCTGCTGAGGAAGGCGGCGCTGACGCTGGCGCCGAGTCCGTCGACGAGGGCGCAGAGTCCTCCGACTCCGAGGAGTAATCCCCTCCCCTTCACACGCAAGGCCGCCGTGAGATTCGCTTCTCACGGCGGCCTTGCCGTTTTTCTCTCGGCCTATGAGACAATTGAGCGCGTGACTCCACTTCTCGTTGTAGGCCTTGGCAACCCCGGCCCCAAGTACGCAGGCACTCGACACAATATCGGCTTCGATGTGGCAGATGAACTCGCGGGAGAGCTCATGAGCGTCTTTTCGGTACACAAAAAGACCAACACCGAAGTCGCCGAGGGCATAGCTGGCGGCCGCAAGATTATCTGCGCAAAGCCACGGTCCTTTATGAACCTTTCCGGCGGGCCGATCAAAGCTTTGGCCCAATACTTTCATCTCTCCGCCGCCGACATCATCGTTGTCCACGATGAGCTAGAGCTCGATTTCGGCACTATAAAGCTCCGCACAGGCGGAGGCGATCATGGCCACAATGGACTGCGCTCAACCACAAAGTCTCTGGGCACCAAAGACTATCAGCGCCTTTCGGTAGGAATCGGGCGACCACCGGGGCGCATGGACCCGGCGTCGTTTGTGCTCAAGCCTTGGGCAAAACAGGAAAAGGCAGAAATCCCCATCCTTTGCGCCGACGCGGTCGAGGAAATCTTGCGCGTAGGATAGTCGCCATGAAATTGGCTACCCTACGCACTGGCTTTGGCACTTCCGCTATCCGCATCGACGGCGATAACGTGGGCGTTGAGTTGGATTATGAGGACGTGGGCCAGCTGCTGCGCAGCGAGGATTGGCGCAAGGCCGCCCAGCTTTCCGGCGAGCCTGTGGTCTTCGACCACGCCGACTTGGAAGCCGTCGTACCAACTCCCGGCAAAGTCATCTGCGTGGGACTCAATTACGCCAAGCACATCCGCGAGATGGGACGCGAGTTCCCCGAACATCCCACCTTGTTCATCAAGTTCGCCGATGCCCTCACCGGCCCCTATGATGATGTCTTCATTCCCGAATATGGCACACAGAAGCTGGATTATGAAGGTGAATTGGCGGTCATCATCGGCGAGCGCGCCCACCGCGTCAACCGCGACGAGGCCCTAGATTATGTGGCCGGCTACGCCATCATGAATGACTACACGCTGCGTGACTTCCAGCGCCAAACTAGCCAGTTCCATGCCGGTAAATCCTTTTATCGCACCGCCGGCTTCGGCCCTTGGCTTACCACCGCGGATGAGTGGTCACCGGGGTCCGAAGCTGTCCTCACCACGACCGTAGACGGTGAGGAAAGGCAGCGCGATAATACCGATGACCTCATCTTTTCCGTAGCTGAGCTCATCGAATTCTGCTCACAGCTCTATCCGCTCAATCCGGGCGACGTCATCGTTACCGGCACGCCGGAGGGCGTGGGCTTTGCCCGCACCCCGCAGCAATTTATCGAGGACGGTCAGAACGTCACCATCGCCATCGAAGGCTTGGGACATATTTCCAATACCACCCGCTATGGCGAGCCCGGCTGCGGCCCCGGCTGTACTTGTTCCTAAGCTGTGCCGAGGTTCTCACTCCAACGTGGGCGGTAGCGTTTTCATCCCAGCCGCTTGTACCGGTTAAGCTGGATTAATGAGCACAAAAAGCAGTAAAGCCCCTAAGAAACTCAACAAGAAGGCCTACGAAAAGGAGCTCGAGCGCCTCCAAGCAGAGCTCGTGGACATGCAGCAGTGGGTCGTTGAAACCGGCGCCCGCGTAGTCATCATCATGGAGGGCCGCGACGCCGCCGGCAAGGGCTCCGCGATCAAGCGCATCACCCAGTACCTCAACCCGCGCACCTGCCGCATCGAGGCGCTGCCCGCTCCCAACTCTCGCGAACAGGGCCAGTGGTACTTCCAGCGCTACGTGGAAAAGCTTCCCACCAAGGGCGAAATCGTCATCTTTGACCGCTCCTGGTACAACCGCGCCGGTGTCGAGCGCGTCATGGGCTTTTGCACCGATCAGGAATACGTCCGCTTCCTGCACCAAGCACCCACCTTTGAGCAGATGTTGGTCGAAGACGGCATCATGCTGCGCAAGTACTGGTTCTCCGTCTCCGATGAAGAGCAGATTAAGCGCTTTGAATCCCGCCGCAACGATCCGCTGCGCCGTTGGAAGCTCTCCCCTATGGATCTGCAGTCCATTACCCGCTGGGAGGACTACTCACGTGCCAAGGATGCGATGTTCATCCACACCGATACCCCAACCGCGCCGTGGTACACCGTGGAATCAGAAGACAAGAAGCGCTCCCGCATTAACGTCATTTCGCACCTTCTGAGCACCATTCCGTACGAGAAGCTCGAGCACGAGATGCCGGAAATTCCGCAGCGCCCGGATTCCGATGGCAAAACCTATGAACGCCCTGCCCGCGAAGAGTTCCGCTACGTTCCGGACGTCGCTGCAAAGCTTGAGCGCAAGTCCGAACAGAAGACAGCGAAGAAGACGTCCAAGAAGGGCAAGAAGAAGGATAAGAAGAAGTAGCAGTCAGGGCTGTATTACTATCTTCTTTTATGAGCACTGACACCGCCGCGCGAGCGCGCTTAGGGGATAAAATCCTCACCGCGGTGGCGGTGCTCATTGCGCTGTTTTATGTGATTTCTGCCGCGAAGAATCCCAGCATAATTGAGATTATTCAGGCAGGTCTATCGTTGCTATTCCTGCCATTTATGTGGGTCTGGCGGAGCCGTCCCGTGCTCAGTGCCACGGGCTTTATTGTGCTGCTCGCGGCATGGGCCGTGGCTTGGATGAGCCAGCTGCCCACCAATCTAGGGCTTACCCCTTGGGCCCTGACTGCACCCATGGCGGTGTATGCCACCTCCCGCTATGTCACGCGCCGCGTTATTCCCCGCACGGTACTGGCGCTGGCGATTCTTGGCTCCTTCATCTCGCCCGTCATGTGGCGCATTGATCCGGAGTCTTTCCTGCTGCACTACCAGCTAGACCGCCGCTTCCTGGCCATGCTGGTGGTGCACTGGGCAGTTTTGGGCAGCACCTATTTCATAGCCGCGCGCTACTTTGACTTGGCGCGCCAGCAGGAGCGGCTGGCCCAGGAGCGTTTCCACCAAGCCCAAGAAGAAGAGCGCCTGCTCATTGCTAGGGAATTGCACGATGTACTCGCTCATTCTCTTACTTTGATCAAAGTTCAGGCGAATGCCGGGATCATTGCCGGGCGTGTAGATAGTGAGGCTGCCCAGGATGCTCTTGCCACTATTCGTGAGGGCGCGGATTCTGCATTGGAAGAGGTTCGCGGCATTGTCACGGCACTGCGGAGTACCGGTCCTTCCGCGCTCAAGCCGACAGAGCAGCTTGAGCACATCGAGGGCATTATCGATGGTTTCCGCGCGGCGGGCCTAGAAATTACAGCGGGCTTACCGGAGACCTATGAGGCGCCTGCACTTACGCAATTGGCCTTGGTACGTATCATTTCTGAAGGCCTGACCAATGCTCTGCGCCACCAAGGCCCCGGCACGCACATCGAAGTAGAGCTCGCGCTTGTCGACGCCGCCCGGATCACCCTAACCTCTACCAATCCCTCCCCGACTCCCAGCGAAGTTACTGGCAGCGGAGTTGGTCTCATTGGCGTCGAAGAGCGCGCCCACGCGTTGGGTGGAAGACTAGAGCGCTCGGGTGATGCAAAAAAGTTCATCCTGCGTGCCGAACTACCCTTGTGGAAGGAAAGCCGTGTCTAAGATTCGTGTCCTGCTTGCCGATGACCAAGCGATGCTAGTTGCCGCATTGTCTACCATCCTTAACGCTCAGGATGATATTGAGGTCGTGGCCACCGCCACTACTGGCTCAGAGGCCGTCACCGCAGCGTTGAGCCACCGCACTGACGTAGCCATCCTGGATATCCGAATGCCCGGCATGGATGGCATCGCTGCGGCCCAAGCGATCCTTTCCCGCGTCCCCGAGTGCCGAATCATCATGCTCACCACGTTTAATGAAGACGATTTGGTGGCTCAATCTATCGCCGCTGGCGCACATGGATTTCTGCTCAAAGATGCCGATCCGGAGGTGCTGGCGGAGGCTGTCCGGGACGTCGCCAAGGGCGCATCGGTACTGGCTGCTCAGGTAACTGGACCGGTCCTGGAGACCTACCGCACCGCCCTTACCCGTGGACAATTGAGCGCGCAGGAACGCCAAGGGCTTAGCCTGGTTACCCGGCGCGAAATGGAGGTACTTTCGCTCATCGCCCGAGGGGCCACGAATTCTGAAATCGCCGCCGAGATGGTCATTGCGGAAACGACGGTAAAGACGCACGTCTCTTCACTCATGTCTAAGCTTGCGGCGCGCGACCGCGTGGCGCTGGTGCTGTTCGCCCAGCGCGCTGAAATTGCCTAGTCTCCTACGACGGTAGGAGACATTCACTGCGAAGTCCGTCTTGTAGGCGGAAGATTTTCGCGCCCCGGCACGCGAGACTTCACAGTATGAATTATGAAATCTCCTTTGAGCGCGTCTCGAAGTCTTTTGGCTCCCACACAGTTTTGCGGGACGTAGATTTTCGCATCACCCCTGGTCGCGTCCATGCTCTTTTAGGGCGTAACGGTGCCGGTAAATCTACGCTCTTTTCCATCTTTTTAGGCCTGCTTACCGCCGATTCCGGGACTATTCGCGTGGCTGGTGCGCCCTGGTCACGCGGGGTTCTCGACCACGTGGGGGCTTCCGTCAACGGTCCAGCTTTTTATGGGCACCTTTCTGCAGCAGCCAATCTTCGCGTCCATACGCGGTTGCTTGGTCTACCAGAATCCGAGATAGAGCGAGTGCTTGCCATCGTGGGCCTCAACGGGGCTGGGAAGAAAAAGGCTAAGTCATTTTCTACTGGTATGAAGGCACGGCTCGCCCTAGCCCAAGCACTGCTTGGCGATCCCGAAATCCTCGTTCTCGATGAACCACAAAATGGCCTTGATCCGCAGGGCATCGTAGAGCTTCGTGAGCTCCTGCAGAACCTGGCTGGCGCCGGTCATACCGTCATCGTCAGCTCCCATCAGCTTGGCGAGATTGTCCACTTAGCCCAAGACATCACCATCCTTGCCGAGGGCACCATTCGCTATTCTGGTTCGCTTAAGAATTTGGCTCCCAGTGGTCAGCTAGAAGCCGAGTTTTTCCGCTTGACCTCCCCGGATGGTGAGGCTCATGTTTAATCGCTACCTTTCCGCCGAAGTCCTTCGCAGCCGCGGGAGCGCGCTGCAATGGCTCCCTCTACTGGCCGTACCATTAGTGGTAATGACAGCGTTGTTTTCCGCGCTTGCTTCTCCCACGCAGGACGCCACCGGCGTATTGGGATGGCAGTCCATGTTCATCACGGGCATGTATGCACCTCTCATTGCGCTTTTTGCCGCCATTCCCGAGCGTCGAGAAGCCCGTACGCGCGGCGGCGGTACCCTGTGGCGCCGGATCAACGCCCACTATGAACAGACCTCGCGCTTTCTTGTCATAATTTCTAGCCTGGCGATCTTCCATGTCCTCAATTTCGGACTTTCTTGGGCAATCGTGGCTCTTCAGGGCCGTGCCAACCATCAGCTATTAGTAGTGGCTGGGCTCTTTTCCTTCCTAGGGGCTATAGGGATCGCCGGGCTCGCTGCAGGGTGTGCGCGCCGCTGCGGCCTCGTCGCCGCGTTGGCTGGAAGCATTGTCTGGCAAGGAATTGGAATTCTACCGAGCACTGTCGAGGGCAACGCGTGGTGGGCGTTCCCACCTGCGTGGCCGATGAGGTTATTGCTTCCTGCCCTGCGGATTCATCAGAACTCTGTTCCTCTCGATCCAGGTGATCCGCTACTGCAAGAAGGTCCACTGCCCGCCGCACTACTATGCCTAGTTCTTGCGGCTGTAGGTACGTGCGCGGCAATCTTTACTCCTCGCCGCATACGACCTCTTAGGTTGCGTCTGCGCCAGGGCGGTACCGCTGAAGGTGCGGCCGCAATCACCACTGGTGGGGTGTGGATCCCTACTGCTACACCGAGAGCTGCCGCTCGGTCCACACTATCTGGCGCGCTGATCGGGCTGCACCGTGCGGCGTTGAGCCCCTTGCTGATCGGGTGTCTAGTGCTGAGCATCGTGGCTTTAGCCGTCATTGCCCTCACCTACCCTGCCGATTATGTCCACGGCTTCTTCGTCTTTGCGCTCCTGCCTGTGGGCGCGGGAGTCCTCCCTTGCCTAGTGTGGCCACTGCTAGAGGCGGCGTGGCCGCTAAGCTACAGCGAATCACGTCATAGCCCTAACGCCCTTCTCATCTGGATCTTTGGGGCAATAGTACTCGTGTGCACGGCTGCATCGCTCGCTTCAATCAGCGCCGGTTCTTCTGCTCCTGCTGTCTTGGGACGACTGCCGCTGGCCGTAGGTGTGGGTTTCAGTATTGCGGTGATTTCCCTGTGCATCGTAGTGCGCTTCAGGATTATAAGTGCACTCGCCGTCACCATAATGGGCACCATTGTTTCCGTAACTCTCGGCGGTGATGTCCTCGCCAAGACTTACCTGTGGCTAGTTGCCTTTTCGGCGTGGCCAATAAATGCCGATACTCCTGCACGCTACGCTGTCGCAGCATTCTTAACACTGCTTATCGCCGCTGCTGGTTCATGGACGGCGAAACGACTGCTGCGGACAAAGGCACTGCAGCCAACGGATTAACCACATAAAGCGGCCACGTTTCAACGCCATTGGCGTGCTTCCAGGCCGATAGCGTGGCTGCTTTTCGGGGTTGGGTGATTGGAGCAGGGAAAACGGCAAAAGCCCGCGGAAACCGCGGGCCAGAGCTTTATGAGCTTAAAGCTCAGACGGAGATACGCGCTTCGGCAGAACAACCGGGCGGGTGTGCGCCAGCTCTTCTACGATGCGTACTACCTGGTTGGAGTAACCATACTCGTTGTCGTACCACACGTAGAGCACCAGGTGCTTGCCGGAGGCGATGGTAGCAACGCCGTCGACAATGCCGGCGTGGGTATTGCCGATGAAGTCAGAGGAAACAACCTCTGGGGAGGCAATATAGGAAATCTGCTGGCGCAGGTCCGAGTGCAGGGAAACGTTGCGGAGGAAGTCGTTGACCTCATCGCGCTCTACTTCCTTGGACAGCTCGAGGTTGAGCACGGCCATGGACACGTCCGGGGTAGGAACGCGGATGGCGTTGCCGGTGAGCTTGCCCTCAAATTCCGGCAGAGCCTTAGCCACAGCCTTGGCTGCGCCGGTAGCGGTAAGCACCATGTTCAGGCCTGCAGCGCGGCCGCGACGATCGCCCTTGTGGTAGTTATCGATGAGGTTCTGGTCATTGGTGAATGAGTGCGCGGTCTCCACGTGGCCGTGGTTTACACCGTAGCGGTCATTGATGACCTTGAGAACAGGGGTAATGCCGTTGGTGGTGCAGGATGCAGCGGAGAGAATCTGATCCTCATCGCTGATGTTGTCGTTATTGATGCCGTAGACGATGTTCTTGATATCGCCCTTGCCCGGTGCGGTCAGCAGCACGCGGGAGATGCCCTTGGCCTTGAGGTGCTGAGACAGACCCTCGCGGTCGCGCCATGCGCCAGTGTTGTCCACCAAGATGGCGTTATTGATGCCATAGGAGGTGTAATCGATCTCGGCGGGATCATTGGCATAGATCATCTGGATCTTGGTGCCGTTAGCCCAGATAACCTCGTTTTCCTCGTCGACAGAGATGGTGCCGTTGAAAGCACCGTGAACGGAATCGCGGCGCAGCAAGGAAGCGCGCTTGAGGATGTCACCATCGCCCTTCTTGCGCAGGACAATGCCGCGCAGGCGGACGCCACCGTATGCTGCCTCGCGGGCGACGAGCAGACGTGCCAGCAGACGTCCGATGCGGCCGAAGCCGTAAAGGACGACGTCAGTGGTCTCTAGGTCAACGCCAGCACCGACGATCTCGCACAGCTCGCCTTCCAAGTACATGCGGAGGTTTTCCTCGTTGGATTCTTCCCACCCCAGGACCAAGCGGCCGAGGTCCACACTAGCGGCACCCAGATTCATGTCTGCCAATTCCACCAAGATAGGCAGGGTCTCCGCCGTGGACAGGTGGCGCTGCGCAATGCGGCGGCCGTAGCGATGAGACTTGATGATGTCGATATCGGTCTGTCCCACCAGTGGGCGGCCGAAGATGGTGGTGACGACGTTATTGTTGCGGTGCAGCTGGTGGATGAGCGGAATCATCTGCTGCGCCAGCTCGAGGCGCTCGTTCCAATCATCATGGCCAACATGTGCGTTCGCAGTCACGTAATTCATTCCTTTTCTGTCACGGGGGTGGCATTAAATCTTCAAACATAAATATTAGCGCTTACTAGTGTGGGTTTTGGCATAGATCGTTCAGGATGTTGGCCACAGTACCCCCGTTAATTTTTGCCACGTCGGTACCTACGAGGCAGTAAGCTACGGCATCATCGTGCTGCGCACGGCGTTCCTTAAGCACAGGGTTCAAGAGCGGATAAACCGGTGGAAGGTTGGGGTGACTGCGGGTGTACTGAGTTTCTAGTCCACGAGCAAAGCGGCCCGAGAAAGCACGGGTAGACACGGTTTGCCCACCACGGCGCAGTAGCTGCCGGTTGTAGTCACTCGTTCCCGCCTCTTCAGTGAGCAAAAATGCGGAACCACAGGAACATGCGGCGACGCCATCCCAGGACATAGCGGTGGCTATATCGTCTGCGGTGCGCAGGCCGCCGGCGGCAATGAGGGGAACTTCTGGGGCTGCGGTATGCACGTCGGACACCAACTCTTCCAAGGCCCGGGAATCGGGAGTCGCGGCTAAGTCCCAGGTGCCGCGATGGCCACCGGCGGCGGGGCCTTGGACGCAGAGCACGTCGACGCCCCGACGTGCGGCGGCGGTTGCCTCCGCAGAAGTGGTGACGGTGGTCCAGGCCTCTGCGCCCGTGGCGTGGATTCGCTCTATCTGTTCGGGCGTAAAGGTTCCAAACATGGACCACACCACGCGGGCACCGCCGCGCAACGCTAGGTCCAGCTTCTCTGCAAAGCCAAAGGAGTAATCGGGATCAGGCAGTGGCTGGTTTTCTGCTTGCGCCAGCTCGCGTGCGGCGGCACGTTGCACCCCGGAAAGCGGTTGTTGTGGGCAAAAGAGGTTTACTCCAAACGGAATACCGGCACACTGGTCAATCTGTGTGCGGGCAGTGTCTAGGCTGGCAGAGCCCAAGCCTAGAGTGCCAAAGGAACCGGCGGCATGGGCGGCGCGCACCAGTTCCGGGGTGGTGGGACCGCCGGCCATGGGCGCGGGGATTACGCTACGGGAAAGGGAGCTTATAACCTGACTCATAGCACCCCACCTTACTGAGAGAGGAAGCTAGTGCAGTGGCACCTTTAGGAGATTTTTTCGCGCGGTTCTTTGGCTCGAAGAATAAACCCACACCAGGCCTCAATCCGGACGAGCTAGAGGCGGAGTGGCTTATTGTGGGCTTGGGCAATCCCGGCGCGAAGTATGCCGCTACCCGCCACAATGTGGGCTATATGGCCATCGATGATCTGTTAGCCGCAGGCGGAGACGTGCTGGAGCCGGTTCGTGGGATGGATGTACAGGTCGCGCCACTTAGCTGGGAGGGCAACCACGTGCTGGCCGTTCGTTCGGGCACGTTTATGAATCTTTCTGGCGATCCAGTAGCGCCGCTGGCACAGAAGCTAGGCATCGCCCCAGATCACGTCATTGTTCTCCACGATGAGCTGGACCTTCCGGCCAATAAGATCCGGATCAAGCAGGGCGGAAATGAAAACGGGCACAACGGCCTCAAGTCGCTCACCGAGCGCTTGGGCACCCGCGACTATCTGCGCGTGCGCATTGGTATTGCCCGGCCGCCAAAGGGTTCGTCCATTCCGGATTACGTATTGGGCCCCGTGGATGCGGGCGCTGGCTTTGATGACGCCATCGCCACCGCGGCCGAGGCCGCCCGCCTCATCGTGACAGACGGGCTAGGCAAGGCCCAGAACCAGATCCACTCGCGCTAGCACTGGGAAAATTTTTCTAGCGCCTTGGGGCTGCCGGCGGCGACGATGAAATCGGTGGGGGTGAGCTCGGTGGCGTCGGCAAGCGGGGCCCACTCCCCTTCCGCGCGGCGCACGGAAACCAATTGCACGCGGTGCGTGCGCCAGATGGCAGAAAGGTCGAGCGGCCGGCCCACCAAAGAGCTAGGAACGGCCATCTGGGTCACGCCATAATCGGTGGCAATCTCCGCAAAATCACGGAAACGCCCGCCCAAAAGGTAAGCCACGCGGCGGCCGGTATCACGCTCTGGCCGGATGACATGGTGGGTACCAATCTGGCTGAGAATACGCGCGTGTGCCTCCGAATCAGCCTTGGCCCAGATGTCTTTGACCCCCAACTCCACCAGATTGGACGCGGTGAGGATGGAATCTTCCAAATGGGAGCCGATGGCAACAATGACGCGCTCGACCTCCTCCACGCCCAGCTGGCGCAAGGCCTCTGGGTCGGTGGTATCGGCTGCAATGGTCTCGGTGAGGTAGGGCGCTTCTTCGCGCACGCGCTTTTCGCTGGAGTCGATGCCGAGGACCTCAACCCCATTGGCCATCAGCTCATGAGCAAGCGAGGAGCCAAATCGGCCTAATCCAATAACGACGACGGGTGGAATATCGATGCCGGCGCGGGAGCGTCCCAGCGCCTTGAGAATATTAGCCAAGGAACGGCCTTTCTTCGGGATAACTAAAACGCCGACTTACGGTTTTTGCAGCCAGCGCCGCTACCAAGGTGGTTGGGCCAACACGGCCCAGGTACATGATGAGGCAAAGCACTATCTGCGAGGGTGCAGATAGGCTGGCGGTAATTCCGGTGGACAAGCCCACCGTAGCGAATGCAGAGAGTACTTCGAAAGAGACTTGGTCACCGCTAAACTCCGGATCGAAAAAGCGCAGGGCCGCCACTCCCAGCGTGACCACCATGACTCCGGCAAAGCTCAAGGCTAGGGCCTGGCGGGTTACCGAGCGCGGAAGGCTGCGGTGCCCGATGGTCGTGGTTTCGCGCCCAGTGAACTCAGCCGCCATCGCCGCCAAGAGCACGCACGCGGTGGTGACTTTAATGCCGCCGGCGGTACCGGCAGACCCGCCGCCGATAAACATCAAAATATCGGTGCCCATCAGGGTAATGGGGTGAGCCTGCCCGTAATCGATGGCATTAAAGCCGGCCGTGCGCGGGGATGCACTGGCAAAGAAAGAGTTGAGCAGTTTTTCTCCCAGCGACATGGACGACAACAGCCCGGTCCATTCCATGCAGGCGAAAAAGACCGCACCCGCTACCAAAAGCACGGTCGTAGCAACCAAAGTCATGCGCGCGGTAATGGAGATGCGGTGGACCACGAAACGGTTGCGGCGCACGAGGCGTACCAACTCCGCCCATACCGGAAATCCCAAGCCGCCACCGATCAGCGCGGCGGCTAAGGGCAGCAGAATCCAGGCATCTGCAACAAAGGGCACCAGGTTATCGCTATTGGTGCTAAAACCCGCGTTATTGAATGCAGAAATGGCGTGAAAGATGCCTTCCCATACCGCACGCGGAAAGGAATGACCATAGCCAATCATCAACCGCGCAGCCACAATGATGGCAATGATGGTCTCTGCTGCCGCGGTAAACGCAAAGGTAAAGAGCAGCGTCTTGCGGATTCCGCCAGGAGCAATGGGGCGCCCCTCATAGGCCCCCGTCTTGCGTGCTTTGAAGCTAATCCGGCCGGTAAAAAGCAGGCCGGATAGCGAGGCCAGGGACATGATGCCCAAGCCACCCAATTGGATGAGTGCCAAGATGACCACTTGGCCGGCCGGGCTCCAAAAACTACCGGTATCCACCACGATAAGTCCGGTGAGCGATACCGCAGACGTAGCGGTAAAAAGGGCAGACAGAAATGATGCACGGGCGGTGCCGGCCTCAGCGAACGGCAGCATGAGCAAAACCGTTCCCAACAAAATGAGCAAAAGAAAGCCGGCTGCGGTTAAGCGCGCCGGTCCCCACTGCCGTATGGAAAACAGATGTTTCACGAGCGGAAGTATAGACCTGCTTGGGGTACAAGGAAACTGCTAGCGAGCACTACCCCCGCCACGAAGTTAAGATTGGAGCTATGACTTCGCCACATAGCACTGCCAAGACGATTGTGATTACGGGCGCATCGGGCGGGCTGGGCGCCGCGGCCGCACGCCAGTTGCACCGCACTCGGCCTCAGGACAATCTGGTTATCATCGGCCGCAATCCGGAGAAGACTCGCGCGGTGGCAAAGGAAGTGGGCGGCCAGTACTTCCTGGCGGACTTCGAATCCCTGGGCCAGGTACGCCGCTTGGCACAGGACTTGGAGGGCCTAGAGCACATCCACGCCCTAGGCAATAACGCTGGCGGCATTTTCGACGGCCCCTCCACCACCGCCGATGGCTTTGAGCGCACCTGGCAGGTCAACGTGGTCGCGCCCTTCCTCTTAACCTCGCTGCTACGGGACAAGCTGCGCGCGGATAACGCGAACGTGGTGCAAACAGCTTCCCTAGCCAATTTCCTTATGTCTCAATTCGACCCCAGTGATCCCAATACTCTGGATCACTTCAGCCCCGAGCGCGCCTACGGCAACGCCAAGCTGGGCGATATCCTGCTCACCCGTTATTTTGATGCCCACGGGCTTTCCGCGGTGTCCTTCCACCCTGGCGTGCTTGCCACTGACTTTTCCAAGTCTTCAACCGGCATGATGTCCAAGCTGTATTCCGGGCTGATTGGCAAGACCTTTGGCAAGCCTGCCGACGGCGGCGAAAACCTCGCCTACTATTTGACCGGCACCGAGGGAATCCACTTTGAATCCGGCGAATACTACAACGACAAGCGCAAACCTGGCCTGCAGCGCCCCATTGCGAAGAAGCTATCGGTGGCTCGCCGCGTCTTTGATGATTTGGGGCGCCGCCTCAATGTGGAGTGGTAGCGCGAAACCACTAGACTATGGCGCATGAGTTCTGTCGTTTCTGAGGCCTCGCGCCGCCGCACGTTTGCCGTTATCGCCCACCCGGATGCTGGTAAGTCCACGCTGACGGAGGCGCTGGCGCTGCACGCACACGTTATTAATGAGGCCGGCGCGGTCCACGGCAAGGGCAACCGCAAGTCCACCGTGTCCGACTGGATGGATATGGAAAAGGACCGCGGCATTTCCGTGGCGTCCTCGGCGCTGCAGTTCGAGTATGCACCGGAGGGCCACGAGGGCGATCCCTACATGATCAACCTGGTCGATACCCCGGGCCACGCGGACTTCTCGGAGGATACCTACCGCGTACTCACCGCGGTGGATGCGGCAGTCATGCTTATCGACGCCGCCAAGGGCCTCGAGCCCCAGACGCTCAAGCTCTTCCGCGTGTGCAAGGCCCGCGGCCTGCCTATCGTCACCGTCATCAATAAGTGGGACCGCGTGGGCCGCGAGCCTTTGGAGCTTGTCGACGAAATTGTCAACGAAATCCAGTTGCAGCCCACTCCCCTGTACTGGCCGGTCGGCATTGCCGGTGACTTCCGCGGTCTGGCGCATATCAACGATGACGGCGAGGCCGATGAGTATATCCACTTCATCCGCACTGCCGGTGGTTCCACTATCGCCCCGGAGGAACACTTCGATCCGGATGCCGCCGGTGAGAAGGAAGAAGACGTGTGGGAGACCGCTGTCGAGGAAGCCGAGTTACTTGCCGCCGATGGTGCCCTGCATGACCAGGAGCTTTTTGAACAGTGCGTTACCTCCCCACTCATCTTTGCCTCTGCGATGCTGAACTTTGGTGTGCACCAGATTTTGGACACTCTGTGCGCCATTGCCCCGGCTCCGCACTCGCGCGACTCCGATCCGAAGGCAGTTGAGGCTGCCACCAGCGCCATTGATGAGGTCCGCGAGGTTAGCGATGACTTCTCTGGCGTCGTCTTTAAGGTCCAGGCGGGCATGGACCAAAAGCACCGCGACAATTTGGCCTTTATGCGCGTGGTCTCCGGTGAATTCGAGCGCGGCATGCAGGTCAACCACGCCCAGTCCGGCCGCAGCTTTTCCACCAAGTACGCCCTGACCGTCTTTGGCCGCACGCGCGATACCGTGGATACCGCCTATCCAGGCGATATCGTGGGTTTGGTCAACGCAGGCTCGCTTGCCCCTGGTGACACCATCTATTCCGGCAAGAAGGTGCAATTTAAACCCATGCCACAGTTCGCGCCGGAGGCCTTCCGTATTCTGCGAGCGAAGTCGCTGGGCAAGTACAAGGCCTTCCGTAAGGGACTGGAGCAACTGGCGGCCGAAGGCGTGGTCCAGATCCTCAAGAACGAGGCGCGTGGCGATGCCTCCCCGGTCATGGCGGCGGTGGGCCCCATGCAGTTCGAGGTCATGCAGGCCCGCATGGAGTTCGAATACAACGTGGAAACTGTCACCGAGCCAATCCCCTATTCCGTGGCTCGCCGCACCGATGCCGAATCCGCCCCAGAGCTCGGCCGTCAGCGTGGCGTGGAAATCTTTACCCGCCAAGATGGCGAGCTCATCGCGCTCTTTGGCGATAAGTGGAAGCTCGCTTTCATTGAGAAGGAACACCCAGAGCTGACCATGGAAACCCTCGTGGCGGATTAGAAACCACACAGTTTCACACGGCAAACAAAATGGCCGCTTCCCGTTCTGGGAAGCGGCCTTTTCCGTTGAGTGTTAGACCATCAACATCACAGGGACAACGGCAATCTTGACCACCTGCGCCACCACAATGGTGGCGGCATAACCGGTCATGATGCGCGAGTCGGAGCTCAGCCCCGTGGCGTAGTTGACCACGGCGGGCTGAGCGAAGATGCCAGAGAGTCCGCCGGAGGTACGGGTTTCGGACTGACCCATGAAGCGATTCGCTACAGCGAATAGGACCGCAACCACCACGGTGACAATAGCGGCGAGGATCATGCACTTCAGACCCATCCAGGAGAAGGCGGTGGACAGGAATGCCTCGCCGGACGAGAGGCCCACAGAGGCCAAGAAGATGACGAGGCCCCACTGCTGGAAGGCAGTATTAATGGAGGCCGGCACCTGCCACGGAATGCGGCGGGTACGGTGCAGCGCGCCCAGGATAAGACCCGTAATCAGCGGGCCAAGCGCAAAGCCCAGCTCGAAGGAAGCGCCACCCGGCATCGGAACCACGACCTGGCCCAGCAGGTAACCCAGGAACAGGCCACCACCCAAGGCCACCCAGTTGAGCTCGGAGTAGGACTTAATTGAGTCACCGAAGTAATCCTTGATGTCGCCCAAGCGGTCAAACTTCACGATGAGCTCCAGCATATCGCCAGAAGCCAAGTGGGTTTCATTATTGGCCAAGAATTCCTCATCGCCGCGCTGCACGCGCACGATGCGACCGCCATAGCGGGAGAACAGGTTGAGCTCCTCAACGGTGCGGCCGGCGATATCTTGGTTAGAAATAGCCACGGTTTCGATGACCAGGCGCTTATCCACGAACGGAGTTTGCGGCTGGCGCTTGCCCAGCATTTGGGTCAGTTCACGAGCCTTAGCCTTGGTGACCATAACGCGCAGGATATCGCCCTTGTGCAATTCGGGGCGATCGCCGGCAACACGGACCTTATTACCGCGGCGAATTGTAGCGATAACAAAGTGATCCTTGAACTGTTCTTCCAAATCATCGTAGTTCACGTCTTTGGTAACGCGAATGGTGCGGGAGCGGAAGATCTTGGAGGCCGAATTGTCCTTATCGTGCTTGGCGGGCCAATTCTGCTTGAGCAGGAATGCCACAACCAAAATGGCCACCGCCACACCCACGGGATAGCCCAGCGAGTAGCCCACGGCGGGTAGCTCTTCACCAGTTTGTTGCTGGGCAACGGCCAGCGACGGCGTCGAGGTCGTGGCGCCGGCGAATACGCCAACGGAGGCCAAGGTATCCAACCCCAGCATGCCACCAAAGAGGAGGGCTGCGCCCGCGGCCACCACAATCGCAATGGCTGCGGTGAGCATGTGCTTCATCTGCTTGGAAAAGCCCTTGAAGAAGCGCTCACCGGCGGACAGGCCTTGCATATAAATAAAGAGTCCCAAGCCCAGCTCTTGTAGGGAGCTTAAGATGTCTTTATCTAGGTCAATAAACGAGCCGAAGGCCAAGCCCACAAACAGCGTGCCCGCCGCGCCAAAGCGCAGCGGACCGAAGGGGATCATGCCAAATAGCGTGCCGAGCAGCACTATGAAAAAGATGCTCAGCCATATATTTCCATCAAAAATTGCTAACACGCTGGAGTATTTTAGGCATTTTCCCCCAAAGTGCCACGTGAAAGGCACATTCTTTAACGACCACCAATGGCATCGCTACTGCTTAGACCCTTTTCGTCAGGGGCCACCCACCCCCAGCAGCGGCACATCTCACAGCAAACGCACATAGTGAACTAATCGAGGAGGAACTCCTTCCACCGTGGCCACTCCGTATAGGTCTGAGCTTTCCCCGCCTGATAGTTCGCCCGCAGCTTGTGTACGTTGCGTTCAGTGGAGGTCACCTGCATATCTTCCGGAAAAAATAATTGCGCTTTGCCTTGGCGCTCCAACTCCAAAAGCCGGTCTTTGGCCGCATTATAGAGGGCGGGGCGGGCTATGAGGGCGTCGGCAATAGCGGGGTACCTGCGGAAGACGCGCCGGACAAAGGCTGGGCGCGCCACCTCAGGGCGCACATACCCACGCGGCTTAGTGCCGATAAACAGAAACCTCTCGTATCCAGCCTCTTCTGCCTGCGCAATGGTAATGCCACCGGAAGAGCCCAAAGCACCGTCCACGTACGGCGCGCCGTCGATAAATCGCATCGGCATAATCAACGGCAGCGTGGAGGAAGCGCGCACACGCACAAAGAGATCCTCGGGGGTATGCACGTCCTCGCGCGTCCAGTAAACGGACTCGCCAGTATCGGCGCGCGCTGCAGCGAGCACCATATCGGCCGGATGCTCGCGGTAAGCCTGCCAATCAAAGGGCAAATCCTTGTCCGCGGCACGCTCATAGATGTACTCAGCATTGAAATACCCGCTACCACGCACCAGCGAACCCACGCCGCCGAAGCTGGGGCTTTGAGCAAAGTCCGTAAAAGACTCTTCTGCGCGCCAGGCATCGCGCGACAAGTAATTAACGGTGTGCGATGCCCCGGCGGATACCCCGCCTACCCAGCCAAAGCCCACGCCCTCTTCGATGAGCTTGACCATACAGGCAGCCGTATAGGAATTGCGCATGCCGCCGCCTTCAATAACAAGTGCGGTGTTGCTGGCGTCAATCATGGTGCCCCATACTACGCTGGGCCCAATGAAGCGCATTTTCCGGCAATTGCTCGCGGACGAAGAAGGCACCTTCGATATCGAAACCGGCCAACAGCCCCGCACCGGGTTCGCCTATAACCCCACCGGGAAGGCGCTGCTGCGGGTGACGGAGCCTACCCCAGCCGCGGTGAGCAAGGCCTTGGCCTTAGCCAAGGAACACGGCGCGCGGTATCTCGGCACATGGCGCCAGCCGGATGGCCCGCTCGTCTTCCTCGCCACGGCCGTGACCCACAATGAGTCCGTGGCCCGCGAGCGCGTTGCCACTACCGGGCAGCGTGCGTACTTCGACTTGGAGCGCTGCCGCACCATCACCGTGAGCGCTCACTAGACTGGGCTCCCATGGGATTAAAAGATGCACTTGCCCGGCTGACGGGCGCGCAGTCCCCGCGCCTGGCCCGCCCAGATTCCGCGGCGCTCACTGCCCACATTGACCGGCTGGAAATCCACACCGCAGGGCCGCTTATCATCGTCGTTACTGACCAGCCCGGCGCCGAGGTACTGCTGGAGGTAGCCCGCGCCCGCGAGTCGGCTACGCTGGAATCCCCCACCACGACGGTGCACTTTCCCGCCGTGAAAAAGGAAGCCCTGCCCATCAAAGATCCCCGGCGCGGCTGGGTCATTCCGCTTACGCCCGCGCTTGCCGACGCCCTCGTAGACAACCTCCCCTACCCCGGCGACTATGAACTTTCCCCCGCCCTAGCCGTAGTGGTCGAATAGTTGCCTGGAAAGGACTAACATGCTGCTTTTGCCCTGTGCTGGAAAGAAGCCGCGCATCCATCGCAGTGCGTGGATTGCCCCTAATGCCACCATCATTGGCGATGTAGAAATCGGCCCGGACTCCTCCGTTTTTTATGGCAGTGTGCTGCGCGGCGACGTGGGCGCAATTCGCATTGGCGCTAGGTGCAATATCCAGGACAATTGCGTCTTCCACGTAGAAGAGGACACGCCGTGCGTACTAGAAGATGATGTAACGGTGGGACACATGGCGATGGTCCATGCCGCGCATGTGGAGGCCGGTTCCCTAGTGGGAATGTCGTCTTCGCTGCTCTCGCGCTGCGCTATTGGCACCGGCTCGCTCATCGCGGCAGGCGCCGTGGTGCTGGAAGGAACCACGATTCCACCGCGCAGCCTTGCCGCCGGCGTGCCAGCGAAGGTGCGCCGCGAGCTCAGCCCAGAAGAGTCACAGGCCTTCATTGCGCATGCTGCCCGCTACGTGGACTGCGCGCGCAGCCAATCCGATGTGGCTTTGAGTCTGGATGAGGTCACCTTTGATTAAAGGGAAAGCACGCCCATAAGGATGAGGAAGACCGCCACGAGGTAGCCGCCGAAGAGCGCCACCTGGGTGCTATTGGCGCGCGCCGCAGCAAAAAGACGGCCGGCGGCCGATTCCGGATGGGCGCGCACCACCGCAATAAAAAGACCACAGATAGTGGGCAGGGACAGAGCCAGGCTGGCGTACCACACCAAGCCGCCGTACTGAGCGGCCGGAGCGATGTCTTCGGTAGCCAGGTGCATGAGCCCGTAATAAAACGGCACCGAGGTCAACGATTGCACCACGCCCATAATGAAACCGATGATCGCGGTAAGCAGCGATGGGGTACGCAACGGCTCGAGCAGCCGATTTACTAAGGCATTGGGCTGGCCTTGAGAGCGCCACGAGCCGAACCCCACCGCGATACCGACTGCGACAAGTACCCAGCCGGCAACGGGCGAGCTCAAAATGGCCTCGATCTGGTCTTTTACCCCTAGCAAAACAAACATCACCACGGCCGCCGCGACGAGGACTCCCATCCAGTCTCCTATCACCACTAAAGAGGCAATGCGCCGGTACTTCCCGCGGGGCAAAATGATGCCAATGGCCACGAGGATTCCGATGAGTAAGGCATTGACGGAATCCAGGAGGGCAAAACTAACGGCGTGGAGCATGCCGGTCAGTCTACCGCCCCATGCCGCCATCGCCGATACACCCGAGGGCACCAGACCTGTATCTCACGAGCAGCTTCCTATGGTCCACTGCACAGGTTTTTGCGCACAATCCGTTACCCTTCCAATCCGGGCTCGATTTACCGCATGACGAAGGTCCTGGACCAGCATCTTCTCGCCTATGCGGAACTCATCGCTGACATCTCTGGCGCCGAAGTAGCCTATGTTCCTAAACCGCGCAAAGAGTCGACTGAGAACGAGTTGCACGTATCCAATGACACCTTTCTAGGTCTCGGCCTTAATCCCACCACGCTGTCTGAAGGCCTACTCCACGAGGTCGAAGAGGTGGCCAAGAAGTACTCGGACCGCGCCGCGCGCGAAGAAGCGGAGCGCTACTCTTGGCGGGAATCAACTAAGGCTTTGGTAGCCGCCTATGAATACGCCTGCCGGCACCCGTATCATCATGAACAACCATGAATGCTTACCACTCCATTGAACGCGCCGCGGCCGACGCCCGCTTTATCCGTGCCGGAATCAACGCTGCTTTTCGCGAACACATCGGGAAGGCGACCGACGTGGAATTCAATTTCCTCGGGCCCTCGGCTGGCGATAGCGAAGGAAGCTATGCCACCGACCAGCTCGTGGAGGTACGGGTAAGCTCCGCGCAACACGTGGCAGATTTTCGTGGCGTGCGCCTCGCCGTCATCGCCGCAGACACCTGGCACTGGACTACCGCTGCGACCGAGCACTTTGCTGACCTGCCACAGACAGGCTCGGCCACCGCAGACATTGACCGCATGGTTGCTTATGCCTCCCTCATCGTGGGAAATATGCCGGTGCTGCGCGCCCAGCAGGGCGAGCACGTGGCCATCGTTGCGGTAGATTTCCATCCCTACCTGGACTTTCGCCAGACCTTGCTGCGCGGTCTCCAACACAGCAACGCGGACATGGACGAGAAAGGGCCGGCCCTCGCACTCGCCCGCTACCTAGACATGGATTCCACCGCAGAAGAGCCTTACCTGCATTTTTCTGATGGCACCACGGTGCGTTTTGAACAGCCAAGCCCCGAGGTACACAAGACTTCCAGCATCACCCCGGGCTTGGCTGCCGCGCGCGTCTTGGAGGACGCCTTTTACTTAAGCACCGAAAACCAGATGTTTTTCCAGGGCAACTTCCCAGATGCCACGGTAGAACTCGATGTGGATAAGGCCACCGCCACGGTGTCTTATCGCGGCGGGCAGATTGCGGCCAATGCGGTGCTTATCGCGACCATTTCGGACGAGGAGTTCACGTGGGCCTGGGCGGATCCGGTGTTTAAAGACACCGCGGCGGCGCGGTTGGCAAGAAACCTAACGCGCTTTGGCATCGACGAGGCCGTGCCCGAACTGGTGCGCCCGCACCTTCCGCTTCAGCTGGCGCGCGAGCACCAGCTACCGCACCTAGCTTTGCCCATTTTGGGGATCTGGACGCTGGCGGGCACTACGCTTGCCGACGCCCGCGTGGGCCTCGTCCTGCTCGATGCTCCACAGCTGCACCTCCCGGAGCCGACCCCAGCCGCCACCGAAGCTACTTTGGCGGTGCCCCCTCCCTCATGGATCAACGCCGATCGCGCCCGCGCCGCCTATGGATCATTTCGCGGGGTGGAGGTGTAGGGCGCTGCGGAGGGCGTCCACGTCGACGTCGGCAAGCGCGGCAGGCTCAAATGCCGCATCGTTGGTTTTATCCACCAAGACCGCTCGCACGCCCTCGGCAAAGTCCCCACGCCGGTACATATAAGCGCCCAGGTTCGTCTCCATATCTAGCGCTTCGCGGATGCTGCTGCACTCCTGCTCGGCGTGGAATAGCTCCATGGCCGCCACGATGGAGGTCGGGCACGCCTGCGCGGTCAGCTTTTCTACCAGTTGCTTTAGTTCTGGGTACTTATCCAGGGCCGCAGAAATGTCTTGCCAGGTGTTGTGGGAAAAGGCGTCCTCGATGGCGTCGATAAGCTCGGCCAAGGGGGCCTCGCCGCTAGGTGCGGTGGCGTGCTGGGCTAGCGCCGTGGCTAGTCCATGCTCGATAACCGCACTAGCAAAGGCTTCGCCGTCCGCCACATAGTGGGTGGCCAGCCCGCTCCACACAAGGTCTGCGGCATACATGCGGTAGCCGGTAATCCCCCAGAACTTCGCCAACTCGGCCGAGGCCTTCCCGCGCGTTCCCACCGCACGCTGGGCGGCATAGGCCATGCCTACGTCCGTGACATAGCCAATATTCATCTCTGGCATGGAGGCAAAGGTTTTCTCCGTAACCACGCGGTGGGACCCATGGGCGGAAATGCCCAGACCTCCTCCCATAGCGATGCCATCGATGAGCGCCACGATGGGCTTGGGATACTCCGCGATATCACCGTTCAACGTGTATTCGGTGGCGAAGAAGGCATCCACCTCATCCACTTTGCCTTCCTTGACCGCATCGCGGGCATAGCGAACATCGCCGCCGGCGCAATATGCCTTGGGGCTAGTCGAGGTAAACAGCACCTGTTCCACCTCATCGTTGGCGCGCCACTGCGCCAGCGACTCCGCAATGAGGTGGATCATTTCCGGGGTGAGGGAATTGAGAGCCTTGGGGCGGTTGAGTTCAATGACTCCGGTATGGTTACGGATTGAGGAAACGATAGGTGCAGCAGTAGTCATAGCCCCTAGTGTGACACAGAACGCATGCACCTATCCACCATAAGCCAATTCACAGATAGGTTCGGAATTTTGCTCCCACAGCTCATCGCCCTGGATATGGACGGCACCCTACTGGACGACAACGGCCAGCTTCCACCAGATTTCGCCGCGATCAGCACCCGTGCCCACCAGCTCGGCGTCACCCTAGTACCCGCCTCGGGCCGTCAGCTCGCCACCCTGCAAGAGATGTTTCCGCACGAGGACACCTTCATCGCCGAAAACGGATCCGTGGTCGTCCACGATAATCGCGTCATTAGCGCCACTACCTTGCCCAGCGCAGCCGTGCGAGCCGCCATGGCCGCACTCCAGTCTGTCGAGACCCCGCATACCGTAGTGCTATGCACGCCAGATACCGCCTATGTACACAAAGGCGCCGATGAACAGGCCCGTGCTGAAATTGCCAAGTACTACAGGTCAGTGGAATGGGTAGATGACCTCGATGCACTACTGGATGCGGACATCATCAAAATCGCCGCTTACTGCGCCGACGGCAGCGAAAAGCACCTACACCAGCCCCTTCTTGCGGCCGTACCGGAACACAATATCGCCATCTCTGGCGCCGTATGGCTCGATGTCATGGCCACTGGCGTCAATAAGGGCGTAGCACTACAAACCATGGCCAAGCTCCTCTCGGTTCCCATGCCTCGTACCGCCGCTTTTGGCGATTTCCTCAATGACTACGAGCTCCTCCGCGAGGCAGGCACCGCCATCGCCATGGAAAATGCGCACCCAAAGTTGAAGGAAATCGCCGATCGCATTGCCCCACCCAATACCGAATATGGGGTCATGACAGTTCTGCGTCAGCTTTTTGACAGCGAAGAGTCTTAGACTCGAATTTTCGCCTCCGCCCCGCGCGCCGCACCGTTACTCCCCTGCATGGGGAGAAGTGCTGGTGCGCAGGCTAAAATAGTCCGTTTAGAAAATATACGTAGTGCTTTGGGAGTTTTTGTGAAGCAAATTTTGCGCTCACTGCTGGGGAAGAAGAAACCTGGGCGTTCGAACGAACCACGCACACCGGTCTATCAGCCAATACCGCCCAAAGCTGGCTCAACCAGTGCGCCCCAGACCCCTAAAAACAAGGATTCTGCGCCCCAGAAATCGGCCAACACCGAATCCACCACGGGTGCCCAATCCACCGAGCCGAAGGGCAAGCCCCAGGGCCGCACCGCTAAGGACGGCGAGTCCAAGAACCAAGCTAAACAGGCACCTGCGCGCAAGCCCACCCCGGCAAAAGCTGCACAGGCTTCCGAATCCAAGCCTGCTGCTGCGAAGCCGAAAGTCGCGAAGCCTGCCGCCAAGCCCGCGGCTAAGGACACTACACGGCCCAGCACTGAAAAATCCCAGGCAAGCAAGGCCACTTCCGCAAAACCGCAGCCGGCTAAGTCCGCCTCGCCATCGCCTGCAGCCAAGGCGCCAAAGACCAAGCCTGCAGCCCAAGGTTCTGCCGCCAAGCCATCCTCCACACAGCAAAACAAGGCAGAATCCTCCCCCAAAACAGCTGTTAAAAAGCAACAAGACTCGCCTGCTCAGGACAAGAAGCCACAGCGCAAAGCGCACGAACCGGTTCAGCGACCACGCCGCGGCGCAAGCTTTAGCACCACCCCGTCTAAGTCCTCCCCAAAGACTCCGTCTACCCGCAGTACTTCCCCGAAGCCGGCCGCGAAGCCTGACACCCAACCCTCTCAGAAAGGCGCGGTAAAGCCCGCACCTCAGACTCAACCCACTACCCAGAAGCCGAAGCAGACGCCCAAGCCGTCCTCTTCTTCCAGCGCGAAGAAGGCTTCCCCGCAACCGGCAAAGCCGCAGAAATCCCAGCCGGCTAAATCCAAGCCGGCCACCGGCCAGCAGCAAGCGCAGAACCCACGTTCCCCCAAGCGCGTGCCGGCAAACTCGGCAAAGCAGCAACCGCAGCCGCAACCTACGCCGAAGAAGAACGCGCAGCCGTCGAAGCCCTCGCAACCGTCCAAGGGCCAAGGATCAGCACGTACTCCCGGCTCTGCAAAGCAGAAGGCTGCCCCACAGGTCTCGACTCCTAGCGCTCCAGCGCCAAAGAAGGGCACCTCTGCCCCCAAGCCGAAGGTGGCTGCGCCAAAGACTGCATCTAAACCTTCCCAGGAGAAAGCTGGGGCGGCGCAAAACCAGACTGCTCACAATGGAAACAAGGTAGTCCAGCCGAAATCGCAGCAAGGCGCACCCGCTAAGGGCAAACTGCCCAAGCAACAGGCACAGAAACAACAGCCGCAGCCGAAGGCAAAGGAGGCGACGCCTCAAGACAATGCCAAGGAGGTAACCAAGCGCCGCCCGCAGGTTAAGCCCTCCGATATCAGTCGCGGATTGGCTCGTAAATCGCAGCAGGTGGGCACTCCAACCCCAGCTCAGCAAAAGCCGTCGCGAGCCGCCCAGAAGCCCAAGGCAAAGCAACAGCCTGGTTCACCCCAGCCGAAGAAGGCCGAGCCTCAAGCCGCTCCGAAGACGAAGCCTGCAAAGGCAGACAAGTCCGCTGCGACAGGCGCCGTAGCAGCTGGAGCGGGTACGGCCGCCGCCGCTGCCGCCGCTAAGAAAAAGCGGGAGAAGGCACAACCGTCGAAGAAGCAACATCCAGCCCTTGAAAAGCCACAGGCAAAGGCGGCACCGCGCCAGCCACAACAAGCTGCGCAAAAGCCAGCATCACAGAAAGCCTCGAGCACGCAGGTAGATACTAAGTCTAAGTATCCGCTACAAAAGCAGGCCAAGGATCCTGAAGCGCTGGCTACGCCGCCAGAGAGCAAGGTAGTTAAGAAGAAGCGCCACGCCCGTCTGCGCCAGGTCAAGGGGCTGGATGGACTGCGCGGCCTCGCAGTTATTGCCGTGGTGCTGTACCACTTCTTCCCTTCCCTACTTCCCGGTGGTTACTTGGGCGTTGACCTCTTCTTCGTCCTCTCCGGATTCCTCATCACCTCGTTGCTGGTGCGCGAATTCCGTACCTCCGGCACAATCAGCTTGAAGGACTTCTGGGTGCGTCGATTCCGGCGCATCCTCCCAGCCGCTGTATCCGTCCTGGTCATGTGTACCGCTTTGGTGGCATGGATAGGCGGGGACCTAGCGGTCGGCTTGCGCCAGCAGTTCTTGGGTACTCTATTCTTTGTCAATAACTGGACCCAGATCGCCACCTCCCAGTCCTACTTTGCGGACAATGAGATTCAGGTCTTTGCCCACTATTGGTCGTTGGCCGTGGAGGAGCAGTTCTATGTCATCTGGCCGCTTCTTATTACCGGCGTTTTCCTGATTTCTCGCCGCAAGCCGCGCCGGCTTCCTATCCTCGTAGCCGCAGTCTTAGCTATCGGTTCCGCCGTGGCCATGGCGCTCATCTACGTGCCGGGTGAAGACCCGACGCGCGTCTACTACGGCACTGATACCCATGCTTTTGGCCTGCTCACAGGCGCCGTGCTGTCTTTGCTGATGACCTCTACCAAGTCCGACCCGCAGGCGGATTCGTGGGCAGCGGCAGGCAAAGCCGAATCGCGCATCGCCGGAATTATCGGCACTGTGGCGCTCATCGGCTACGGTGCCCAGCTATTCCTCATGCCGGATGACGCGGAGATCACCTACCGGGGTGGGCTCTTCCTCACTAGCGTGCTTGGCGTCCTGATGGTGTGGGGCGTGGTTCGCGAATACGGCCCGATGACCCCGCTCTTTAGGACCAAGGTCATGCGCTGGTTTGGCCAGCGATCCTTCTCGCTGTATCTCTGGCACTGGCCGGTCATTATGATGCTCAAGGCGCTTTTCGAGGGCAACCAGAACTCCGATAAATCGTGGATCCTAGGCCTTGTAGCCGTGCCTATTTCGCTGCTCCTGTCCGAGATTTCCTATCAGTTCATTGAGAATCCGTTCCGCCGCGGCGGCTATAAGAAGACATGGAAGACCTACTGGTCCTCCCGCCCAGGATTTAGCGAATTGCGCGATGGCTTTGGCAAGACCATGTGGCCGGTAGTCCCATTCCTGGTCGTTGCCTCTGTAGCCGGCGTAGTCTACGGCGTTGTCAATTCCAGCGATAAGACCGAGTTGGAACAGCAGCTGGAGCAGCTCCAGCAGCAGAACCAGAGCAGCAACAATGCCTCGGCGCAGCCGAACAACACTGCCCCACAGCCGCCTGCTGAGGACAACGATGATAAGGCTGCCACGAAAGATAAGAAGACCCGCCCGATGCCGCAGGGCAAAGACATCACCGCTGTCGGCGACTCAGTGATGCTGGCTTCTAGTGGCGCCCTCAAGCAGCGCTTCCCGCAGATTTACGTCGATGCAGATGTATCCCGCCACTACACTGCGGGTATCCAGGTTCTGCAGCAGCTCAAGGATTCCGGCCAGCTGCGCGACACCGTCTTCCTCGGGTTTGGTACTAACGGCCCTGCCTTCCCGGACCAAATTAAGGAAGCGCTGGACATCATCGGCGAGGACCACACCGTTGTCATGGCTGTTCCCTATGGTGACCGCGAATGGATGGCCCAATCCCAACAGGATGTCCTCGACGCCGCCAAGGAATACGACAACGTATATATCGCTGACTGGTGCGGACATGCCCAGAGCAACCCGGAGATCCTCTACTCCGATGGCGTCCACCCGATGCCGGAAGGCACCGGCGAGTACTCGGACGCCTTCTACGATGCTCTAAAGCAGTACTCGAATGGCGACAAGACTGTGTCCTCTCAGTGCGTGCCGCAGTAAAAGCACAGGCCGGCGCGGGGCGGGGCGTCGGAAAGCGCCTAGCTCCCTCCCCTCCCGCCCTTCGCGCTCACCGGAAGGTGTGCTCCGCTAGCAGCAGCATCCGCTGTGAGCGCGAAGGGCGCTGGTGCGCCTAGGCATAGATAAAGCTCGCCCCCTACATCACGGTAGAGGGCGAGCTTTATTCGTTGGGATTAATCGACGGAGAATTCACCCATCTTGTCCCAACCGGTGCGGCCATCGATGTGAACGTTAATGATATCCGGGGTTTCCACGAGGTACTTCGGGAATTCCTCGCAGGAGCGCTGGAAGTGCTCGCTCTGGACGTGCTCTACGTCCTTGCCGTCTGCGTAAGACTCCAGCAGCAGGAAGCGCTGGCGGTCTTCTGGATCGCGGAACCACTTGAAGTCTATGCAGCCCGGCTCCGCATTGCAGGCCTCGGTGTACCAATTGATTTCTTCGAGGAAGGTTTCTGCGTATTCGGGCTTAACGTGGAACTGTACGTTGATCAAAATCATGCCCCGATCCTACCGGCACCGTGCAGCCTCGTCATCGCTGCAGATAGAGGCCACGAATGCGGTGAAATCGGGACTAGTGGAATGCAGTTTAGTTGAGGAAGAACTCCGCAACGTAAATGTAGGTTCCGTCATAAGCAGTTGCTACACCAAAGCCGTGTGGGGAACCAGCGTTGACTGGTACATCGCGGTTAAACCAGTTCAGACGGTCTTGTGCCTGCTGCTCGGTGAGACGGTGAACAGAACCCTGGCCTTCATCCTTGTGATTCAGGCCGTGGGCTACCCCGCCCTTGTAGTCGAGCTTGCCGGCGGCACCCTGGTTGGCCCATTCCTGGGCGATGGCGGTCGCGTGAGAGTCCTTGCGGTGCCCAGCCTTCTCGAGGTGGGCGGTGGTGGCGGCCCCCAACTCACCAGCGACCTTGGGTGTGTGGCCCGCTGGCTTGGCCAGGAATTCTGGCAGCGAGATATTGTACTTCTCGGCCAGCTCATAGGCCTGCGGTGGCAAGGTGAGGCGGAAATCCTGCACAGCGGCGAAAGGATCAGAAGAAAGCTGCTGAGCTTGCGAAGAAGCCTGCTGAATCTGCGGCGGCAAGGCCTGCTGAGCAGAGGCCACGGTGGATGTACCAGTAATGACAAAAGCGGTGGACAGGGCGGCTACGGTTGCACGGTGAGAAAGCTTCATGCCCTCCACCGTGCCATAGGTGGCCGGCGGTCTGGAAGGAGTTTCCGGGCTGCGCAGGTATTTCGATACAACTTTGTTATGCTCCCTGTGGTCTTGAGGGAATACGGATGGTGAGACTATATCCTCACCGCGCTTTTGAAGTACTGCGAAAGGTTATTGACTGCTGCTGGACGTATTGACCGGGTTCGCGCTTATTTTCATAGTCATCGGCGTCAGGTTTGTGCTGGCTCACAGGGGTGTTATCGGCAGGGCGAGGCGTGCTTGTAATTCAATCGCACGGCCTTCTGGGCGGCTACTCCGGACTCGTCTTTTCCAGCGTGGCTACATCCAATACCTCCGCGTTTGCATCCCCAGTGGTGGCCGTGATCGCTGCGGCGGCGAGCTCCTGCAGCTCGGTCAATATTGGCCTGCCCATTGCCACCTATGCCATTGGTGATGCCACCTACGTCATCCCAGCATTGGTTCTCCAGATGGCGGTGCTCTCCCCGTTTATCATCGCGGGCCTCAATGCGCAGGGCACGAGCCTGCGATCGATATGGAACTCCGTGCTCGCAGGGATTACCGCGCCTGTGGTGTTGGCTGCGGTGGCGGGATTTATTGTCTCCGCGGCGCAGTGGCAGGTACCGGATGTAGTGATGAAGCCGCTGGAGATATTAGGTGGCGCCTCTATTCCTATGATCCTGATGAGCTTTGGTGCCTCGTTAAAGGGCGACGGGCTGCTGGAGGAGGGCCGTCTGCCCACCCTTACCGCGACGGTATTGAAGTTGGTGGGCATGCCCGCTTTCACGCTGGCCGTGGGCGCAGCGCTGGGGCTAAACGGCGTGGAGTTATATGCGGCATTGATTCTGGCTGCCTTGCCTACGGCACAGAATGTGTATAACAATGCCGCCACCTATGAGGTTTGGCTAAAGCGCACTTAGTATATGCCGACGTCGAGCGCGGCAAATTGGCGTTGCAGCTCATCGGGGTCAATGGCTCCTGCCACGTCTGGACCAGCGATGGCGGCAAAGCCGTCGAGCACCGATGCCCCGTAGTTATGACCGTGCCCATCGGGTACGTCCTTTGCGCCGGGCAGATCGGCGGCAACTTGGAGGGAAGAGATGAGGGGCATCCACTGCATCACGCGCTTGGCAGAATAAGGTGTCCGCTCGCGCATCCAATCCGGCTCCTTAAAGGCCATCTGTGGTGACCACCAGGCCACCGGATCCGAGGGGTGTTGGATATAGAGCATGCGGGTGCGTCCCCACTCCTCTTCTGGCACCGTGCCCCATTGGCGCACCTGCGCGTCATCGTTGGCAAAGCGCACGACGAGGCCGCCGGCGTACTCGGGAGTTATCTCAGAAGAGCCAGGGTCGCGGCGCTCCACAAACTGGGTGCGCAAGCGATTAAAGTGCGGCGGCCCCGTCAATAGGATGCCGTCGACGGAATTGGCGATATCGCGCACCCCGGAAAAGGCCGCCTCAATGCCCGTGGTACCCAAGGATTCGCCGTAGAGGTAGAGCTTCGGGCGTTTATCCTCCGGCAGCCCGTTCCACCAGTCCACGATAGGGTTGATGAATTCCTCCCCGGCGCGCTCTACTTGGCCGCCGCCGGACAGGAAATGCAGGGCTGAGGGCATGGCAGAGTATTGGGCGGCCGCGATGGCGGTGTCCCCGCCGTAGAGCAGCTCGAAGGCTTGGGCGGAATAGGAAGACACCCACCCGGTTCCGGTAGTCATAATAAGCAGCAGCGCCTTGCGGTCTTGGGCGTGGGTGCGCTCGAGTTCGTCGATAAGCAGCTGCGCTCGCTCCTCATTGGAGGCGCGATTGCCCAGGCCGGCATAGGCGCGAATGGGTTCTTTAGCGGGCTTTCCGGTAACCTCTTCCAATTCCGCGCGGTGCGCACCGGAGGAGAGGAAACGCGAGCCCTGCAGCCCTACCCCATTCCAGTCCACGCGGGAGTCTGGGGATCCACTGCGCTCAGCAGACGTGGGACGCTGCGTTGCAGGATCGGGCTCGGCATTTTGGGCGGTAAAGATTCTTTCCCCCACACCCACAATGGCGCCGGGGATGAGGTTTTCCACGGTATACGTGCCCACCAGTGCCACGATGAGTACCGCACCCACAACGCGGTAGGCGGCGCGGAAGCGCTGGGGAAAGTGGCTGGAAAGCCAGCGCACGCAAAAGCGCAGCAGGCGCAGGAGGAAAAGAAAGGCGGTAAATACCGCCAGTGCCAGCGGAACCACCAGCACATAGCTGGCAATGGTGGGCGCCGGTGCGGACAGGGCGTCTGCGAGTTGGCGTTGCCACCGCACGGCAAAGACCGCAAAGCCTATCATCCAGACCACAAAAGCGGCGGTGGCGATGCGGGAGGCTAGGCGGTAGCGCCGAGCTGGCCACGTGGCGGCATCGAGCCAGGCATGCCGAGGCGCCACATAGCGCACCACCAGCCGGTACCACACGAGCTTGAGGGCGATGCCCAGCGTATAGCCGAGTCCTGCGGCGATGCCGGAGACGAGCCCTTGGTAGAGCCAATCGCGCGGCAGAATGGATGGGGTAAGCCCCAGGGTAAAAAGCGCTGCGGCGCCGATAATGCCCCACAGGTCGAGGTAGCTGACAATATCGGCGATGCGGGCTTCTACCCTTCGAGCTTCTCCCCCAACTCCAGCCATTCCATCTCCAGTTCCTCGTAGGCGCTGCGGTTTTCCTTTAAGTCTCCGTCCAATTCGGTCAAGGCCTGGGTATCAACCTTTTCCGCGGCGGTGGCCATCTTCTCATTAATCTGCGCGAACGCCTTTTCCAGCTTGTGCATCTTGCGCTCGAGGGCGTTCATCTTCTTGGTGATTTCGCGCTCTTGCTGGGACGAGAGCTTCTTTTCTGGTTTCGGTGCAGCGTTGTCTGCCTTCTTTTCTCCCAGGTTGAGCACACCGGAGCTCTGCTGCGCCTCAAGTGCGGCGCGCTTGCGCAGGTACTCGTCGATGCCGCCGGGAAGGTTGGTGAGCTTGCCATCGCCAAAGAGCGCGTAGGTGTTATCCGCGATGCGCTCAATGAGGTAGCGATCGTGCGAAATGACCACCATGGTGCCTGGCCAGGAGTCCAGGAGGGACTCCAGTTCCTGCAGGGTATCGATATCGAGATCATTGGTGGGCTCGTCCAGCAACAACACATTGGGCTCGGCCATCAGTACGCGGGTCAGCTGCAAGCGGCGGCGCTCGCCACCAGAAAGGTCACCTACCGGGGTGCGCTGACGCTTGGCGGAAAATCCCAGACGCTCGGCCAGCTGGGAGGCAGAAAGCTCCTTCTTGCCGAGCTGCACGTAGGTGGCGACGTCCTCGACGGCGTCGATAAGCCGGCGCTGCGGATCTAGGTCATCGAGCTCCTGGCGCAACCAACCGAGGCGCACGGTTTGGCCCTCGATGCGCTTGCCGGCCGCCAGCTCGTACTCGCCGGCCAAGGTGCGCAGCAAAGTGGTCTTGCCAGAGCCATTAACGCCCACCAAACCAATGCGTTCGCCGGGGGCTAGGCGCCAGGTGAGGTGATCTACCAAGGTGCGACCGTCCGGAGACTGCACGGTGGCATCCTCTAGCTCGATAACCACGCGGCCTTGGCGCTGCTTGGAAAAGGCCATGAGCTCGACCTTATTGCGTGGCTCCGGCACGTCGGCGATCAGCGCCTCAGCGGCCTCGATACGATAGCGCGGCTTGGAGGTACGCGCCGGTGCGCCGCGGCGCAGCCAGGCCAGCTCCTTGCGGGCGAGGTTCTTGCGGCGCTGCTCCATGGCATCGGCCTGGCGGGCACGCTCGGCGCGGGCAAAGGTCCAGTCGTTGTAGCCGCCCTCGTAAGTATCGACCACGCCATCGTGTACCTCCCAGGTCCACGTGGCCACGGTATCGAGGAACCAGCGATCGTGAGTAACCACGACCACGGCCAGGTTGCGCTTGAGCAGGTGGTCCGCGAGCCACTGGACGCCTTCCACGTCGAGGTGGTTGGTCGGCTCATCGAGCACCACGAGGTCCAAGTCCTGCACTAGCGCGGCGGCCAGGTTCACGCGGCGGCGCTCGCCACCGGAGAGCGAACCCACCGGAGTATCGAGCCCAAGATCTACAATGCCCAGCCCGCCTAAGACATCGCGCACCTTGGCATTGGAGGCCCACTCATAGGTCTCCAATTCCAGCGGCTCAATAATCACTTGCGCGATGGTCAGCTCATCGGGCAAGTCAAAGCGCTGGGTAACCACAGCCATGCGCAAATCAGAGGTATGGGATACGCGGCCAGCGTCGGGCGGCTCGATGCCGGTGAGCACCTCCAGCAGGGTGGTTTTGCCACCGCCATTAACGCCGACGATGCCGATGCGATCGCCGCTTTGCACACCTAGGGATACCCCGTCTAGGAGGGTTTTTAATCCATAAGTTTTGCTGACTTGCTCGAGGTTAATCAGGTTTGCCATAACGAGTGTCCATCTTAATACCTCCCTGCACATACCCCCGCATTTCTCCAACCTATTGCTATTGATTTTCACGTCCAATAGTGTGCCTATGTATGAAGCATTACACACTTTCCCTCTGCGCGGTGCTCTCTGCCGCGGCAGTAGCCATTACCTCCTGTTCCGCCCCCACCGAAGAGGAAAAGGACTCCCTGCACTCCCACGACCACGCGCACAGCGAGGCGGACCACGCTCACGAGCACGACCATGAGCATGAGCACGGCCATGACCACGCCGGGCACTCGCACGAAGGTTTCGAAGCCGAGGAGGGCGAGACCGAGGTAGCCCAGCTGCCCACCCGCATTGTCATTTCCCACGCGGAGGGTCTGCGAGCTTATGACGCCAAGACCGGCAAGGTAATCGGCGAGGACAAAATGAATGCCTTCCTGCGCCTGAGCGATGCCGGCGACGACCGCCACGTCATGGTCACCAAAGGCGATAGCTTCCTCACCTACGACACCGGGCGCATCACCAAGGGCCACGGCGATCACAACCACTACTACACCGCTGAGCCTTCGCTTGGCGACGCCACTATTAACGCACCCCATGCCGGCCACGTGGTCCACCACGACGGCTTTACCGCACTGTTTTCAGATGGCGATGGCGTAGCACGGATTTACAAGACCGAAGACATTGGCAATGACGATGCCCAGCCGGTCAATACCGTAGACACCGGCGCCGCACACCACGGCGTGGCTGTACCGCTGAAGGATGGCTCGGTAGTTATCACCAAGGGAACCGAGGACGAACGCCACACTATCCAGCATCTGGATAAGGAGGGCAAGGTCCTTACTGAAACCACCGAGTGCCCAGGCGTGCACGGCGAGGCCGCCGCTGGAAACGGCAATATCTTCTTCGGCTGCGAGGACGGCCCTGTAATCTTCGATGGCACAAAGTTCCACAAGGTGGACGCCTCCGCCTATGCCGGCGCAGGCGGCTACCAGCGCTCGGGCAATGCTGCCGGTTCGGAGGAATCCGATGTCATTCTGGCCGATAATAAGACCGACGAGGATGCAGAACTCGAGCGCCCCACCTCCGTGACCCTGGTGGATACTAAGGACTTTTCCGCGAAGAAGGTTGACCTCGATGCTTCCTATTGGTTCCGCTCCCTAGCCCGCGGCCCGCTGGGCGAGGCACTGGTGCTCACTACCGACGGCAAACTCAACATCATCGACCCAGATTCCGGCGAAATCACCTCGCAGATCGATGTCATCTCCAGGTGGAAGGAAAATAAGGAATGGCAGCAGCCGGGGCCCATCCTGCAGGCTGCCGATGGCTACGCCTTTATTACCGACGCCCAAAAGAAGCAGCTCGTGGTCATCGACCTTCTCCAAGAAAAGGAAGTCAACCGTTTCGACCTCGACATTGAGCCCACCGAGATGACGGTGCTCTAGCTACAGCACCACGGCGCCGCTGGCGGGTCCATGGGTAGCCACACCTTTGGTTCCGGGAATCTCTACCGTCACTTGGGAGACCACTTCCCTAGCCTCCTCTGCCCCAGCGCAGAGGAAGGCACAGGTCGGACCACTGCCGGAGACAATGCCCGCGAGGGCTCCGGCGGCCACACCCGCCTCCAGCGTCTTGCGCAGGTCCGGGCGCAGGGAAAGCGCCGCCGGCTGCAGGTCATTATGCAAGTGCTGTGCCACCCGGTGCGGGTCGCCCGAGATAAGCGCCTGCGATACTGCCGCGGTATCCATGTGTGGTTCGCCGCCGCGACCCTTTTCTCGCATCTCATCCAGCTTGTGAAAGACCTGCGGGGTAGATAGTCCGCGGTCCGAGGCGATGAGCGCCCAATGGTAGGTACCGCGCGCCATCATCGGGGTCAGCTGCTCGCCGCGCCCCGTACCGAGTGCGGTGCCACCCAGCAGGGTAAAGGGAACATCCGAGCCCAACGCCGCGCCTAGCGCATCCAAGATCGGCTCACCCACCGAGTCGATGTTGTAGTAGCCGCCATAGCAGCGCTCGGCTAAGCGCAGCGCGGCGGCCGCATCAGCAGAGCCGCCCGCCATGCCTCCGGCGGTAGGGATGGCTTTGTGGATTTCCAGCGCTACCTCCGGCAGCGCCTTCGGCCCATGGGTGGTGTATAGGTACTGCATGATGCGGTTAACCGCGGTCCACGCCAAGTTTGTATAGTCCTCTGGCACGCCCTGTGCATGAGGGCCCGTAACCTTTAAGCCTTGAATGCGCGGCTTATCCACCTCGGGATTACCCAAGTCCGTGAGCGTCACGGTGTCATGGAGCTCCAAAGACTGAAAGACACTGGCGAGCTCATGGAACCCATCCTCGCGCGGTTCCTCCACGCCGAGGTGGATATTGACCTTGGAGTGAGCGCGCGCAGTGTAGACGAATGGTTCGTTATCTAGCGGTGCACTCATTTAGATTCCTGCCAATCGTACAAAATCCTCCACGGCAAGCTTTTCACCGCGCTGCTTCGGATCGATGTCCGCCGCTCGCAGGGCTTCCTCGGCGGCGGCACCCGAACCAAAGTGGCCAGACAATGCCGCGCGGAGGGTCTTGCGGCGTTGGGCAAAGGCGGCGTCGATAACCGGCCAGACATTAGCCCGCGACTCATCGGTGATCGGCCAGGGAGCATTTTCAAAGACATCGATGCGCACTAGCCCGGATTCAATATTGGGCGCGGGCCAAAAGACGTTCTTGCCAATCGTGCCAGCCTTGGAGACCTTGCCATAAAAGCCCGCCTTGACCGAGGGCACGCCATAAACCTTGCTGCCCGGCTGGGCGGCGAGACGGTCCGCCACCTCCAGCTGGACCATCACCAGCACGCGGCGAATGGAGGGAAATGTCTCCAGCAAATGCAGTAGAACCGGTACGGCGACGTTATACGGCAGGTTGGCCACGAGGGCAGTCGGCTCCGTGACATCAGAATCCGTCACGCGCAGTGCGTCCTTTTCCACTACGCGCAGGCGCTGCGCATACCCAGGGGCGCGCTCTGCCACGGTATCGGGCAGCTGCACCGCCAGGCGGGAATCGATCTCTACCGCGGTCACGTCCCCCACGGCCTCAACCAAGCCAAGGGTCAGCGAACCCAATCCGGGGCCCACCTCGAGGACGCGGTCTGTGGGATCCAGCTCCGCCGCAGCGACGATGCGCCGGATGGTATTCGGGTCATGCAGAAAGTTCTGCCCCAGCTTCTTGGTGGGCACGATGTCGAGCTTCTCCGCGAGGGCGCGGATCTCTACGGGGCCCAAAAGCGCGGCGCCGGTGGAATTAGTCATGCCTTCTAACTTAGTAGAAGAGACAAAAAGGCCGCACACCACAGTGGGTGTGCGGCCAAGAAGCGCTGCGGTTTAACGCAGGCCTAGCTTGGAAGTACATGCCGGCCATGCGCCCCAGCCCTGCGCTGCCTGCACCTTTTCTGCCACGGCAATCTGCTGCTCGCGGGAAGCCTGCCATGCCTCCGGTGCGTACTCAGTACCGCCGAATGCTGCCCAGGTGGATGGGGTGAACTGCAGGCCACCGGAGAAGCCGTTGCCGGTATTAATAGCCCAGTTACCGGTGGCCTCACACTGTGCAATGGAATCCCATACGGAGCCATCGGCCACCGCCGGAGCAGCAGCACCGGAGTTGCCGCCCTCCTCCGGCTTTTCCTCCTCGGCCTTCTTGGTGCCACGGGCGATGGTGGCAGCCTTAGGCTCGACGGTCACCTTTTCCTTGATGACGTCATTGGATTCCTTAGCGCCGTCCTTCATTACCAGTTTGTGGGTAATAACGCGCTTGCCCTTAACACCTTCCTCGCGGACCTCTTCGGTGCCCTCTTCCAGCTCCGGGTCATCGACAAAGTTGGGCTCGGCGTCAAACTCTTCTTCCGAGTCATAAACGGTGGTAGAAACCTGGTCCACCTTGATGGACATGCCCTCGGTAACCTTGGTCTCCTTGGACGGGAAGACGCGGTCATCGTCATCAACGTCGATATTGCGGGCCTTGAGGACGTCCTCAACGGTCTTAGCGGCAATCTTGGTGTAGGTTACCTTGCCGCCATCATTAATCTTGACGATCTTCGGGGACACAACCTCAAGGTCCATGCCCTCTTCCAGCTGGGCGTCCTCGTCCACGTCGGCATCGCCAGACTTCACAGAAGCACCCTTGACCACGCCGTTGAGGTTACCCAGCAGGTCAGAAACGGTGAGGTCGGTGGTGGACAGCTGCTGCTGCACACCGTCGATGGTCACGGCCACCGGCTTGGCGGTGCGCACGGAAATCTCATCGCCATCACCCACGGATTCGGACGGAGCTGGGGAGACGATGTCTTCCTCGCTCACCTGCACGCCGGCTGCCTCCAGCGCGCCGTCGACGTCCTTGGCAAAGGTAGCCAACTCCACCTTGTCACCGTTGATGTCCACAGTGACGTCCTTTTGTGCCGCAACGGCTACCACGCCGCCGACGGCCAGGGTGCCCAATACGCCACCCGTTGCCAGACGCAGTGGCAGCGAGCGGGAGTTATTGAGGCGCTTGATCTGATGAGGTGACATGCTGAATAAATCTCCGGTAGTGCAGGTTTCAACAATTACAAGAGTTTAGGTCAGCAAAGAAGTCCACGCAGGCAATTCCCTTGCTCAGATCCGCTGCTGCCGCACCGAGGGTGGCGCTGCACGACCTTAGAACCTAAACGAACGATTAATAACGATACGATAACAGCAAGATAAAGTCGAGGACTAATCCACCACACGCCTCACTGGGCACACAACCGCCACACCAAGCACCCCCGCCACCGTTGACCTGCGGGTTTTATTTTTGTGAAAACCGTCACCTAGGCGTTAGCGCAGGCCGTAAACGCGATCAAAAGTATCGTTTACCTCCGCCGCTAGCGCCTGCACCGTCTGGTGGCGAACGCGAGCGATGCATTCATATGTGTGCCCGATAAGAGCCGGTTCATTGCGCTGGCCCCGGTAGGGCTCTGGCGTCATATATGGCGCATCGGTTTCCACCAGAAGCTGGCCGGCCGGCGCCTTCGCCGCCGCCTGCCGCAGCTCGGCGTTGCGCTTGAAGGTGACGTTACCGGCAAAGGACAGTACGTAGCCGCGCTCCAGGGCTTCCTCTGCCACTTTCAGCGGCGAGGAAAAGCAGTGCAGCATGACGGTGTCGGGTGAGGGGGCGTTGGCAAGAATGCGCATTAAGTCCGCATCCGCCTCCCGGTTGTGAATCATCAGCGTCTTGCCATGGCGCACCGCAAGGTCAATATGCCAGCGCAGGGATTCCTCCTGCTGGGCCATGGTCGCGGTGGTCTCCGGCTCGTGCTGCACCCAGTAGGCATCAAGGCCGGTCTCTCCCACCGCTACGCAGCGCGGATCCGCCACCATTTCCTCCAATGCCACCTTGGTGGGTGCATCCAACTCGTTGGCGCGCACTGGGTGGATGGCACAGGCGGCATAAACATCCGGAAAGGAATGTGCAGTAGCCAGCGCCGCTGCCGATTCACGGCGGTCATCGCCCACCGTCACCATGCGGCTAATACCGGCGGTACGCGCGCGATTGACCAGCACCTCATCGGTGTCCTTGTGAGAAAACAGATGCGTATGCGCATCGATGAGGCCGCTTAGGCCCGGTGCTGGAACGGGAGTGGGACGTCGCTTCTTTTTAGCCATGTAGGCAATTGTAATATTGGCTGCCATGTTGATCAGACCCGCTGGCCTTGCGGATGTGCCCGCTATGACCGAGACCCTCAACTGGGCCATCGAACACACCGACGTCATTTTCCGCGCGAGCCCCGCCAGCATTGCAGAGCGCGAGGCTTACCTGCGCCACATCTGGGAAGAGGGCTGCCCGTGTCTCATCGCGGAGTCCGATTCCGGCGCCTACCTGGGGTGGGCTCTCTACCATCCTTACCGCGATCCGCAGGTGTGGACGGGCTGTTATGAGACGACCATCTATCTCTCCCCCGCCGCTCAGGGCCAGGGAGTGGGCACTGCGTTGCTTGGCGCCTTGGTAAATACGGCCCGCGCCGATGATAAGGTCCATTCCTTGCTCGCCCTCATCGTTTCCACCAATGCGGCATCACTAAAGTTGCATGAAAAGTTCGGATTTGAAAACGTGGGTACTCTTAAAGAGGTTTGCTACAAGTTCGATCACTGGTTGAGCCTCACCCACCTACAACTTCTGGTGTAAAGGAATTTCTATGCATATCCGTCCTGCTGAGCTTGCCGACGCCCCCGCACTCACCGCTATCTACAACGCCGGCTCCGCAGCGAAACCCGCCGCTAACCTGGTCACGTGGCAAGAAGATGTCTCTGACCGCGAAGAGTGGCTCAAGGAGATGTTTCAGGCCGGCTCGCCGGTCTTTGTAGCCGTGCACGATGATGAGGTCATTGGCTGGGCGGCCTACTTCCAGTTCGTGACCCCCGCCATCTATTACGGCACCGTGGAAGATTCCGTCTACATTGCCCCCTCCGCTCAGGGCAAGGGCGTGGGCTCCGAGCTTCTCGACGCCCTCATGGACTTTGCCGCCGACGATGCCTACGTGCAGACGATGATCACCTATATCGTCGATACCAACGAGGGTTCTATTGCCCTGCACAAGAAGTTCGGCTTTACCGAGACCGGCCGCATGCCGAATATCCATACCAAGGATGGCGTCCGCCTCGGCTTGGTGCACCTCCAGCGCGATTTCGAGCGCTAAACCACCCTTCCCGGCAAGGATTCGGGTATTTCGTGCTCCTTTTCTTGACCGGAATGCAGAAATGGCCGCGTTATGCCCTTTTCTTTGTTGAAAAGAGACAATAACGCGGCCGTTTTAGGTGCTGTTACTTAGTAACAGGCGCCCACTCTGGGCCTGTCTCGCCCAACTCTGGGTCGAGCTTAGAGATGAGCGGCTTCGGCTTGGCCAAGGCAGTGCCCGGCTCTACCTGGATGCGCTCCCACTTTGCCTGCTGCTGGGTGTAGTCACCCATGATGACCGGATACTCATGGCCCTCTGGCGGCAAGCCAGCACCAACGAGCTCTACCGGGATATCGTCCTTGACATCATGGACCTCCGGCTGGGCTGCCCACACACCGCTGCGGCCCAAGGTTTCATGGACCTTTTGCGCGGTAAACGGCAGGTACGGCGTGAGCATGACATTGCAGTCAGAAACCACCTGGAGAGCAGTCCACAGCACGGTAGCTAGGCGCTCGCGCTGGGTCTCATCCTTAGCCAACTTCCATGGCTCTTGGTCTGCAATATAAGCGTTGGCTTCGCCGACGACGTGCATGATAGCGGTAATCGCCTGCTTGAACTTGGACTGTTCCAGCAAAGAACCGGCGGTCTCGAAAGTCTCTTCCGCCAGCTGCAGGATTTTCTTATCCTTTTCTTCCAGCGCTGCTGGTGCTGGAACCTCACCGAAGTTCTTAAACGCCATAGAAACGGTGCGGTTGACCAGATTGCCCCAGCCATTGGCCAGCTCATTATTGATACGGCGAACGAATTCATCCCAGGTAAAGTCCGTGTCGTTGTTTTCCGGACCGGCCACGGCGATGAAGTAACGCAGGGCATCTGGGCCAAATTCCGCCAAGAAATCCTTGACATAGATGACAACGCCCTTGGACGAGGAGAACTTGGAACCAGACATGGTCAAGTACTCAGAGGAGACAATTTCCGTTGGCAAATTCAGCTCGCCGTACTGGTGAAGCTCACCGCCCTTGTTGCCCTTGCCTGCATAGCCCAAAAGCTCAGCCGGCCAGATCTGAGAGTGGAAGGTGATGTTGTCCTTGCCCTGGAAGTAATAGTGGCGGGCCTCCGGGTTCTGCCAGAAGTCCTTCCAGGCTTCAGTCTGACCAGTGCGGTATGCCCACTCGATAGAGGAAGACAGGTAACCGATGACCGCATCGAACCACACGTAGAGCTTCTTGGCGTTATTGTCCTGCCAGCCCTCAACGGGGATCGGAATGCCCCAGTCAATATCGCGCGTCATGGTGCGCGGGCGCATATCCTCCAACAGGTTTAGGGAGAACTTCAGGACGTTCGGGCGCCAGTCCTCACGGGTGGACAGCCACTTTTGCAGCTCATCCTTGATGGAGGGCAGATCCAGTAGGAAGTGCTCGGTTTCAATGAACTTTGGGGTCTCGCCGTTGATCTTGGATACGGGGTTGATCAGGTCCACCGGGTCGAGCTGGTTTCCACACTCATCGCACTGGTCACCGCGGGCGCCATCCGCGCCGCAGATGGGGCAGGTGCCCTCAATATAGCGGTCCGGCAGGGTGCGCCCGGTAGACGGCGAAATAGCACCCTGGGTGGTCTCTTTGAGCATGTAGCCATTGGCATACAGGCCTTTGAAGAGTTCCTGTACCACGGAGTAGTGGTTACGGGTGGTGGTCCGAGTAAAGAGATCGTAGGACAGGCCGAGGTTGGCTAGGTCAGTGACGATCTGGCGGTTGTAGCGGTCTGCGAGCTCGCGAACGGACACGCCTTCTTTGTCCGCTTGAACCAATAGCGGAGTGCCGTGCTCGTCCGTACCGGAGACCATGAGTACGTTGCGGCCACGCATTCGCTGGAAACGTGCGAAGACGTCAGAAGGAACACCAAAGCCGGCCACATGGCCGATGTGGCGCGGGCCGTTGGCATAGGGCCAGGCAACATTTACTACTACAGACTCAGTCATGGGTTCTACTGTATCGAAGCCAGCTCGTGCCCACACGATTAGGGCAGACAATTACCCCGCAGGTGAACCGCATTTTCAGAACAAAGCGCCCACCGCTTCCCCACTGCTGAGGAAACGATGGGCGCTATGAAAGCAACCGCAAAGGACGCGAATTACTTGCGCTTCATCGGGTGCTTGAGACGCTCGTTGCGGCGCTTCTTAAGTACCTGCGTGCGCTGGTATTCGCGGTGCAGGCGGCGCTCGCGGGCCATCTTGCGCTGGAACTGCTGTGCCTCGCGGTACTCGAGGTAAATGACATCCTCGCTCAGAGCCTTGTAGATGGCGAACATCAGGCCAACGACAATGAACAGGAACGGCAGTGCAGCGACGATGGTGACGTTTTGCAGGTTAGACAGCGCGTCTTCATTAGCCAAGAGCAGGGTCAGGCCTACCAAGGCAGTCAGTGCGCCCCATGCCGCGGAGAGCCACGGCTTAGCGGTAGAAGCACCATTTTGGGACATGGAGCCCATCACCGTGGACGCGGAGTCTGCAGAGGTGACGAAGAAGGTAGCCAGAAGGACCGCTGCAACAATACCGGCAACGAAGCCGCCGGGCATGGACTGCAGGAGATTAAACAGCTCTTCCTCAGCCGACTCGCCGGTAATGGATTCGCCGTTTTGCTCCATGTGGATAGCGGTGCCGCCGAAGATAGCGAACCACAGGGTGGATACGCCGGCTGGGATGAGCAGGACGCCCAGGCAGAACTCGCGGACGGAACGGCCACGGGAGATGCGCGCCAGGAACATACCCACGAATGGGGACCAGGAAACCCACCATGCCCAGTAGAAGATGGTGTAGCCGGACAGCCACTCACCGGCGGTGCCGTTTTCGGACTCGGCGGTGCGGCCGATCATCTCGGTGAAGTAGTTGAGGTAATTACCAATGGAGCCAGGAATCTGATTCAGGATGGTAACGGTCGGGCCCAAAATGAACACGAAGATCGCCAACACTGCGGCGAGGACCATATTCGCATTGGAAATGTACTGAATGCCCTTGCCCACACCGGACATCGCGGACAGGAGGAATGCGAGGGTAAGGACCAGCACGATGCCGATAACCACGGAATTGGTGGGGTTATCGATGATTCCGGATGCCTTCAGGCCGGCCTGAATCTGCAGGGCACCCAGGCCCAGGGAGCAGGCGGTACCGAAGACGGTGGCGAAGATGGACAGGACATCGATGAACTTGCCCACCGCACCGTTGGCGTTACGCTCGCCGATAAGCGGCACGAAGGCCTGGCTTAATAGCTGCTTGCGGCCAATGCGGAAGGTGGAGTACGCGATGGCCAAGCCAACGATGGCGTAGACCGCCCAGGGATGCAGCGTCCAGTGGAACATGGCATAGGCCATGGACGAACCCACGTTGCCAGTGCCCTCGCCCGGGGTGCCGTCACGGTAGTTGGCCAACGGCTCGGAAGCGCCGTAGAACATCAGGCCAATGCCCATGCCGGCGGCGAACATCATGGCAATCCACGATGGGGTGGAAAATTCTGGCTCCTCATTAATGTGGCCCAACTTGATGGAGCCGAACTTGGAGGCGGCAATAAAGACAACGAACACCACGAAGACGGTGCCGAAGAGGATATAGGCCCAACCGAAGTTATCCACGACCCAGGTCAGGGCCGAAGAGGAGAAGTTGGCAAAGTTATCCGGGGCGGCCAGGCCCCACACGACGATCGCGGCAATCAGTACGCCGGCAATGCCGACGATGGACCAATCGATTGGCATATTGTCACGATCGGCCGCGATTTCCACTTCAGGATCGTCATAGCGCTCCGGGTGGAAACCATCGGAGTGAATCATATCCTGAAGCTGGCCGGTGGCAGATTGTGCGTCCAGCTGTTCGTCTACAGTCTGATAATTCTCAATAGGCTGCCCGCTCGAAGAAGCAGAGGCCGGCTGCGCCTGGGCGCCGACCGGTTCCTTTCCTTCTTCTGGCACGCCTGTGCCCATGTTTTCCGAGTTTGTCATGAGCTATACAGTGGTGCGGAACTACTCAATTATCAAACGAAGCACGTAGAAACTTCGCTGCTCAACACCGTTTCCCAGGGATTTTCCACGATAATTTGAAAGGATTTTACGCTTCGTTTCCCCATGTAAATACCGCTTTAAGTCGCCCACACGCCCGAGTACTATAACAATTCAATTACAAAGCCCCCGTTAGTGAAGCCTTCTACGAGTGCTACTGGGTGTGACGTAATCGAATAAACGGTGGGGACTAGTCCTTGCGGGCTGCTAAAGCGGCATCATAAAGCTCGCGATTAGAGACCTCGGTGCCTTTGGCGACCTGCTTACACGCGTCCTTCAGCCGCATCCCTGCCTCCGCTAGCTCGAGCGCCTTGGGCACCAAGTCCGCGGCGGTAGCGGCAGCGGCCGTACCGCCCTCGATCACCACGGTGATCTCTCCCCGAGCGCCGTCTACTGCCCACTCGGCAAGCTCGCCCAAATTCCCGCGGCGGATTTCCTCATAGGTCTTGGTCAGTTCCCTGCACACCGCGGCCGGGCGGTCGGCGCCGAGAATTTCCGCTGCCTCGGCCAGGGTTTCGGCCACGCGGTGAGGAGATTCAAAGAAGACGATGGCTCGCTTTTCGTTACGCAGTGACTCCAGCCACGCCTTGCGGGGACCGGGCTTGCGAGGAGGAAAGGCGTCGAAAAGGAAGTGCCCCACGCCCAGGCCCGAAAGCGCCAGGGCCGTCGGCACTGCGGAGGGGCCAGGAAAACAGGTCACGGGAATATCGCGCTCGGCCGCCGCGGCCACAAGGGACAGGCCTGGATCAGAAATAATCGGCATGCCGGCATCGGTGACGACGAGGACGGTGCCTGACGCGGCGGCGTCGATAAGCTGCTGGGCTCGGTCCTTTTCATTGTGATCAAAATTGGACACCACCCGCCCGGAAATCTCGATCCCTAAGGCCTGGGCCAGATTACGCACGCGCCGCGTATCTTCGGCCGCGATGACGTCCGCATGCTGCAAGGCATGCATTAAACGCGCGGAGGCATCTCCTACGTTTCCCAGCGGCGTGGCGGCGAGGATTACCCCGCGCGGTAGTGGATCCAGACCTAAAACAGACATGCCTCTAGCATTCCATACTCTCTAATGCGCGGTCGCGCTACGTTGTCGCCTAGACTCAACCAAGTGACTATTGCTACCGCTGCCCCATCGCGCACCACGCACGACATCGTGGCTCCGCCAGCTCCCCGCGCCTATCAGTGGGGCAAGGCTGACTGGATAAGCACTAGCGTCGTCGGCGTCCTTGCGCTCATTACCCGCTTTGTCGGACTTACCGCGCCCGTTTCCAAGGGCACGCCCGTCTTTGATGAAAAGCACTACGTTCCCCAAGCCTGGGACATGGTACGAAGCTGGGATAACCTATTTATCGGCGGCATTGAAACCAACCCCGGCTATGGGCTGGTGGTACACCCACCACTGGGCAAGCAGATCGTGGCACTTGCCGAATGGATCTTTGGTTACTCCCCTCTGGGCTGGCGTTTTATGACGGCTCTTTTCGGTGCAGCCACCGTGCTCTTGACGATGTCCCTGGCCCGCCGAGTCTCTTCATCCTGGCAGGTAGCAACCCTAGCCGGCCTCATCGCCGTATTTGATGGCGTGCTCTTGGTCTCCTCCAAGTTCGGCATGCTGGATATCTTCCAAGTCTTTTTCGTGGTAGCCGCCGCCTGGGCGCTCGCCCGCGATCATAATCAGATGCGCGAGCGCCTCCACAACGCGTTTGTGAAGGACCGGATGGGCTCTTCCGCCTTCGGTCCGCGCTTTGGATTCCGCTGGTGGCGCCTCCTCGCAGGTGCCTGCCTTGGCCTTTCCCTGGGTGTCAAGTGGTCCGGCCTGTACTTCATTATGTTCTTTGGCCTGATGTCCGTCTTTAGCGACCTTGCCTTGCGCAAGCGCTATGGGGTACGCCGCTATATCCTCGGCACACTGGTGCGCGATACCCCTGCTGCCCTGGCCTCCCTCGTGCTCGTGCCGGTACTGCTCTACGCCTGGACCTGGCGGGCTTGGTTTGCCTCCGAAACCGCCGTGTACCGCCATGCCAAGGTGGATGGCACCATCGAGGATGGATCGTGGCTGCTAAACCTGCCTGATTCCTTGGCCGGCTGGTTCTACTATCACTCCTCTGTCTTGGAATTCCATGCCAGCCTAACTTCTTCCGGCGGCCACCATCACCCGTGGGATTCCAAGCCCTGGGCTTGGCTCGTGGCCGCCCGCCCCATCTTGTACTACTCCTCCACCGACCTGCAGTGCGGTGATGGCAGTAACGAATGCCGCAAGATGCTCTACCTCTTTGGCACCCCAGCCATCTGGTGGCTGGTCATCCCGGCCGTATTGTGGGGCCTGTGGTCGCTCATTATTCGCCGCAACCGCGCCTTCCTTATCCCCTTGGTGGGCTTTGCGGCAGGCTTCTTGCCCTGGCTCGCGGCCTTTGACCGCCAAATGTACTTCTTCTACGCCACGGCTTTTATCCCCTTTGTCATCGTGCTTATTGCGTTAGCTTTAGGCCAGCTCATCGGGCATGGCAGGCCTGTGCGGTGGGGATGGCTGAAGAGCTTGGCCGGCGGCCCCGTACGTTGGGGTACCATCGCCGCCGTGTTCTACCTAGCCCTGGTAGTGGCAATGTTCTTCTACTTCTCCCCCATTTTGTACGGCTACAAGATTCCAGATTCCTGGTACCACTCCATGATGTGGCTGCCGAGCTGGACCTAACCCCGCCTGAACGAAAGTTTATTGCGGCTGTGCGTTAAGAGACTTCCACCACGCGCGCACGAGGTAACCCTTTTCCGCCGCCCAGGCCCACGCCAAGCTAAGAGTCGCCAGCGCGGTGGCGATAAGGAAATACACCTGCTCAATGGTTACGGTACCCAGCGCTATATCGCGCATGCCAAAGCCAAAGAGGAAGGCAAACATCGTGGCCGATACCGGAAGCAGTCCGGTGACCGCCGCGGGGCGCCAGGCGCTGAAGAATAGACCACAGGCCATGCCAAAGCGCACTGCTGCGCCCTCCATCAGCAGGTTGGCTCGCTCCGGATCCGCAGTGGGATCTAGAACTTTTCCTTCCGCACCCAACGGTACGAGCCCGGAGGCGTGCACGATGAGCACCACTGCCCAGATTGCAAAGATGGCCCCCATAAGAACCATGGCGGCGCGCGCGACCGTGAGGTTGGCTTGGCGAGCGCTCGAGGTACGTCGCCATTCCGGCTCCACGCCGGCCAAGATGACATCAGAAAGATCCGTGGGCGGAGCCATGCCGGAATCCACGGGCTCCACAAAGCTCAATGAACGCGATAGCGCGGCCGCCTTGTCACGGAAAGCGCGGCATTCGGCGCAGCTTTCCAGATGAGCATCAATGACGTCCTGGGACAAATCAGAGTACTCTCCATCCATGTGCGCGGAGATAGCCGCTTGGACCTGGCTATGCGTCAACATTGCTGAGCACCCCGTCCATGCTGGCTCTACCGGAGCCAAAAATTACGATCATCAGCAGGGATAACAGCAATACCAGTGGGTATTCGATTCCACCATCGGCAGCAAATAGACCGTGGCCCAAGTGCACGAAATACAGGGCACACCCCATAAGCAATGCGAGTGCTCCGGCTACAAAAGTGGTGAGCAGACCAACGACGAGGAATGCACCGCCGGCCATCTCGCCTATGGCGGCGATATAGCCGGAAAGCTGTGGCTGCGGCACCCCTAGGGCGGAAAACTGCCCCACGGTTTCATCCATGCCGGTCATAAACATCTTGTCCACGCCGTGTGCGATAAAGATCAATCCGAGGACCGCTCGAAAAATAAGCAGTGCGGCATCGCGTACGGCAGGTCTATTCATGCTGAACAGATTACCCTGAACCCCTCGCCCGATGCGAAGGCAATGGACTACACCTATACTCCTGGGAAATTCGCCCTTTGGCGGGGGAAGGAAAAGACCACGGCCGCGCGGGCTGTTTCAATGGGAACCACGCACAAAAGATAAAAGGAGAACACCATGAGCGAACCAACTACGCAGTCCGAAGAGCGCACCACCTTGGTCTATGACGATGATGGCCTGGGCCGCCCGCCTTGGGCGATGTCCTCGCCGATGCTGAAGGAGTATTACGACACCGAATGGGGCCTGCCCATTTTCGATGAAGCTGGACTCTACGAGCGCTTGAGCCTCGAGTCTTTCCAGTCCGGCCTGTCGTGGGCGGTGGTGCTCAAGAAGCGCGAGGCCTTCCGTGCAGCCTTTTGCAACTTCGATCCGGACAAGGTCGCCCAATTCGGCGAGGCAGACGTGGAGCGTTTGCTTGGCGACGCCTCCATTATCCGCAACGAAACCAAAATCCGCGCCGCGATCAATAACGCCAAGGCGACCATCGCTCTGCGCGAGGAAGGCGGGCTGGCGGAGTTCATCTGGGCCTACCAACCTCCGGAGAACCTCTACCCCACCGTGATGGAAGATATTCCGAAAAAGAGCTACGAGTCCAAGCTCATGTCCCGCGAACTCAAGAAGAAGGGCTTTCGCTTCGTTGGACCGGTTACCTGTTTCGCCCTCATGGAGGCCATCGGCATGATTGATACCCACCTTATCGGCTCCCATCGCCGCGGTACCTCCGGGGTATGGCTGGAGAGCGGTGTGCCGAATTATGGCTTAGCGCAGGAATACAACGCGCTCGCGAACTCGCAGACAGCGAGCGCTGACGAGCTTCACGGCGCTGCTAGCTAGTCCGCCTTGCGCGCTTATCCAGCGCGGCGGGCCGCTAGGTCATCGCGGCGGCTATAACCATCGGGCCCGGCGTGCGGGCCGTCAAAGTCGCCGTCCTCACCATCGCTATAGCTCAGCGGAAGGTGCACGAAGTCCGGGCTTTCATCGTCGATTTCCACAACCACGGCGCCTGGGCGGCGCAGATTGCGCGGAATCTTTAGCTCTTCGTCCTCGGCGTTGCGCACACCCAAACGGGCGCGGCGCAGGTGGCGCACGCGGCGACGCATCAGTGCCTGTTCCTGGCGTACCTGAGAGCGAAGGGCGATCAAGTAGGCCACGGTGAGCACGCCGGCGACGGCAGCCAACCACCAAGTCCAGCCACCGACCACGATTCCGAGGGCTACCGTGAGCACCACGGCCACGGCCAGCCCCAGCAGGGTGCGCTGACGGCGCTGGTAGCGCGTTGCAGACTTTTCCTTTTCCGCTACCGGATCCCAGCCACCGCGGCCCAAACGACGCTGGGCAAACTCGACCTCATCCTCGGACAGGTCGGTATCCATGCCGGCTTCGTCTGCTTCCGTGGCCGCTGCTAGGTTCTCGGAGCCTTCGGCCTCGTCTGCCTCGTCCGCGCTGGCAGCATCTACGGAATCATCCTCATTGACCTCGGCCTTGTCAACGGCTCCCGGATACATGAGGTCTACCGGCGAGGTATAGGTTTCGTCGTAGGCATAGGCATCGTTCGCCACGCTGAAGACTGCCGGGGCGCTAAAGACCTCAGCCTCGGCGGCGGCAACATCGGAGGCTTTGTCCTCAGTGGACTCGTCCGCGGCGTCGTCCTCGTCCTCCAGGAGCACGTCATCGACATCGTCCGCCTCTGCGGTATTAGCTTCCTTGTCCGCATCAATCTGCTGGGAGGCAGGAATCGCAGCTGCCTGGGGGTCGACTGCAGTCTCGTCTTCTTCTGCAATCGCTTCTTCCACCAATTCGCCGTCGATAGTTTCTGCCTGTTGCGTGAATTCTTCGCCAGCGGTGGAGGCGGACGCTGCAGTAAACGCACGGCTACCGCTACCGAAGGGCTGAGACTTGGCACGGCGTGCGGCACCGGCAATAGTTACGGAGCGCGACGAGGGCTTGGTGGCCTCGGCATCGGATTCACTGTCGGCAGCGTCTGCGGCCTCGACGACTTCGTAGTCCGCCTCGTCCTCATCGTCACGACGGTGGACGTCGCCGGCGCGCAGGCGCGGACGACGCCGGCCGGCGACCTTGCCGGAATCTCCTTCGAAGAGGACCCGGGTATCTTCAAAGGCCTCACCGGTATGGCTCATTGGGCGGTTATTCCTACCCAATAGCCACGGTGCGAGCACGAAGAGCCACACCACGATGATCGCGATAATCGGCACAGCTGTCGACACGAATAGGACCTTCCCCTTGAATACAGATGATTACTCCACCTTAAACGGTGAAACCGCACCGTAGCACCCCAAATTCGCACAAATTACAATGTTGTGACTTATGTGAAAATTGAGGTGGAAATCCCAGCGCTTGGGAAGCTATTTCACGCCAACCGTCCAGCTTGGCGCAGGCGCTCCACCGCCGTAGAGGCAAAGTCTTCTTTCACCAACGCCACGTAGTGGTGGTCCTGCCACGCGCCGTCGATATGCAGATTGCGCCGTAAATACCCTTCATGCCGGAACCCGTTGGCGGCCAAGACGCGACCTGAGGCCGGGTTGTGCTCCAGATAGGTGGCGGTCACGCGGTGCAAACCCACTCGCCCAAAGGCGTGGTCCACGCCCAAAGCGGTGGCGGCCGTAGCCACCCCGGCGCCGTGAACCGCGGAATAGACCCAGTAGCCAATCCAGCAATCGCGAATGCTTCCATGCTGAATATTTCCCAGGGTCACCTGCCCTGCGAATTTCCCCTCCACCTCAATGACGAGCGGGACCACCAGCGCCTCACGCGCGGCGGTGCGCAGGTACATCAGGTGATTCCACCACGCCTGCTGGCTATGCGCCTCCGCCCACGGTGCGGCTTGGGTCGGCTCAACCGGGCGGAGGAAACTTTCATCGTCGATGCGCTGACGCCGCCACTCATGGCCGTCGGAACGCAGCAGGGGGCGCAAGCGCATCCGCGCCCCCGAGGGAAAGACAGACGAGGAGGGAAGCTGGACAAAAGGAGTAGATTCCGGCCACCCCGGATGCATGTCATCGGTGGGGCCGGTAGCAGGATGGCGGAACCTATCCGCCGCGTTGCCGAAAGGATCGAGCATTAGCTGCGCTGGGTCAAAAACAACACATCAACCACATCGCCTGGGCGGATTTCCGTGACCTCTTCCGGCACGCGAATCATGGCGTTGGCCTCTGAAAGGCCGGCCAAGAGGTGTGCCGGGGCCCCTGCGGCACCGCCGAGGCCTTCCACCAAGTAGTCCGCGGTTTCGGCATCGCGCATCAGACGAGCACGGATGAAGCCGCGCCGGCCAGGACGAGAATCGATGTGGTTTAACGCGCGGGCACGCACCACGCGACGGTGCGCATTGCGCTTGCCCAGCGCCAAGCGGATGAGCGGGCGGATATACACCTCAAAGACCACAAGCGCGGACACCGGATTGGACGGCAGCAAGAAGGTAGGAATGCGCTCCTCGCCCACCAGTCCAAAGCCCTGAACGGAGCCGGGATGCATGGCCACGCGGGAGGTATCGACATCACCAAGGTCGTCGAGGATCTCGCGGATAGCCTCGGCACCAGCGCCGCCCACTGCGCCGGAGATTACCAGCACCTCGCTGCGGGCAATGTGCTTTTCCAAGGCTTCGCGGATGCGGCGCGGCTCGCCCTCGGCAATGCCTACACGGTGCACCTCCGCCCCGGCTTCACGGGCCGCGGCAGCTAAGGAATAAGAGTTCACGTCAAAAACCTGGCCCAGTGCCGGTTCTTGATCCAAGTCAACCAACTCGCGGCCAAAGGAAATGATGGTAATACGCGGCCGCGGATACACCAGCACCTTTGAGCGGCCCACCGCGGCTAGAAGGCCAATCTGGGCAGGCCCCAAGACGGTGCCGGAAGATACGGCGACATCGCCAGGCTGAATATCGTCGCCCACTCGGCGCACAAAGTCACCAGAACGCACCGGGCGGTGGGCGGTAACGCGCTTGCGGCCGCGGTCAGTCCACTCGAGGGGAAGGACGGCGTCGGCAAGCGTGGGCAAAGGCGCACCCGTATATACGCGCACCGCTTGCTTAGGTTGCAGGCGCAGCGGCTGCTTGGAGCCGGCCGGAACCTCGCCCACCACGGGCAAGGAACGCTCTACCTCCGGCTGCGGGGAATCCGCATCCTCTTCACCCTCTGCGGACTGTTCTTCCTGGTCCTTGTGGCGGCGCACCCGCAGGCCCCGCTCGCCTCCAATATCCACGGCGCGCACCGCGTAACCATCGATCGCCGCCTGCGGGAAGCCTGGCAGGGGCTGGTTAGCCTGTACCTGCTCGGCGCACATCAAACCCAGCGCGTTGGAAATACCGATGCGCACCGGCTCCGGCGTCGTCGCCGCATCCGTTACCAGCGCCAACTGGTCATCAACTGAACGCATAAGGTCTATGCCCGCCCTTTCTTCGCTTCCACGTCCTTGGCCACCGGGAAAATCCCTAGGCTAGGCCGTGCTCGTCCTCATACTCGGCCATGATTTGCTTAATCGCTTTATACAGCGTGGGACCATACTTTTCATCGCGCAGGCCAAAGTCCACGTTGGCGGGGATATAGCCGCCGGGATTGCCCAAATCATGGCGCTTTCCTTGGTGGACTACCACGTGGACGGGCTCGCCTTCCTCAATGAGGAGCTCGATGGCGTCAGTAAGCTGCAGCTCGCCGCCCTTGCCCGGCTTAATGCGGCGCAGGGCATCAAAGATCTTGCGGTCCAAAAGGTAGCGGCCGGTGGCCACGAGGTTAGAAGGAGCATCCTCTACTGCCGGCTTTTCCACCATGCCCACGACCTTCTTCACGCCAGGGGCATCGGTATCCTCCACGTCGAAGACGCCGTAGTTGTAGGTCTGCTCGCGCGGGACCTCGAAGGCGCACAGCACGCTGCCGCCCAATGCCGCGCGCACACGCGCCATATCCGCCATGACGGTGGCGGGCAAGACAATGTCATCAGGGAGCATGACGGCGAAGGAATCCTCGTCTTCCTCAAGCACCTCTTCGGCAAGGCCCACCGCGTGGCCCAATCCCAGCGGCTTTTCCTGCTCCACCGCAACGGGGTGAATGATCTGGTTGGCGCGCTTGACCTTGGCCACCTGTTCGTCCTTGCCGCGAGATTCGAGGGTCTCTACCAGCTCGGGGAAAGCCTCGAAGTGGCGCATGACTTCTTGCTTATCGGGCGCGGTAATCACCGCAAGGCGGCGCGCGCCGACAGACGCTGCCTCCTCTGCAATGAGTTCGATGCCGGGAGTATCAACAACGGGCAGCAGTTCCTTGGGAACCGTCTTGGTGGCGGGCAAAAATCGGGTGCCCATACCTGCCGCTGGAACTACAACCGTGGTGATTCCGCGGGCGGAATCTTCGCGTTCTATAGCCATGCACAATAGCGTACAACGCCACATTATTTTCCCGTGCACCGCTACGCCGTGGGGTTATGATTTATTTATGACCTCTTCCATCACCGCCAAAAACGAGCTGCGCGCCCGCTTGGTCCAGGCCCGCCGCCAACTTTCCTCCGAGGACCACGATGCTTTTACCGCCGCCGTGCGCAAGCATCTCGAATCCGAACTCACCGAGTCCATGACCGTGGCCGCCTACTGGCCCTTGGGCTCTGAGCCCGGTGGTGCGGACTTTGTGCCGTGGCTCAAGGAGCATGTCTCCCGCGTCTTCCTGCCAATCTCCGGCGAAAATGGCACGTTGACTTTTGCCGAATACCGCGGCAAGGAAACAATGCACACCAGCCCATTGGGTTTGAATGAGCCCCAGGGCCCAAGTTTTGATAGCAGCGTGCTGGCCGAGTGCGATCTGGTGCTTGCCCCCGCCATGGCAGTAGACGCCAAGGGCAACCGCATGGGCAAGGGCGGCGGCTACTATGACCGCGCGCTGGAGCCACTTCCCCACGGCAAGCCGCCGGTTTTCGCCATGGTCTACCCCTCCGAATTCCTAGACGAGCTGCCTACCGAGGACCATGACCGCAAGGTTGATGCCGCCGTCACCGCCGAGGGCATTACCCGCTTCTAGTTTTTAGGGCGCGGGAACCATGCGTGGTTTCGGGCAGTCTAAAAGAGTATGTCCACTTCGCGTATGCCCCGCCTCGTTTCCGCCCTTCGTACCCCTGGCCACCGCCGCGGCGTTGTAGTGCGCCGCGCCATTGCGGTGGCCCTTCTTATTGCCGCGCTGGCTTCGGCTCTTTCGGCGGCCAAGGAGTTACCGCGCGTGCCCGTCTTTAGCCGCGATCTGCCGGCAGGGGCGGCGCTAGCGCTTGCCGACGTCGACCTAGCCCGCCTTCCTGCCTCCTCCATCCCCGATTCGGCGGTAGCTGTTGAGCCAGAAGAGCTGAGCGGCCGGGTCATTACCGCGGCAGCCGGCAAGGGCGAAGTGATTACCGATGCTCGCCTTTTGGGAGAAGACCTCGTCTCCAGCTTGGTTAGCGGCTCCGACGCCGCGTCTGCGCGGATGATCCCGGTGAAGCTCGCCGAGCCAGATATCATCCCCCACCTACACCATGGCGATACCGTGGACGTGGTAACCGCCGTCGACGCCGCATCCGCCCCGGCCGAAGAGGGGTCGGCCCCTGCAACGCCCACCGCACGCGTAATCGCCACCGGTGGGCGCGTGGTGTCGACCTCTAGCTCCGAGGGGGAGGCCTCTTCCTCTACCGTTTTGCTCGCGCTGCCCCATGACCACGCCAATGATGTAGCCGCGGCGTCGCTAAGCCAACCACTCACGGTGGTCATTGTTGGTGACCGCGCTCACCCGCAACAACGCTAGACCACTTCAGCCACAACAGTTGTGGTTGGTTAACAGCTGCACTAAAGTTTCGCCATGTCCATGGTTTCTAACTACCCTTAGTTATTCCCAGAAAGGTTTGTGCATATCACCATGCTCAAGGGTTTCAAAGACTTCATTATGCGTGGCAACGTCATCGAACTTGCCACCGCGGTCATCATCGGCTCCGCCTTCACCGCAATCGTCACCGCCGTTACTGACTCGATCATCCAGCCGATCATCAATTCCCTTGGCTCTGCTGAGGTGGACGGATTGGGCTTCCAAATCACCGACAACAAGAACACCTTCGTGGACTTCGGCGCAGTAATCACTGCAGCGATTAACTTCCTCATCATCGCCGCCGTGGTCTACTTCCTCATCGTCATGCCGCTCAACAAGCTCACCGAAGCTGCGAAGCGCCGCCACGGTGTAGACCCTGAGGCCCCTGCCCCAACTACCGAGGAACTGCTCGCGGAAATCCGCGACCTGCTCGAGGCCCAAAACGTCTCCGATAAGGACATCCCGGGTACCGGCATTGACGGTTCCGCCCACGGTGCTACCGACGCCGATAACGGTTCCACCGGCGGCGGCCGTCACCAGGCCTAGTTCCCTTCGCTGCATATACAGCGCAGAGCCCGCGGTTTCACTTCTTCGGAAGCGAAACCGCGGGCTTTTAGGTACCTGTGTGACTGCAGACCTGCATCCTGTTTTAGGCACTAGCCGCCGTAGTGTGGGGGCTGGTTTTCTCGGTAGAATTGCTCATCACGCTGACCGGACTCCCCCTCTGCCGCCACCGAATCCGCGTCATCGACAGTAACGATTCTCTCTTCATCAACACCGTGGGAAGCGGGTGCGCCGGGCTTATCAGCACTACGGTCATAGCCGGCAGCATCCGATTGGCGGAATACCCGCCGGCGTTTTCTCCGCGACGTCATAGAAAATACCCTGCAGTTACTGGACACTAGACTGCTGCAGCTGGTCAATGAGGTGGTGAACCAGAGGCGCCAAGGTAGCCATGCCGTCGCGGATGGCAGCGCGCGACGAGGCAAGGTTGACCACTACAGTAGAGCCCGAAACCCCCGATAGACCGCGGGACGTACAGGCATCCACCGCGCCACAGGCTTGGCCAGAAGAACGCAGCGCCTGCGCCACACCCGGAACCATCTTGTCGATGACGGAACGGGTAGCCTCCGGAGTCTTATCGCGTGGACCGACACCGGTGCCGCCCACGGTGAGGACCACGTCCACGCCACCGACCACGGCGGTCTCAATGGCCTGACGGATCTTGGATTTCTTGGAGCGCACCACGATGGCGCCATCAACACGGAAATTGGCCTCCGCAAGCAACTCACTTACCAGCTGCGAAGTGCTATCGGATTGCTCACCAGGATGATCGGTGACAATAACGATGAGCCCGCGGCGCGGGGCAGCAAGGCTATCCTCCTGCTCGCTTGCCAGCAAGAATGCATCATCGGGTTCGGCAACATCCATCAAGGAATCGCGCTTAGTCGCGCCATCGGGCTGCGCGGAGTCGGTCACATCGTGCTGCGAATCTGGCATTTTTCTCCTTAAGTTAAGGCAATACGGCCTTGTGGCGGGGTGAGGTATGGCGCATTCAGCACCTAATGAGGTCTTGCACAGTAATTTACTCGCCTGAGAGGGTTACCTCTACCTGACGGCTTTCTTCCGAGTCTTCGCGGGTAACCTCCAAGGTCACCGTCGCGCCAAAGTCTTGCGATCGCGCCGCCGCGATGAGCGCATCAGCGTTTTCGATCAGGCGATCGTTGACGCGGGTGACAATATCGCCATCCTTCAAGCCCGCCTCATCTGCTGGGCCACCCGGCTCTACCTCGGCGATGCGGGCACCATTGCCGTCGTCGCGCGCTAGCACCTTCACGCCAAGGGTCGGGTGAGAAACTTTGCCGTCGTTAATGAGCTCATCTGCCATGCGCTTGGCAAAGTTGGATGGAATGGCAAAGCCCAAGCCAATGGAGCCGCCCTCGCCGGAGGAACTATTAGACAGCGAAGCAATCATGGAGTTCATGCCCACGATATTGCCGTCTCGATCCACCAGCGGGCCGCCCGAGTTGCCAGGGTTTACTGCGGCATCGGTCTGAATGGCGTCAATCAATGAAGACTCGCCGCCTTCCTGGGAAGCGCGAACGGGACGGTTCTTTGCCGATACGATACCGGAGGTCACGGTCGCGTTTAGCCCCAAAGGAGAGCCCACGGCCACTACCTCTTGGCCCACAGCAACGGAATCGGAGTCACCGAATTGCAAGAAGGGCAGGTCCTTGACGTCCTTGATTTTCACGATGGCAACGTCCGTATTCGCATCCGAGGCCACCACCTCAGCATCATGCTTACTGCCGTCATTCATGGTCACCTGCATCATGCCACCGTGCTCAGCACCGGCAACCACGTGGTGGTTGGTCAGTACATAACCATCTGGGGAGATGACAGAACCGGAGCCTTCAGCCCCACCAGTTCGAGTCATCGTCTGGATAGAAACCACCGCCGGCAAAACCTTAGAGGCAACTTCTTCAACGGAACCCTGCTCCGGTTCCTTACCGGTGCTATTGTTGGCCGGCTCAGCCTTGAGGGCTTCATTGACTACAGAGGTATCGTTATTGCCTCCCCCGGAACTCATGCCGACCACAGCACCGGCAATCGAGCCTGCGGCGATGGCGGCAACGGCCGCCAGAGCGGTGGCGGCGCCCAAGCCAATTTTCTTCTTTTGCTCCGGCTGCGGAGGCAGCGGAGTGACCATCGGGCCTTCCTGCCACTGACCGCTAAAGCTTTGTGTTTGTGGGGCATCCGGATAGGGCCCCAGCGAACCTAGCGTTCGCGGGTCAGTGCCTTCAGCACCGCCGCGCGGTTGGTTCCAGCCTTGCGAATAGGAGCCGGTCTCTTGTGCCTGCGCGCCAGCGCCGCTGTGAAGACCAAATCCGTCACTGTAGGGGCCAGCGTTGCCAGCCACGGCATCTTGCTGGTTGGTTTCTCCAAAGTTCGGACCACCCTGAACCGGCTCGGCCCTACCCGGACCTTCCTGGGACGCTCCCTCCGGGGAGTTTCCATCAAAGCCGCGGTAATCGTCATTCCTCATGTTCATGAGAAAACTATGCCTCACTTCGCTTGGTCAAGACTGATACTGATCTGCCAACCTACTAGGAATTCCTGAAAGGTTGCTGTATTACCTCACCAGTATAAACGCTTATACGCTAGCCCTGATTGAACCAGCGCTGCGCAAAGATTTCACCGCGGTCGCTCGGGTCTTCCTTACCACCCGACAGCCCCTCATGCGGATCTGCCAAACCGTCCACGAAAACCTCACCCGACACAGGCTTGCCCGGCAAGATGACTTCCATGCGGGTACCACCATCATTAGACTCGCGGATCTTGATGGTGCCATCGTGACGTTCAATCACCGATTTCACAATGGCCAGGCCCAAGCCTGAGCCCGGCATGGAGCGCGCTTCTGCCGAACGGTAGAAGCGCTCAAAGACCTTCTCCCTCTCCTCCGGTGCAATGCCAGGCCCGGAGTCATCAAAGCGCAGGCGCACCTCGTGGGTGGATAGCTGCTCCATAGACACGCGCACCGTGCCAGTAGCCGGCGACCACTTAGCCGCATTATCCATAAGATTAAGCGTGGCACGGCCCAATGCGAAGGGGTCGCCGTCCAGCTCCCACGGGATAAAGCGCACCAAGAACTCCACATCGGGACGGCGGCGGCGCGCACGCTCCAGCGAAGCCATCATGACTTCACAAAGGTCCACCGGCTCCGGTTCGCGCTCATTGCCGTCCTCACGCGCCAAATCAACGAGGTCTCCAATCAAGGTGGAGAGCTCATTCATCTGGGACATGACGTCATCTTCGAGGTCCTTGCGGTCCTCATCGCTCATACCAAAGCCACCACCGGCGCGGTTGAGCATCATCAAAAGCTCAATATTGGTACGCATAGAGGTCAGCGGGGTCTTCAGCTCGTGTCCGGCATCGGCTACGAATTGAGACTGCTGCGAACGGGATTCCTGCAGTGCCTCCAGCATCTGGTTAAAGGAGGTGGTCAACTGCGCCATCTCGTCGTTATTAGAGACCTCAATAGGACGCAGGTCGTTGGTCTGCGTCACGTAATCCACCGCTCGCTTCAACCGGGCGATGGGTTGCATACCGGTTTTGGACACGATGAGGCCTGCAAAAATGGCGAGCAAGATGCCAAGGCCAACGATAATCAGAAGCACCGTGCCCAAGATGGCTATGAGCCCTTGCGTAGGAGCGAGAGACTGAGCGACGACCACGGTAGAACCGAGATCATGGCGCTTGGCCAACACCCGCTCGCCACCGACGGTACGCACGGAAGTTTCCGTGTAATCCTCCGTCCGGTGGAAGTCCCCGCCCACAGGAATGGTGTCGCCGTAGGAAAAGCTCATGGAGGGCGGCGATAGGGCTACGCGGGTGCCGGGGTTATAGGACTTAAAGTCCTCGATTTCCTGATCCACGTTATCCATGAACCGCGGGTCTTGGCTTTGCCGCAACAAGACATCGGCCTTGGCCTCCAAGCGGTCATCGACGGAGGCAGTAAGGGACATAGAAACAACCCAATACGTTGCCAACGTCATCAAGGCAACGGCTACGGCCACCACAAGGCCAGTAACAGTAGCAAGGCGCCACCGCAGTGGCGCCCGTGAAGCCCAACTCCCCTGACGCTCAGAGAACTCGGTAAGAGGGGTGGACTGTACTTTCCCGGAAGCCACCGCAGGGGAAGCGGGCTTCCTTAAAATCACGGATTAGACTCCCTCAAGACATAGCCCACGCCACGGACGGTGTGGATGAGGCGAGCATCGCCCTCGCCCTCGGTCTTCTTACGCAGGTAGCCGATATAGACCTCGAGAGCATTGCCGGAGGTAGGGAAATCATAGCCCCATACTTCTTCCAAGATCTTGCTGCGAGAGAGAACCTTGCGGGGATTTTCCATCAGCAGCTGCAGCAACGCAAACTCGGTACGGGTCAAGGAAATTGCGCGGCCACCGCGGCTGACTTCGCGAGTATCAGCGTCGAGTTCAAGGTCCTCGAAGCTCAGCTTGCTTTCCACTGGGGCTTCAGCTGCGATGGAATCTGCGGAGGCGCGGCGCACCAAGGAGCGCACACGGGCCAAGAGCTCCTCCAAAGCGAACGGCTTTGGCAGGTAGTCATCAGCGCCGGCATCGAGGCCGGCCACTCGGTCCGAAACACCATCGCGCGCAGTTAGAACGAGGATCGGACGGTCCCAACCCTCACTGCGCAGGCTGCGGCACACCTCAAGGCCATCCATGTTGGGCATCATGACGTCCAGAATAAGCAATTCGGGATTCTCAGCGCGTACCGTCTCCACGGCCTCCAAGCCGTCGTTAGCGGTCAGCACTTCGTAGCCGTTAAAGCGTAAGGAACGGCGTAGCGATTCGCGGACGGCTTGTTCATCATCCACCACAAGGATTTTCATAGTCCTAATTATTACTTATGGCAGTCAACTTCATGAAGTTAAGGGAAATATTTACCCCCACAGTCCCCCAAATACGGCTAAAACATGCTTATAGAACGCTTCTAAAGCTAAAAATCCCCGCCCAGCCCTCTAATCGAGAGCGGACGGGGAGATTAAAGAGCGAGCTTAGAACTGCTCTACGTCAACCAAGCCCAGCTTGGCAGCCTTAACCAGGCGGCGCGGGATACGGACGGTCTGGCCGTCGATGGTGACTTCCTGGAGGGCTACATTGTCAGCCTTCCACTGGGAACGGCGTGCGTGGGTGTTCGCACGGGACTTCTTAAACTTAGGAGTTGCCATTTTCTACTCTCCTCCTTACGCGTTCTTCTTCTTGCGGCGTGCCATGCCACCGAAGCGCTGGTTGAAGCGCTCGACGCGGCCGGCGGTATCCATAACGCGCTGTGCACCAGTCCAGAACGGGTGGGACTCAGCGGTAACGTCAACGACGATCAGTGGGTACTCGTTGCCGTCTTCCCACTCAACGGTGCGGTCGGAGGAAGCGGTGGACTTGGTCAAAAAGGAGTGACCGGTACCAGCATCCCGGAAGACTACCGGGTGGTAATCCGGGTGAATATCTTTCTTCATATATATTCCCTCAGGGTTGGACTACGGGTCGGTTCCACACCCTTAGCGTGGATCGTGCCCGAGTTGGGACGTACAAATTTCACTCTGTTAACCGCGCGCCGCGCGGCACGGGTCAACAACCTGAATTATCCTACAGTCAACTAACCCATATACGAAATCCCCAACCAGCGGCAACCACTCATTTCACTCCCGTTTCTTGCGCCACGCTTAACGGTGCCCCACAGGCAAACACCACCCCAGCACGGCAAACGGCCCACCTGCCACAGCAAGATAGCGATTAGGTAATTCGCGTCCGAGGCTGTAAGATTTTCCCTTGCTGTTGTCAAAATATACGTTTTACGCCCCGTCTACTGGTGTTTGACGATGGCGCCGCACCCGCTCACACCTCACTTTTGAGCACTGCCACCCTCACACGGCAGTCGGCGCTTCATTGTCTATAGCCATGATGTGGGCGGCTAGGAGAAAGAAGACCCATGTCGGCTATTTGCCAGGTAACGGGCCGCAAGCCGGAATTCGGCAAGCAGGTCTCGCACTCGCACCGCCGCACTTCGCGCCGTTGGAACCCCAACGTGCAGCGTCGTCGCTACTACCTGCCCTCTGAGGGCCGTACCATCACCCTGAATGTTTCCACGAAGGGCATGAAGATCATCGACCGCGATGGCATCGAGTCCGTTGTGGCTAAGATTCGCGCACGTGGGGAGAAGATTTAAGTATGGCACGTAACGATATCCGCCCAATCATCAAGCTTAAGTCCACTGCGGGCACCGGTTACACCTACGTGACCCGTAAGAACAAGCGCAACAACCCGGATCGCATCACCTTGAAGAAGTTCGATCCGATTGCCCGCAAGCACGTCGAATTCCGCGAGGAGCGATAATCAATGGCTAAGAAGTCCAAGATCGCTAAGAACGAGCAGCGCAAGGAAATCGTCGCCCGCTACGCGGAGCGTCGCGCTGAGCTCAAGAAGATCATCAAGAACCCGAACACCCCGGATGAGGAGCGCCTGGAGGCTCAGTTCGAGCTGAACCGCCAGCCTCGTGACGCTTCCCCAGCCCGCGTACGTAACCGTGACGCTGCCGATGGCCGCCCACGCGGTTACCTCCGCAAGTTCGGCCTGTCCCGTGTCCGTATGCGCGGCATGGCTCACCGTGGTGAGCTGCCGGGCGTTCGTAAGTCCAGCTGGTAAAGGGGTAATTGCACAATGGCTAATAAGCGCAATAACCAAAAGAAGTTCCGTATGGAGCAGAGCCGTCGCCCAAAGAAGAACCCTTTGAAGGCTGAGGGCATCGAGAAGGTGGACTACAAGGACACCAAGACTCTGCGTCTGTTCATCTCGGATCGTCACAAGATCCGTTCCCGTCGCGTCACCGGTCTGACCCCGCAGCAGCAGCGTCAGGTTGCTACCGCAGTCAAGAACGCACGCGAAATGGCTCTCCTGCCGTTCACCACCCGCTAAACAGTAGCTGGGTATCAACAGCGCACTTTTGCCGCTGGCAAGTGTGACACGGTAAAAGAACCATAAGCTTTCGCCGCCTCCCTCCTCGAGGGCAGGCGGCGAAAGTCGTTTTAGCCCCCCCCTATCCCTCCTCGTGGCCCACATGCACGGCTTACCAGGCTGAGGTGTTAGATTGAAAACATTCGTGTACCCCGCAGCCGGCGGGGTACACTGGCCCCGCACTAGTGAAAGGCAGTGAGCAATGGCCCTGCACCAATCCCTACTCGATCTCTCCGAGCTCGCCCCGCACTGCCAATCTCGCGCTACGGCCCGCGGACTGCTCGCAGAGGCCCAAGATATCTTGCGCAACGCGGTCGCCCACCAGGACAATGAGATTGAATTGGCCCACTGGTATTCCCGGCTGATTACGGATATTGTTCGCTCCCCGGGGGTCAACTCCCCGGTCCGCCTTAGCGGCGCTGCCGCCCGTGGCGACCAGTTGCCCTCCATGCCCGTGGTGTGGATGGGTGAAGATGCCGATCTGCAAGAGGTCTTCGCTGATGTCGGTCTCCAGGCTCACGTAGCCGCCGATTCCATCGCCGCGCGAGTCGACGCCGGCCTGCCCCTTGGAAACGGCGGGGAACAAGCGCTACTGGCAGAAGCCTTGGGCCAGCGCCCTCCTGCCCTAAAGATGGTCGATGGCCTGCCGGACCGCGATACAGCGGTGGATATTAAAGTCACACTGCTCTCCCCCATCGCGGCAATCGCACGCTGGGCAGCGCCGGGGCCGCGCCCCACGGTGGATCGCTTAGCGATCGGCGTGGAACGCGATCTGCTTAGCGCTGCTGATGCAGAGGCTTTGGACCTAGCGTGGCGCACTGGCTATGCGTTAGAGTTGCGCCGTTGGTACGAGGGCGTTAGTGATCACTCGGCAACATTGCGCGATCTCCCGCCGTTAGACCGCACTGCTTATGGCTCCGCGTGCCGCATTGTCTCGGCGGCGTTTGAGTCTATTGCCCGTCGGACGGAAGAATATAAATAGTCTCTACGGTGCGGATTCGGAAGCAGTACCTAGTCGGGCATAAGATTGTACAGTTGATTATTAGAAGTGATTTCTCTTTTGCGAAAGGAGGCGTCCCACCGCATGGCAGGCAATGTCGGTAGGCCGCGTAAACATAGCCCGCGGCGCAGGGGCAATAGCGCCCGAGAGGAGATCCTGGACGCCTCCTCCGAGCTTTTCACTACTCAGGGTTTTGCTACCACGTCCACGCACCAGATCGCAGACGCGGTGGGCATCCGTCAGGCGTCGCTGTACTACCACTTCCCGTCCAAGACGGAGATTTTCCTGACGCTGCTCAATTCCACCATCGAGCCCTCCTTGGAGTTGGCCGATGAGTTGGCAGGTACCGACGCGGCCCCAGCACAGCGCCTGTGGTCTTTGGTCGCCGCAGAATCGCGTCTGCTGCTCACCAGTGGCTGGAACGTAGGCCGCCTGTATCAGCTGCCGGTGGCTAATTCTTCGGAGTTCTCCGAGTATCACGAGTCCCGCGACCGCCTGCAGAATCATTTCCGCTCCACCGCCGCCGCCATTGTGGGCGAGGATGACCCCCGCGTGGAGCTGCCCTTCCACATCGCGCTGTCCGTTATTGAAATGCGCCCCAATAACGGCACCCCTCCGTTCGACGCTTCCCAGTCGGTTCCGGAGACTGCCGCCATGCTTGCCGACGCCGCCTTGGCCGTCCTCGGCGCCTCCGTCCCCGACAATGCCGAGGAAACTACCCTCGAGCTACTGAAGAATCGCAACGACTCCATCTCTGCGGCCGCCGCCGCAGCGGCCGACCGCAAGAAGAAGTCGCGCTAGGCCCTCGTTTTCCGCGTTAGCGCTGCCACGACTCCGTGAATTCGCCCGTGGCGGCCAATCCGCCGCCCTCGCGCACGCTCACTGCGCTCGGGGTCACCACTATGATCGACGGATCCGCATTGACGTAGTAGTTATTGCCGTCTTGGGTAACGTCGCTCGTCTGGAACTGGCCATCAAACATCGACGATCGATAGATCTTGTCGCCACCTCCGGTCTCGCAAATGATGACCCTGCCGTCGGGACCAGCCCCAGCGAACAAGGCACGCTCAAAGCGCTGACAGTTGGCGTAGCCTCCGTCGAGCCATCCGTACTCGTTGAAATCAGAAATGTAGTTTCCCACACCCGTCTTCTGACCCCCACCGGTGGAAGACGGGGCCTCCTGCTTTTCCGTCTGCGTGACCGTAACTACCGGCGGTTCCTCAGGGGCTTCCTCTTGCTTGGTTACAGTCTCTTGCGCGGCTGTGGATTCCTCGGCGTTTTCCTCTTCTCTGTCGGAGTTATTGACCGTGGTCATTCCGCTGCCCTTCCCTTTGAAGCTCGGGGCAGCGTCGTCCGTGGAGTCACTGCAACCGCTCAGCGCGAGGCTGGCGGCCACGAGCGGGACGAAACCTGCGGCAATGAGCGAGCGGAGGTTTAAGCGAGAAGTCATGAGTTTTCCTTTCTACTGGCAGGCTTAGCAGGCAGGGCTGGACCACTGGGTATCGGCCTGCGCTAGGGCTTCGGCCATGGAGGTAAGCACTGTTTGGGTGGAGACGTACTGGCCATCAGGGGATGAGGCAATCAGTGCCACGGCGACGTCGTGCCCGCCCAGTTGCACGATGCCCATCTGCCGCACATCGTAGGAACCGGCCGGGCTCGGTCCCCAGCCGCCTTTCATCAAGGCGCCCGGCAGGGTGCGCAGGCCGTAGCCTTGGGCGGGATCGGCGACACCCATGGCGTCGATAATCGGCTGGGCTCCTTCAACGCAGCGCAACCCGGCCATGAACTTTGCTTGGTTGCCCACGCTCCACATGGTTTGGCCAAAGGCCGTAAATTCCGGGCGGGTGACCTGGGATTGGACTTGGGTGGCGGTATCTCCCGCCTCCGCGATGACGCTTTGTGCGGCCTGCGCGGCGGCGGTGCCCTCCCCTAGCCCCGCCCACGCGGCTTTGGCGGCCTCGTTATCGGAGTAGGTAATCGCGGAAGACACCAACTGGTTATCGGCAGCACCCGTGCGATTCGCCGCGATGAGCACCGGCACCTTGGAGGTTGACCACGCGGCTTCGGGAGCGGTGCGCCCCGCTTCAATGGTGGTGGTGCCATCGGAGACCGCGATGCCCACATCGCCGTGTTCGGCCACGATGCGGTCAAGCACGGCTTGGACGTCACCGGAAGGGGCCGCGTCCGGTGGCTCCGAGGAGGAGGAAGGCGCAGACGAGGCAGCCGGTGGTGCGGACGTGGTCTCTTTTCCGTAGAGGGGATCTGCCGTGCCACGTGCTTCAGTGTTGACGAAAGTAGGGGAATTATCCGCCGCATCCTCATCGCCGCAGGCGCTGAGGGTGAGCGCGCAGGCGATAAGGGCAGCTGCCGGGCCCCAGGCCCGGCGGATAGGGAATGTCATGGCATTTAGCTTAGGCTAGTGCGCGAAGTGGCGGGTACCGGTCAGGTACAAAGTAACGCCGGCTTCCTTCGCTGCCGCGATGACTTCTTCGTCGCGGATGGAGCCGCCGGGCTGAACAACGGCCTTAACGCCGGCGTCGAGAAGCACCTGCAAACCATCGGCGAACGGGAAGAAGGCGTCGGAAGCGGCGAAGGAGCCTTCGGTACGGTTGGCACCATCGGCCAAGGTGTTAGCGCGCTCGACGGCCAGCTTGGCGGAGTCAACGCGGTTGACCTGGCCCATGCCTACACCCACGGTGGCATTGTCCTTGGCCAGCAAGATGGCATTGGACTTCACCGCGCGCACGGCGCGCCATGCGAATTCGAGCTCAGCCAAGTCGGACTCGTTGAGGGCCTCGCCCGCAGCCAGGGTCCAGTTGGCCGGGTTATCGCCCTCGGCCTGGTAGGTGTCTGGCTCTTGGGTGAGCACGCCGCCGGAGATGTACTTGCGCTCCTCGTACTGGTCTTCGTGCTCTGCCTGCAGCACGCGCAGGTTCTTCTTGGACTTGAGCACCTCGATGGCGCCGTCCTCATAGGAAGGCGCAACGATGACCTCAGTGAAAATCTCCTTGACCTGCTCGGCCATCTCTACGGTGACCTCACGGTTGACGGCAATCACGCCACCGAAGGCGGACATTGGGTCGCACGCGTGCGCCGCACGGTGGGCGGCGGCGATGGACTCCTCGGACACGGCAATGCCGCATGGGTTAGTGTGCTTGATAATCGCAACACAGGGACGCTCGTGGTCCCAGGCGGCGCGCCACGCGGCATCCGCATCCTGGTAATTGTTGTAGCTCATCTCCTTGCCATTGAACTGGGTGGCATTGGCAAGGCCCTTGGAACCGATGCGGGTGACGGTCGCCGCCTGGTGAGAGTTCTCGCCGTAGCGCAGCGAGGTGGTTTGGCCCTCCTCGCTGAGCTGATCCACGAACCACGCGGAGACGGCCGCATCATACTCCGCGGTGTGCAGGAAGGCGTCGCGCGCCAAGCCGCGGCGCTGCTCCAGGGTAAAGCCACCGTTGTTCACGGCCTCCACTGCCTCACCGTAGCGGGAAGGGTCTACCACAACGGCAACGGACGGGTGGTTCTTGGCGGCCGCACGCACCATGGATGGGCCGCCGATATCAATCTGTTCCACGCAGCCATCAAAGTCCGCGCCCGAGGCCACAGTCTCGCGGAAGGGATACAGGTTGACCACGACGAGCTGGAAAGGCTCTACCTCGAGCTCGGAGAGCTGGTTGAGGTGGTCGTCCTTGCGGGTATCGGCCAGGATTCCGGCGTGCACGCGCGGGTGCAGCGTCTTGACGCGGCCTTCCAAGCACTCCGGGAAGCCGGTGAGCTTTTCTACCGGAGTGACCTCGATGCCTAGGTCCGCGATCTTCTTCGCGGTGGAGCCGGTGGAGACGATTTCCACGCCTGCCTTATCGAGGGCGCGGGCTAGATCCTCCAGCCCGGTCTTGTCGTACACGCTGATAAGGGCGCGCTTTACCTGCTTGCGGTCTTCGCTCATGAGGAGGATTAAGCCTTTCGAAAAGTCTTAGTCTGCGAGTTGAATAGTTAGTTTCTCGTCGTGGACGTTAGCTGCACGCAGCACCTCCACGATGAGATCGCGCTCTACTTGTTTAATGCGTTCATGGAGGGTGGACTCGTCATCGTCCGCGTCAATGACAACGGGGCGCTGCGCGATGATGGAGCCGGTATCCACGCCCGCGTCCACAAAGTGGACGGTAGAGCCAGTGATCTTCACGCCATAATCTAGGGCGTCGCGCACCGCGTGCGCTCCCTTGAAGGCAGGCAGTAGCGCCGGGTGGGTATTGATGGTGCGGCCTTCGAAGCGGTCCAAGAATTCCTGGCCCAGGATCTTCATAAAGCCCGCAGAAACAACAACGTCTGGCTGCGCAGCATCTACTGCGTCAACCAGACGTTGATTCCATTCGGCGCGATCCGCACCCAGCGCCACGACCTCGGTTTCAATCCCGTGGCCCTGTGCGCGCGCAATACCGTGGCATTCCTTATCCGCCACCACCTTCACTACCTGGTAATTCCCGGCCTGGGCATCCACGATGGCTTGTAGCAGGGAACCCGTTCCAGAAATGAGCACCACCACTCGGAGGCGTTCAGGGTCAGCGGTATAGCGCGGAGGCATCGGTGAAGTCACGCGCTATAGCCTAGCCCCTCTCCCCCTCCTCGGGGGAATCTTCGCCCGTGGAGTCCTGCTCACTCTCCCCCATTTGGTCCTTGAGCTGTTGGCTCAGCGGCTTGGCGACGCCCCTTTCATTGCCCTCCTCAGCCTCATCCTGCTGCTCTGCTGTTTCTTCAGCTGGAGTGTCCTTATCTTTCTGCTCTTCTTCCGGTTCCTCTGCGGCCTCGCCAGGTGCGGAATCCTGGGGCTCGTCCTCGACTACCTCGGCATCAACGATTTCCGGATCGGTGATGGGCTCGCGCTCCGGTTCGGCGGGGGCGTCGTCAGTTTCGGCGGTCGCTGCATCGGTCACCTCGGTAGTGGTGGCATCAGCAGCGGGCTCATCGGCGGCTGGGTCCACACCAGGTACCGTGCGGGCCGCGCGCCAGGCCACGAAGGCGAAGCCTGCGGCAACGGCACAACCAACGACAGCCATCCACAGGGCGGTAAGGCCTGCGGCAGTCCACAGCTGCGGGCCGGTCGCGCCGTAGTAGCCAAGGTCACCGCTGACAAGGTAGCAGGCAACCAGCATGAGTACTGCGGAGGCCACCGTAGCTACGAGGACGTCTTGAAAGCTCGGACGTTTCTTGTACAAAGAGTAGATTGCAGCGCCGAGGGGGACGATCAATAGCGCCACCGCCCAGCTGGGCGCGGAGGCAGGAATGCCGCCGGTAATGGGCAGCGGTGGCAGCGGCACGAGGTGGGCGCTAAAGAGGCTTACCGAGCCTTCGCCTACGGAGAACTCCGAGCCCACCAATACCGCCGCGGTGCTCACGATGGCATTGGGAATGTAGAGCACGCTCAGCAGCACGAGTCCGGCAATGCCTAAGCCGGAGATCGTAGGATAGTCATTCATCATCTCGCCCTGGCGGGAGACATTGACAAGGAATACCACCGCAAAGACTGCGGCTGCGCCAATGGCCAGGTAGGCGAGATAGCGAAGGGCGATCTGGGTGGCGTCGACAAGCGGGCGCGGTACCCCATAACGCTTGGCCAACGCCCGCCACAAGCGCCACCCCATACCGGACGCCATGGCGGCCAGATGCAGAACAATAACGCGCAGCAACGCCTGCGCCAGATTAGGCGGGGAGACGTCATAGACCTTGCCCGCATCCCACAGCATCAGCCACGCGATGATGGTAAATACCACCGGCACACCAAGCACGCAGGCCAAAAGAGTAAGCAGGTCCTTGACGCTGACCTTGTGTTTTACCGCGCTGCGCACACGAACCGCCACCACCGCGGCGAGAATAAGCGCTGGCAAGGCCGGCAGGAAGGAAATATGCACATCAGCCGCAGAGACCGGGGCGAGGTTAAAGACCATCCAGGCCTCCGCCACGATGGTGTACCACCACGCCATGGGAGAGCCGGTGAGCATGAGACTGCCAAGCGCGATGGCCATAATGATAAGGACAATAACCACGTTGGGCACTGCCGCCGTAATAAGCATGCGGCGAATGCGCCCGGCTTTGGTCAGCGGCGCGGGGGTACGGCGCGCCTTGACCTTGGAGCCGGCTTTACGGGCGACGCGCTGCGCCGATCCAGAGGACTGGCGTGAGCCACTGGGATGAGGCGCGCGTGGGGTGCGCTCCGCGCGCACCGTACAGCCCCGCGCCTGGCTACGCGGGCGGGGCGTTGACCGAGATTGGGGGCTGGTGTTTTTGTTCATCGGCGTCCACTTTGCCACCTTCCGGAAGTGAAATCGGGGTGGCGCGACGAGGCACTCGCAAAATCACCGGCGGCAACCCCTGTACCTGGGCTATACAAATATATAAGGAGTATAAAATCTACCCTGGTTTCACACCCTTAACTCTGGCTGTAATACTATGAAGGAAAAGGCCGCTAGTTTTGCGTGACGCACGCGGAGCTCGCGTGGGATCTTTATCGCACTAATAACATTCCGTGTGCCCCATGTTGCCTGCTCGTGGACAATTTCCCCGAGGCGAGCCTGAAAATTCTTTAATTTGGGTTGCTGTTATCTTTTCGAGACGCTACTGTTACATCTCGTTGGTAACAAGAAGGTCACAATCTCGTAACTAACTCGGTGGGGACGTAACACTCGTTCTGCGCAGATTGTGAAAATGACGAAAGAAGACCTAATGCGAAGCAAAGTTCAGCGTGGCGCCGGCCGCCATCGCAAGATTGTCACCTCGCAGACCGCGAAGGGCCGCATTGCCGTAATGACGGTTGCGGCAGGTGCAGTTTCCACGGCCGGCGTTGGTGGCGCAGCCGCCGCAAACATCCAGTCCGATGACGCGGCCACCACCAAGACGCAGTCCGTTGACTTCGAGCTCGCCTCTGACTCCACCCAAGCTGAGGATGCTGCTGCGGCTCCGGTTGATACCACCCCACAGATCCTCAACGTTGCTGAGGCTAAGCCAGTTGCCGATCTGACCGATCAGCTCAACAAAGCCATCCAGGCTTCTGAAGAGCGTGCAGCTGCCGACGAAGCCGCTCGCGCACCTTCCGTTGCCCGCCCTGCAGAAGGCGCATTCACCTCCCCATTCGCCATGCGCTGGGGCACCTTCCACAAGGGCGTCGACATCGCCAACTCTCCCGGCACCCCAATCCTTGCCGTCATGGATGGTACGGTCATCGACTCCGGTCCAGCCTCCGGCTTTGGCCAGTGGATCCGCATCATGCACGACGACGGCACCATGACCGTTTATGGTCACATGCAAACTCTTGACGTTGCCGTTGGCGAGCATGTGCACGCCGGCCAGAAGATTGCCGGCATGGGCTCGATGGGCTTTTCCACCGGCTCCCACCTCCACTTCGAAGTTCACCCAAACGGTGGCGAGGCAATCGATCCGCAGCCTTGGCTGGCCGAGCGAGGCATCGACCTCTAAGGCCCACCCCAATACCTTCTTGTTAAGCGCCGCAGTGGCTTTCCCTGCGGCGCTTTTTCATGTCTACAATTTCGCCCAAGGCACCAGCGACAGCTCCCGACCACCTAGGCTACAGCCATCCTTCCCAAGACTCCTCAGGGGCGTCCCGACATTCCCATTGCGCCACCCACAAAAGGCAAGCCTCGCCAAGGCAAGCGCCCCACCACTGGGCCCACAGCACATATTGCACCACACAGGCAAGTCCAGTACGCAGGCTTGTCGCAGGTAAATGCACATTTTCGCCAATCACTGGCCCTGAACGCGACACGCTATCCCCAGAGCGACACAACCACCCCCGAAGTCTACCCCCAGACCCTAAACCAGTACTTTACAGACGCCACTCTAATCACATTCGTAACACGCGCAACAAGCTGGCATGTTCGAAAGATTTCGAAATATTTCCGCCGCTACCAGCGTTTTTTAAGATTGCGCGGGCCATTCGAGCGGGCTACCTTTAACTCGTTGCCACGAGCGATTACGAGCGCAAGCATTTCGGCTTTCGGCGTGTCGCGGTTGGCAGTTCAAAGACGCCATCCTCTATAGGATTTGGGCGTCCTAAGACCATGCACAGCCATGAAAAGGACTTTAACTATGAAGCGCATGAACCGCGCACGCAAGAACGTGGCGCTGAGCATCGTTACGCTTGGCACCGTACTTGCTACCGGCACCACCGCTTTTGCTGCAGAGCCAGTGGCTAGCGTGGACGTATCGGACGGCTCCTCCGAGCCCACCGCTACCAATGTAGATAACGCCGGCGTGGTCGACGCCCTTGTTGGCCTGGCCACCACCACCGTAGGCGTATTGAACGGCGAGGCTACTCCGCAGGTAGATGGAAACGAATCCGGCGGCGTCAATATCGTCTTGGATCCGGGTTCTGTACCGGGATTGAAGGAAGCCTTTGCCCCGCAAGGAAACCACTCCGGTCTCACCACCAAGCGCGGCAAGGACTCCGCCGGCAATACCGTGGTCTTTCCTACCTCCGGCACACTTACTTCTGGCTTTGGCCAGCGTTGGGGCACGATGCACAACGGCATCGACGTAGCCAACTCCGTGGGCACCCCGATTCTGGCGGTCATGGACGGCACCGTCATCAACTCCGGTCCAGCGCAGGGCTTTGGCAACTGGATCCGCATCCAGCACGATGACGGCACCATCTCCGTCTACGGTCACATGCCGGCAGACCTGCTCAAGGTAAATGTGGGCGAGCGCGTGACCGCGGGTCAGGAAATCGCCGGCATTGGCAACGAGGGCCACTCCACTGGCCCGCACCTCCACTTTGAAATTCACCCAGGCGGAGGCGCCCCCGTTGACCCAGTTTCCTGGTTCAACGAGCGCGGCATTTCGGTCTAAAGCTTTTCCATCGGCACTCCGCCGATGAGCATCAGCCGGACCTTACCGGAAGAACCAAAGTCCACGGTGACCGTGGCGCGCTTGCCGGAGCCGGACGTCTCAATGACAGTTCCGAGCCCGTACTTGGCGTGATTGACGCGGTCACCCACGGCTAGGTTGAGGTTATTGTTCTTAGGCATCGAGGTCGCCGCCGGCTTGCTGGTGCGCTGCGATGGGGAAGACGCAGCGCGCCCTGCACCGCGGGATCCGCCCCGAGAACCACCACTGCCCCAACCAGACCAGTCGCGGCCGTAGGAACGACCATATTGGTAGTCGTCCTCGCCCCACGCGCCGGTCAGGGAACTATCGGAGTCTTCGCGCCGCCAGTTGATGAGGTCTTCTGGGACCTCGCCGAGGAAGCGACTGGCGGGATTGGTCACCGGATTGCCCCACGCCGAACGCAAAATGGCGCGGGTAAGATACAGCTGCTCGCGAGCGCGGGTAATGCCCACATAGGCGAGGCGGCGCTCCTCGCTTAGTTCCTTCGGGTCACCCAGTGAGCGCATATGCGGGAATTGGCCATCCTCCCAGCCGGTCAAAAAGACGACGGGGAACTCAAGGCCCTTGGCGGTGTGCAGAGTCATCATGGTGACCACACCGGTCTCGGAATCTGGGATCTGGTCAGCATCGGCCACCAGCGACACCTTTTCCAAGAATGCCTGCAGCGAACCGGGCGCGGCTTCGCCCTCCTCTACTAGCTCGGAGGGGTCCACTGCATCCGCACCGGATGCAGCAAGCTGGTTGGCCGCCTCCGAGGTGAATTCGCGCGCCACCGATACCAACTCGTTGAGGTTATCTAGACGCGCTCCGTCCTGCGGATCATTCGAATTTTCCAATTCCGCCTTGTATCCCGTGGCATCCAAAATGGCGGAAAGCAGCTCGCCCAAATCCGGCTGGCCGGTAACCTCATCGCGCATGGGCGGGATCTGATTGCGGATGCCCTCCATCATGTCGTTGAATTTGGTTACTGCGTTAATGGCCCGGGTGCCGAGGCCAGGGACGTCGCCCCGGGGGACATCGGCAAGCGCCTTGCCAAAGCTAATGCCGTGGTTTTCCGCATGGAGGGCAATATGCCCCTGCGCCTTGTCACCAATGGCACGCTTGGGCACATTGATAATGCGGCGCAGGCTCACCGTATCGTCCGGGTTATCCAAGATGCGCAGGTAGGCCACCATATCGCGGATTTCACGCCGCTCATAAAAGCGCGTGCCACCCACCACCTTGTACGGAATTCCGGAGCGGATAAAGATATCTTCCAGCGCACGGGAGGCGTTATTGGTGCGGTACATGACCGCGATATCGGAATAGCTGCGGCCCTTATCCGCCAGGGAGTCGATTTCAGAGGCGATGAAGCGCGCCTCATCATGCTCATTATCGGCAACGTAGCCTACGATCTGCTCGCCCTCACCGTGGGCGGTCCACAGATTCTTCTCGCGGCGGTTCTCATTCTTGGCAATAACAGCATTGGCCGCATTGAGAATGGTCTGGGTGGAGCGATAGTTCTGCTCCAACAAGATGGTGTGCGCCTGCGGGTAGTCGCGCTCGAATTCTTGAATATTGCGGATGGTCGCGCCGCGGAAGGCATAAATGGACTGATCGGAATCGCCCACTACGCACAGCTCGGGGGCCTCGGGTCCGAGCTCTCCCCTGCCCACGAGCGCGGCAACTAGCGCGTACTGGGCGTGGTTGGTGTCCTGGTACTCGTCGATAAGCACGTGCTTAAAGCGCCGGCGATAGAAATCCACCACCTGCTGGTGCTGGGTGAAAATCCGCACCACCTCACCGATGAGATCATCAAAGTCCACGGCATTGGCCGCGCGCAGGCGGCGCTGATATTCGGCATATACCTGGGCCACGGTGGTCTCAAACGGGTTCTTGGTCTGCTGCGCCTTTTCCAGTGCGGATTCGGGCCCAATGAGTTCGTTTTTGTGGTTGGAAATCTGATTGGCCAGCACGCGCGGGGTGTACTTCTTCAGATCCAGCTGCAAGTCCTTAGCAATCATGGACAATAGCCGGCGGGCATCATCGCCATCATAAATGGTGAAGTTGGTATTAAGACCCGGCACCAGCTGCGCATTTTGGCGCAAGATGCGCACACAGATGGAGTGGAAAGTAGATACCCACATGCGCTCGGCCACTGGGCCTACCAGCCCACCCACGCGCTCCTTCATTTCCGCAGCGGCCTTATTAGTAAAGGTAATGGCGAGGATCTCCCACGGATTCACCCCGCGATGGCGCATGAGATAGGCAATGCGGCGAGTAAGCACGGCGGTCTTGCCAGAACCGGCGCCGGCCACGATGAGCAGCGGGCTGCCCGAGTGGGTAACGGCCTCCAGCTGCTGTGGGTTGAGGCCCTCGGTCAAGGCATCGGGGGATTCGGGCTGCGGGCTCGCTGCGCGCGGTGCACCGAAGCCGCCAAAGGGGCTTGGTGTGGGTGCGCCGCCGGTGGACGGGGAAGGACTAAAAGGAGAGTTTTCGTTCATAATGCCTTCCAACCTACTAGCCCCACCGGACACGCCCCGTATCCGCCGTGCGAGCTGCTATTTCCTTTTGCGCGGGCGGGTGGCACAATATGGTCTTATGACCGCAGAAGATAACAAGGACATCGTCGATAACGGCCTGGACATCCGCACGCCTTCGGGCACGGATGATCCCCTATCTGATGCGGAGATCCAACAGTATCGCGAAGAAATCAACCGCATGGACCGCATCATCTTGGATGCCGCTAAACGCCGCACGGAAGTCTCCCAGGCCATTGGCCGCACCCGCATGAACTCCGGCGGCACCCGCCTGGTCCACACCCGCGAGATCGCCATTTTGAATCAGTTCCGCGATGAACTCGGTGAGGAAGGACCCACCATCGCCTCGGCGCTGCTGCGCATGGGGCGCGGCCGGCTGGGTTAGCCGAATAATTACTGGCCAGCCGATACTATGCAGTACCCTGAATTAGCATGAATGCAGTTCTCGTCGCCGTCATTGTCATGCTCGTGCTCGCCCTCCTGCGCGTGCATGTGGTGGTAGCGCTCTTCCTAGGCGCCATCGTCGGCGGGCTCCTGTCAGGCATGGGCCTCGATGCCACCATGGTCGCCTTCCAAGACGGCTTGGGCGGCGGCGCCAAGATTGCCCTGAGCTATGCCCTCTTGGGAGCTTTTGCCATGGGCGTGGCCTCGGCCGGGCTGCCCCAGGTTCTAGCTAATTTCCTCATCCGCAAGCTCGGCGGCAGCGGCGAAGCAGACCCCAAGGCCGCCCTGGCCACCAAGTGGATGCTCATCCTCGGGCTCATTGCCATGGCCGTGATGAGCCAGAACCTCATCCCGGTCCACATTGCCTTCATCCCGCTCATCATCCCGCCGCTGCTGACGGTAATGAATAAGCTGCGTCTGGACCGCCGGCTGATTACCACCTGCCTGACCTTCGGCCTTATCACGACCTACATGTTCATTCCGGTGGGCTTTGGCTCCATCTACTTAAATGACATCCTGCTCTTTAATATCCAGCAGGCGGGGCTTGATACCTCCGATATCAATATCATGCAGGTCATGGGCGTACCGGCGCTCGGCATGCTCGCCGGCCTACTCATCGCCATCTTCTTTAGCTACCGCAAGCCGCGCGACTATGAAAACTTGCCCATCACGGCTGAGGAGCACCAAGAGGCCCCCTCTGCTTATAAGGTGTGGGTTTCCGTCGTGGCCATCATTGCCACCTTTGCGGTGCAGATTGTCATGCAGACCCTCGACTTCGAGTCCGATGGCCTCATGGTCGGCGCGCTGACTGGCCTGGGCATTTTGCTGCTTACCGGCGCGGTGGATTGGAAGCACGCGGATGACGTCTTTACCAATGGCATGAAGATGATGGCGCTCATCGGCTTCATCATGATCACCGCCCAGGGCTTTGCCTCGGTCATGACGGCTACCGATGAGGTCGGCCCGCTGGTGGATGCCACCGCCAACCTCTTTGGCACCAATAAGGTCCTCTCCGCCGGCGCGATGCTGGTGGTGGGCCTCGTGGTCACTATGGGCATCGGTTCGTCCTTTTCCACCCTGCCCATTATTTCCGTTATCTATGTGCCGCTGTGCATGTCGTTGGGCTTTAGCCCCGCGGCCACCGTGGCGCTTATTGGCACTGCAGGCGCGCTTGGCGACGCCGGCTCTCCCGCCTCCGACTCCACCCTCGGCCCTACCGCGGGTCTCGGCGCGGACGGACAGCACGACCACATCCGCGACTCGGTCATTCCCACCTTCATCCACTTCAATATCCCACTGCTTATCGCCGGTTGGGTAGGCGCACTCATCCTCTAAGACGGCCCGACGCGGTGGCTCTTTCTGGACTACGGTGGGAGGGGTACACGTTGCCAATGCGCTAGTTGCCAGAAAGGCCTACCACCATGGATATCACCGCATCTGCCCAGTGGAGCGAGCTCGCGAAGGTATATGAGGAGAAGAAGGACCTCAACCTCCGCGAGCTTTTTGCCGCCGATGCAGACCGCGCCCGCAACTTCGCCTTCGACGCCGCCGGGCTGCACGTCGATCTGTCGAAGAACCTGATCGACGGGGACATCGTCAAGCAGCTGGTTGAGGTAGCCAAGGCCGCCGACCTTGAGGCCCGCCGCGATGCCATGTTCGCCGGCGAGCACATCAATAACACCGAGGATCGCGCCGTGCTGCATACCGCGCTGCGCATCCCGGTCGAAGATGACTTGAGCGTTGACGGCCAGGACGTCGCCGCCGATGTCCACGAGGTCTTGGGCCGCATGCGCGATTTTGCCACTGCGCTGCGCTCCGGCGCTTGGCTGGGGCACACCGGCCACACCATCAAAAAGGTGGTCAACATCGGCATCGGCGGCTCTGACCTTGGTCCGGCCATGGCGGCCAAGGCGCTGCGTTCCTACGAGGTCGCTGGCATCTCCGCCGAGTTCGTCTCCAACGTGGACCCGGCCGATATGGCTGCCACGCTCGATGGCCTCGATGCAGAATCCACCCTGTTTATCATCGCCTCCAAGACCTTTACCACCCAGGAGACGCTGACCAATGCGCACGCCGCGCGCCGCTGGCTCATCGAGCAGTTCGATGGTGACGAGTCCGCCGTGGCCAAGCACTTCGTCGCCGTATCCACCAATGCGGAGAAGGTAGCCGAGTTCGGCATCGACACCGAGAACATGTTCCCGTTCTGGAGCTGGGTCGGCGGCCGCTACTCCGTAGATTGCGCCATTGGCCTCTCCCTCATGTGCACCATCGGCCCGATGGACTTCATGCGCTTCCTCGAGGGCTTCCACGCCATGGACGAGCACTTCCGCACCACCCCCCTGGAAGAAAACGTCCCGGCGCTCATGGGCCTCCTCGGTGTCTGGTACACCAACTTCTTCGGCGCCCAAACCCACGCCGTGTTGCCTTACTCCCAGGACCTCGGCCGCTTCCCGGCATACCTGCAGCAGCTGACCATGGAATCCAACGGCAAGTCCGTGCGCCGCGATGGCACCGCGGTTACCGCCCCGTCCACCGGGGAAATCTACTGGGGCGAGCCGGGCACCAATGGCCAGCACGCCTTCTTCCAGCTCATGCACCAGGGCACCCGCCTCATCCCGGCGGACTTCATCGGCTTTGCCCGCCCGAAGCAGGACTTCCCCACCGCCGATGGCTCCGGCTCCATGCATGACCTGCTCATGGGCAACTTCTTTGCCCAGACCAAGGTGCTGGCCTTTGGCAAGACCGCAGAAGAAATCGCGGCCGAAGGCGTAGACGAGGCCGTCGTGCCGCACAAGGTCATGCCGGGCAACCGCCCGACCACCACCATCCTGGCTGAGGAGCTGACCCCCGCCGTGCTCGGCGCGCTCATCGCCCTCTACGAGCACATCGTGTTCACCCAAGGCGTTATCTGGGATATCAACTCCTTTGACCAGTGGGGCGTGGAGCTGGGCAAGCAGCAGGCTAATGACCTGGCGCCGGCTGTCTCCGGTAAGGAGGAGGCCGCATCCGGCGACCAATCCACCGACGAGCTCATCGGTTGGTACCGCAACCACCGCTAAGCACTGCTTGGCGACGTCCTCCCGGCCCACCGGGAGGATTTTTTCATACAGTATGCACAGGATGTTCACTCAATATCCACAGTCCATAATGAACGATGACTGTAGGCTCGATTGCACACAGGGCCCGTCCCGAGTGTCAACCAGATCGATTACTCCCGAAATGGAGAGAAATGCGTTTCGAGTCAAGTCCACCCCCTCAATTCTCTTTTTCGCAGGACGCCCATGCTCTTTTGGGAAACCTCTCGAATAGAACTTCTCACGAAATAACTTTTTATTTCAGCACCCCAGCAGATAACATCGTGCGCCATGTTGGCCAAGCAGAATTCATAGATCCTGCCCGGCCAACCACTATCGAAGAACTGGACGGTGTAATCGCGGAAATTGGTATCCAAAAAGTTATCAATCCGGATTCCTTTTATGACATCCCGCTGAAATTAGTTCCAAAAGAGTTTTGCGCAGAACTAGAAAAGGCCTCAATTCCCTTTTCAATGGTTGACGACGATAGAATCGTTCTCTACGAGCATTGGACTACGTTCTTCATCGAAGATGATGAAATAGTCAGCATTTCTTGGATGAACCGCGACTATTACTCATATCTCGATGTTATTGAGGTGGCATTTCCCAGCACAACTGATTCTAGTGAGTATCGCGCTAACTACAGTCCGAGCAGTTCATCTCGCTTAAGCGTTCCCCAAGGGACCGAAAAGACAGTAGTATCCCCAGTGCTACCGGTGGCTGGTGTCGATGAGAAAGTGTGGGACCTCACCAAACAAGTACTGCCTGACGCCCCAGCCCTTGGAATGGGTTGGCGCAAAGAGATCATACGCCGCTCGACTCCAGAACAGCTCAACCACATCATCCAACTACTTAAGCCCCTTGCGACTGCAAGTTTCGAAGACCCCGCAACGCGACAGTTTTTCGCCATCGCCATCAATCTCGGCGCCAACGACCTTGATGTAACCCCCATAGTCGATGAGGCCGAGCGCTACCAGGAGTCGACAGACCCAGATGTTCTAGACATGATCGACGATGACCAAGCGGGTCTTCTCGACGTCATCTGCCCATCAAATTTCAAACAGTTCAACCGCTATCTAAGCCTCAAGGGACCAGCACTCCTCGACAACCAAATTGAATTCCTGCGCAAAGCGGTAAGGAACGATGAATTTCGTATCGCACCAGAATTTCAATGGCTTTCTGCCTCCCGATTCGCCACTATCCCCGAATCGGCCTACGCCATATCTTTTATCGGGCACGAAGGTCGAATCCTATGGGATTCCGCGGAAGAAGAAGACCTTATAGAAACTCTCGAGGCGGAAAGAAAATGGCACTCAAATTAGTCTTCGATTCCCCTAAAGGCAGCCGTCCCAAAGCCGGACAGCTTTACCTGATGAAAACCACCCTCGGATACATCCCCGTCGGCGTAGTCTCCACAGAAGCATTCTTCGGCGCAGCCGCGATGATCCACCCTTATCGGGCAATTGTTTCTGATATCAAAGACACCACGTGGTACCCGCTTGTTGAAAAGAATGAATTACTTATTCCACCCCTTCAAATCATCAAAAGTGATTTCCGAAAGGGTGGCGATTTTTACCCAGTAAAAGACAAGAATTCGCCACATCCTGTCCCCTTTGATCGCTACTTTAACTACCGGTCGTCATTTCCATGGTCCCCAGAAGAACAAGCGTTCGTCCCAAGCTCAGAATCGCTACCGACAGACAAGCTCGGAACTTTTATTCCCAAGCAAGAAAGGCATATTGAATACACCCTTCATGACACCAATCCTCCCCAAGGCGGAACAGCTGACGAAGCTCCCGATGGGGCCTACTTCATGCCTGCGGGTCTACTCCAGGACCTTCATATTGAGTTCGCGCTAGAGGATGCGCTCTCCCACCACGGCCTGATCGACACCCCGCGGCCCACCCACCCCGACTTCAGCGACAATCAAGAACAGGAACAAGACACTATGACTGCTGAGACACCTCAAGAAGGCCAACCACTATTCCACCTCGCCGAGCTCGACGGCATGACTACCCTCTTCGCCGCCCCGGACGCCATGCCAGAAGAAGTCGTGAGCACCATAGTGAAAGCCGGACACAACCCCAACGGCTACTTCCTCGAAAACTTAGCCCAACAGCTACTGCTTGAATCCAATATCTCCACCGACGGCATCGAGTTTGACAGCGAAGCAGGCATGTTCAGCCTCATCGGCACTGCCGCCACCCTGCAACTACTCAAGAAGCAACTCACTGACTTGTTCAGCGACACACCCCAGCTGCAGCAAAAGCTCAAACAAGCCCAAGCGGCAGGCACAGACTTCGACGACTAAAAGCTCTTTGCCGACATACTGGCGGCATCGCCAGGTGCAGCACCGAGCCGCGTAAGCAGTCCTCGCCTGCTACTGCCTGCGCCACTGAAACGAACCCGTGAGCTGAAGCTAGAGTTTGACCATCGGCTCCCAGCCGAAGGGGATGTGATCAGAGTCCACAATCTTGCGGCCGAACGGGAAGCAGGTCACCGGGATCATCTTCAGGTTGGCCAGCGCGGCCGGAATGCCCACGATGGTCACTACCTGTGCCGCCGCGGTGGTTACGTGACCAATGGCCAGCCACAGGCCGGCGACGACGAACCAGACGACATTGGAGAAGGTGGACATGGAGCCGCTGCCCTTGACTGGCTGCACTACCGAACGGCCAAATGGCCACAGGGCGAAATTAGCCATGCGGAACGACGCCACGCCCGCGGGGATGGTGACGATGAAGATGCAGGCAATGATGCCAAAGAGGAAATAGGCAAGGGCTAGGAGGAACCCGCCGGTGATAAACCAAACGATGTTAAGAAAGGTACGCATGTCCCCCACACTAGCGCGGGAGTCTTAGTGCGCGGGGTGAAGTGGCTGACAATGTGGGCACCACCAGATGATGCGCTCGAGTTCGCCTTCATCGCCGCCGGCATCCACACCGCCGAGTGCGCCCTTGGTAATGAAGGTGCCGCAGCGGCGGCAGCGCTTGCGATTGCGCCCGAAGACATAGGTCGTCTCCCCGGCGCGGCGCACGCCGGTGGTCACGCGCACCGGGGAGGTGCGGTTGGCCCACATGATGCGCCGGGAAATATCGAGGATGCGGGCGGTATCGACCTCGGCTACTGGAGTGGCGGGGTGCACGCCGGCCAAGAAACAGGCCTCGGCACGGTATTCATTGCCGATGCCTGCAACGACCTTCTGATCGAGCAGCGCCGCGCCGATGGCGCGTTGGGGCCGGGAGTTGAGCCGGCACAGGGCTTCTTCACGGTCCCAGTGGGGGTCAAGAATATCCGGACCAAGGTGGGCGATGCGCTGGTGGTAGTGGTCGGCGGGATAGATATCCACGAAGCCAAGCTGGTGGCCAACGACCTCGATATCGCGCGGCGAGTTGGCCAGCTGCAGCACGATGCGGGCGGTGTGTCCGGGCTTGCGCCAGCGATCGCCTGCGTAGTGGATAGCCCAGGTGCCCTCCATCTTGAGGTGGGTGTGCACGATGGTCTGGTCGAATTGCATAAACAGGTGCTTGCCGTAGGGCCAGACGCGCTCGCACACCATGCCATCGAGGTGAACGGTGGCGTAGCGCGGCACGCGCACGGAGCAACCGGTGACCTCGCGGCCGGCCATAAACTGCAGTCGGTTGGATAGCTGCAGGACGGAATCGCCTTCGGGCATAACACCTCCTGTGGATCTTTAGCGGCGGTACCCGCCGCGCGGACGGAATCCACCATTATTGCGCGGAGCCGGCGGTGGATCATCAAAGCTGAGTTCTTCGATGGCCTCGGATGCCCGGCGGCCTGCGCGCGGGGTGCGCGGGGCGGCGGCGCGAGCGGAGATGCGCACGCTCTTAGGCGTAATTCCAGCACCGGCTTCGCGCAGGTGGGCGGCGGCATCGGTCTTATGAATGGGACTGCCATTGCACTTTTCGATAACCAACGGGGACAGCGCTCCCCTTGCCACCATATCCGTGAGCGCGCCTACCAGGCGGGGATATACCTCCGCCGGGTCGATACCACCCGGCAGCGATTCCAGGAAGGTGGTGAGGGTTTTGCCGCCGCGGGTGAGGTGGGCGATGGGCAGGCCGTCGATAAGCACTACCAGCGCACCGGCCGAACGGGTGGGCCCGCCGGTGGCCTTGCCGTCGGCGTCGTCGCGCTGCGGCCAGGGCAGAGCCGCACCGTATGGGTTGGCCGGATCGCAGGCGGCGAGGACATAAGTCTCGGGCTCGGTGGTGCCAGAGGGCCAGCCGGTCACGTCCGGGGAATCGGCTAGGCCGCGCAGGCGGTCGATAATGGCGGGCGTGGAAAATTGGGCGGCGCCGAGCCCGTCGATGACGTAGCCGCGCATGGCTTTGCCGGATTCCTCGAAGCCGGAGAGCACCTTATAGGCCAGCGCGAAACCGCCGAGCACGTCCTCGGCCACGACAGAGTCGCGGGTGAGTACGCCGTAGCGGTCGAGCCAGGCCTCGCCGTGGGCGACGGAGCGGGAGGTGGCATCGGTGGCGGCAGGTACCGCGAGCGACCACCGGCCCATGACATCGGGCGGAGTCTGCGCCGCCGTAGCGTTCTGCGCTTGGGCGAAGGAGGTGCGCCCCATGCGCAAACGGGAGCGGGTAGGCCGGCGCTTCGAGCGGTGCGCGGTGCGGCCTGAACGCGAGCCGCCGGATGACAGCCGGGTGCGTATCGGCGCGAAGGAATCGGGGCTTACCAGGCCCATCTCTACTAACCCCCAGAGGGCCTCGCGGGTCTCCTCGGTGGTACCGGGGGCCTCGGCGGCGATATCGGCAAAGAGGAAGCCACCGCCGCGGCCGAGGACATCGAGGATGGCGCGCTGCAGCATGCTTACCCCCTCGGCATCGGTTTCCGGGGCGAGCTGGGCGGCATAGTCCGAGGGCAGCAGCATGATCCAGGGGTCGGCCGCACCGGCCTTGCCGGCGCCTAGGATGAGCACCTCGCCATTGGAGGTGAGTTCATCGAGCATGGTGGGAGAATAATCGCCCACGCGGGCGGGCAGGATGAGCGATTCCCACGCAGAGGCGGGCAGGCGCACCCCGGCGAGCTGCTCGATGACGGAAAAGACGCCATCCGCCCCGCGCAGCGCGGGGCGCTTGCCGGCCGGGGCGATGCTATGCCACTCCGGCAAGAAGCGGGCGAAGGTAGCGCCCGAGACCGGCTCGGTGGCAGCCCTAGCTGCGGCGAGCGAGCGCGAGCGAATCGTCTTCAACACCGCTGCGGCGCAGTACTCCTGCTCCTCCACTCCCTGTCGGTAGCGGCCTTCTACTACCCCATCGAGCGTGCCAAGGACGGTGTGCGCGGCGGAGACGGAAATGCCGAAGGCTTCGGTGAGATCGCGCAGCACAAACGGTCCACGGGTGCGCGCCCAGCGCGAGACCAGCTGTGGCAGGGCATCGGAAATGGTGGCCACCTGGGCGGGGATGCCGGGAGGAATGGGGATACCCAGGGCGTCGCGAAGCAGGGGTGCGTCCTGGGCCTGGGCTAGGTGCTCGCGCCCGCCAATGCGCACGCGCATAATCCGGGTGCGCAGCTGGTCCAGGGCGGATACCGGCACGTCGGTGTGCTCGCCCAGCTCGTCGACGGGAACCGGCCCCAGCACGCGCAGCACGTCCGCCACCTCCTCGGTGGTACGAGCCCGGCGCGAGGGGTCGGTGCGCTGGAGCTGGGCGTGGACCTCGGCGATGATCTCCGGATCGAGCAGCTCACGCAGCTCTACCGTGCCCAGCAGCTTGGCTAATAGCGCTGGGTCGAGGGCTAGGGCGGCCGCGCGCTTTTCTGCCAGCGGGGAATCGCCCTCGTACATGAACGCGCCGGTGTAGTTAAATAGCAGCGAAGAGGCGAAGGGAGAAGGCTGCTCGGTGGTGACCTCCGCGATGCGGATGCGGCGGTGGCCCAGCTCCCGCATGACCTCCGTGAGCGCAGGAACGTCGTAGACGTCCTGGACGCACTCGCGCACCGTCTCCAGGATGATGGGAAAGGACGGGTACTTGCGGGCGACGTCCAAAAGCTGCTCGGCTCGCTGACGCTGCTGCCACAGCGGCGCACGCTTGCCGGGATTGCGCCTAGGCAAGAGCAGCGCGCGGGCCGCGCACTCGCGGAAGCGGGAGGCAAAGAGCGCGGAATTGCCCACTTGCTCGGCCACGATATCGGCAATCTCATCGGCATCGAAGGAAAAGATTGATCCATCGGGCTCGGATTCTGCCTCCGGCAGGCGCAGCACAATGCCGTCATCGCCGGCCACCGCCTGCGGGTCCATGCCGGTGCGCTCGCCCACTCGGGCGCCTAGCGCAAGTGCCCACGCGGAGTTCACCGGCCGGCCAAACGGGGTATGCAGCACCACACGCCAGTCCCCCAGCTCATCGCGGAAGCGCTCGAGCACCAATGTCTTTTCATCCGGGATGACACCGGTGGCCTCATTCTGCTCCTGCAGGTAAGCCACGATATTGGAGCGCGCATTATCGTCGGCGTCCGCGATTGTCTCCGGCGAGGAAAAGACCTCACGGCGATACTCACCTAGCGCCTTGCCCAACTCATAGGGGCGGCCCGCGCCATCACCATTCCAAAACGGCAGGCGCCCGGTATGCCCCGGTGCGGGCGTGACCAACACCTGGTCGCGCGTGATGTCTTCGATGCGCCAACTGGTAGCTCCCAAGGTGAACACATCGCCCACTCTGGACTCATAAACCATCTCTTCATCCAGCTCGCCCACCCGGCGCGGGGCGCCCGCGGAGCCCTCGCCCGAACCGGTATAGAGGAATACCCCAAACATGCCCCTATCCGGAATCGTGCCACCGCTGGTGACAGCTACCCGCTGGGCACCAGGCCGCGCGGTCATCACCCCCGCTACACGGTCATAGACTACGCGGGGCTTGAGCTCGGCAAAGTCCGTGGACGGGTACACGCCGCTGACCAGGTCCAGCACGGAGTCATAGACCTCGCGCGCCAAATCGCGGTAGGGCCAGGCCCGGCGGACCATCTCGTACCACTCATCGGCATCGAGCCCATCGTCCCCGGCCGCGGCCACGGCTGCCACCGTCTGCTGCGCCAGCACGTCCAGCGGGTTGCGCGGGGTATGCATTTCTTCAATGAGCCCGGCGCGCATGCGCGCTACCGTCAGCGTGGACTGCACCAGATCCGCGCGATGCTTGGGATAAAAGGAGCCGTGCGATACCGCGCCCACAAAGTGCCCGGCGCGGCCCACGCGCTGCAGGCCGGAGGCCACCGAGGGCGGCGATTCCACCTGCACCACCAGCTCCACGGCACCCATATCGATGCCCAGCTCCAGCGAGCTCGTGGCCACTACGGCCTTAAGTGTACCCTCTTTCAGCATCGTCTCTGTCATCGCGCGCTCGTCCTTGGACACCGAGCCGTGGTGGGCGCGGGCGATGACGGCCGGGGCCTTGCCTGCGACGTCGACCTGCTTCATCAGCTGGGCCGGGTCGCGCCGAGTCTCCGGCGAGAGCGATTCCGGATCGTGCTCGGCCGCATAGAGCTCATTGAGCCGGCTGGTCAGCCGCTCTGCCGTGCGGCGGGAGTTGACAAATACCAGCGTGGAGCGATGCGCCATGATTTCCGCATAGAGGTCATCCTCAATAAACGGCCAGATGGACTTGGCCGTGGGCAGCGCGGACTCATCCACAGAAGGAGAGCTGATGCCAATCGCATCATCCACCGTCATCTCCCCAATGGTGGAGCCTTGCTCCGGCGTGGGGAGATCGGACATATCCTCCACCGGCACATGCACGTCCAGCTGCCACTTCTTTTCCGCGGCTGGGGCCACGATCTCCACCGGCCGGTTGCCGCCCAAGAAATTCGATACCGCAGACAACGGCCGCACGGTGGCAGAAAGACCGATGCGCTGGAAGTCCCCTGCCAGCTGCTGCAGGCGCTCCAAAGTCAGCGCCAGGTGCACGCCGCGCTTGGTGCCGGCCAAGGCATGGATCTCATCGATAATGACGGTATCCACCGTCTTCAAAATCCCCGCTGCCTTGGAGGTCAGCATCAAATAGGCCGACTCCGGGGTGGTGCTCAAGATATCCGGCGGCTTGCGCACCTGGCGTGCACGCTCGGCAGACGGTGTATCGCCCGAGCGCACGCCTACTGATATATCAGGCACGTCCAGCCCTAGGTTTTCCGCGGTGCGCGCAATGCCGGTCAGCGGGGCGCGCAGGTTATTTTCCACGTCCACGCCCAGCGCCTTGAGCGGCGAAATATACAGCACCTTCACCCCGGCGGCGGAGCCAGCAGTTCCTGAGCCCACCGGCAGCGCCAGCTGGCCCTCGCGCTCGACCAAATTATTCAGCGCCCACAAGAACGCGGCGAGCGTCTTACCGGAGCCGGTAGGAGCCACCACAAGGGCGTGCTCACCGCGGGAAATCTTCTCCCAGGCCTGCGCCTGCACGGCGGTAGGAGCAGCAAATACATCCCTAAACCACTGCGCTACTTGGGGCCGGAAACGGTCGAGGATGTTTTCTGGCATGCCCACACTCTAGTCCGCGTTGTAATGTGGGCACCATGACCGTCGAGATTTCTGATTCCCGCCTGACCAATTCCCTCGCCCAGGGCTGCGGTGAGATCCTAAAGGGTGTGCGCAACGGGGGCCTGCTGCGGGGCCTTTCGCTTGGCGACGCCGGCGATGAAGCCGCCCAAGAATGGATCGCCCGCGTCCTCGCGCAGCACCGCCCCCAGGACGGCATGCTCTCTGAGGAAGCCGCCGATGACCTTGCCCGCTTGAAGAAGGACCGCGTGTGGATCGTGGACCCGCTCGACGGCACCAAAGAATTTGCCACCGGCCGCCAGGACTGGGCGGTACACATTGCCCTCGTTGAAAATGGCATCCCCATCCACGCGGCGGTGGGCCTGCCGGATCTCGGCGTTACCTTTAAGTCCTCGGACGTACGCGCGGTCACCGGCCCGCTGTCTAAGAAGTTCGTCATCTCCCGCAACCGCCCGCCCAAGGTAGCCGGCTACATCGCGGAGAAGATGGGCTATGAGACTGTGGGCGTCGGCTCCGCGGGCGCGAAGGCCATGCACGTGCTGCTTGGCGATTATGACGGTTATATCCACGCCGGCGGCCAGTACGAGTGGGATCAGGCCGCCCCAGTGGGCGTCGCCCAAGCCTCCGGCCTGCACTGCTGCCGCCTCGACGGCTCCGAGATTCGCTTCAATAATGAGGACACGTTCATCCCGGATATCCTCATCTGCCGCCCCGAGCTGAAGGATGAAATCTTGGAGCACGCCCAGGCCTTTGCCGCGGAGCACGGCGTATTCTAAACTAGTGCGCATGATTGAGACCCCGTATGAGGTTCTGCTGAAGAAGGTCCTAGAGACCGGCACCCCCAAAGGCGATCGCACCGGCACCGGCACGCGCTCCATTTTTGGTGCGCAGCTGCGCTATAACCTGGCCGAGTCCTTCCCGCTACTGACCACCAAGAAGGTGTACTTCCATGCGGTGTTGGGCGAGCTGTTGTGGTTCCTCAAGGGCGAGTCCAATATCAAGTTCCTGCAGGACAACAAGGTCCGCATCTGGAATGAATGGGCGGATGAGAACGGCGAGCTGGGCCCAGTCTACGGCGTGCAGTGGCGCTCCTGGCCCACCCCGGACGGGCAGCACATCGATCAGATCCAGCAGGCGCTCGACACTCTGAAGAATAACCCGGATTCCCGCCGCAACTTGGTCTCTGCATGGAACGTCGCGGAGCTAGACAGGATGGCTCTGATGCCCTGCCACCTGCTCTTCCAGCTCTACGTGGCCGATGGCACCTTGTCTATGCAGGTCTATCAGCGCTCGGCCGATATGTTTTTGGGCGTTCCCTTTAATATCGCCTCCTACGCGGCGCTGACCCACATGTTTGCCCAGCAGGCTGGCCTCAAGGTGGGCGAGCTCATCTGGACCGGCGGCGATTGCCATATCTATAACGACCATGTGGAGCAGGTCAAAGAACAGCTTTCCCGCGAGCCGCGCCCCTACCCGCAACTCAACCTCCACAAGGCGGAAGACATGTTCTCCTATGACTTCACCGATTTTGAGATTGAGGGCTACGACCCCCACCCCACCATCAAGGCGCAGGTGTCCGTCTAATGTTGGGCGCAATCTGGGCACAGTCCCTGGACGGCATCATTGGCGATGGCGAGCAGATGCCCTGGCACGTGCCGGAGGATCTCAAGCACTTTAAGGACGTGACCATGGGCGCGCCGGTCATCATGGGACGGAAAACCTGGGAGTCCCTCAACCCCAAGTTCCGCCCGCTTCCCGGCCGCGAGAACTACGTGCTCTCCTCCCGCACGCCCGGCCAGTGGTCCGCCGGCGCCCAGGTGCTTACCGCGATGCCCTCGCTTTCCGACGCCTGGGTTCTCGGCGGCGGCCAAATCTACACCGCTACTTTGGACCAAGTGGACCGCATTGAGGTCACCCTCATGGGCGTTAATATCGGTAGCACCTACGGCGATAAATCCATCTACGCCCCCGCCATCCCCGAGGAGTTCGGCCTGGCCCACAGCACCGACTGGCTCACCTCCGCCAAGGGCCACCTCGCGCTGCCGGACAAAGAGGCCAGCGACCTCCCCATCAAGTACCGCTTTTTAACCTACGACCGAAAGGATACAGCCTAATGACTGTACAAACCCCCGAAACCAACTCCGACGTCACCATTTTCTACGCCGACTGGTGCCCCTTCTGCGCCAAGCTCATCAAGAACTTGGACCGCACCGAAACTCCATACGAGCTTGTCGACGTCGAGGGTGAAAACGCCGACGACATCAATGCCTGGATCGAATCCGTCAACGACGGCAACCGCATCATCCCCACTGTCCTCTACTCCGATGGCACCCACGAGACCAACCCACCAGCTTCCTCCGTGCGCAATAAGCAGAAGGAATTGGCGGACAACTAAGCCATTTCGGGGCTCCCCTGCCCCACTGCTATGATTAGCCAAGTTGCACACGCAACCCCGCCCCAGTAGCTCAGGGGATAGAGCACGGCTCTCCTAAAGCCGGTGTCGGTGGTTCGAATCCACTCTGGGGCACAAAATCTTTCACAAAAATTCCCCGTTTACCAGCACAGACAAGGGTTTTTCAGCAGTGCGCTTGCCTTCGGGCCACTCCGGCTGCTACTGTTCCTCATTCTCGCGCGCTATAGGAATCGTGAGCGCCATATAAACGGTGAGCGTAACCAGCAAAACGAGGTGTAAAGGCTCGTCGAACATCGCCCGCGAACCGTTCTTTATCCATTCATAGCCCAGCACGGCAAGTACACCGAGAGTCTGGACAACAAAAGCAATCCTGATGTTTCGCAGGTTTTTGGCAAGCAGCCGTTCGTCCGAAAGTCTATTTAGAAATGGCAATTCGGTTCCTCCCAAAATAGTTGGTCGAGCGAGCTATCCAACCTGTGACAGATCGCAAGACAAAGCCTGAGGGTCGGATTATACCGGCCGTTTTCAAGCAGATTGATTGTTTGACGTGTGACCCCGACATCCTTGGCTAATTGAGCCTGAGTCAGCTCAGCTTGCAGCCTGGCCAATTTCAAGCGGCTCATTAAACCTCCTCATGTCGTGTATATGCGACTATATGTAATCTATATACGACATGCAAATGTTTAGCATAGCGTCTACAGAATGAAGAGCCCTGACGCTGCAGGTTGCGTCCGTTAGCGTGGTGTACGAGTTAGATCCTGTGACGGGCCCCGAGGACAAATAGGGCGACCATCATGGGTACCTTTCGAATCAACTTCTACCTATCCCCGAAAGGACGACACCCATAATGGCCGCTGGCCCTCAGTCCCATTGACCCGACCGCGTATCTCGAACAGCTACTCTCCCAAGCATCACCCGATCTGATGCGTTAGATGCTCGGTGATTCCATCAAATAAAATTCTATCTGATACTGTCTGCAGCGCTGACTACGCCACCACCAGCGACAAACGCGTCAACCACCGCAACGGCTCCCGCCACCTACTACTGGATACACGGGTCGGCACCGTCGAAGTGGCTATCCCGAAATTACACCACAGTTCTTTCTTTTCTGACCGGCTGTGAAAACGACGAACCCGTACCGAACGTGCCTTAACCACCGTGATCGCCACGTGCTCTTTATAGGGGGTGTCTACCCGCAGGATGAACGACTTGGTCGCCACCCTCGGCATTGCGAACCTATCGAAGTCACAAGTCAGTGAGAGGGCCAAAGACTTGAATTCGATGGTGGAGGATTTTTGCACCAGACCGCTGGATTTTGGCCCGTACTACTACTTCTCGTGCCACGCGCTGACGATGAAAGTCCGGGGAAGGAGGACGCGTGGTCACAACGAGTGTGTTGCTAGCAACCGGTGTCAACAATTACGGCTACCGGGAACTGTTAGGCATGCACGTACCTCTACAACTGAGTCCGCCGCTCCGGGGACCGGCTTCTTTAGAGACGTAAAAGTCCGTGGTCTAGCTGACGTCTACCTGGTGACAAGTATCGCTTACTTAGGCATTCAAGCAGCGGGGGCCTGACCCCCGGAAAGTGGACACGTCGGGGGTTAGGCCCGATCACCAGTGAGTCTCTTCGGCAAAATATTTCGCGGCCTTGCGCAGGATATCGCGTTCTTCGCGTAGTTTAGAGACTTCTTTTTCTAGTTGGCGGATCCGTTCGGAATCATTCGCCGCTTGGGCTTTCTCATGCACAGCGTTAATGCGCGAACGCTTTCCGGTGCCGTACTTTTTGACCCAAGAATGAAGCGAGGCAAGGTTGATACCGAGCTCTGCTGATGCTGCGTTCAGCGAGAGGTCCTCATTGTTCTCATAGAGGGCCACAGCATCGCGTCTGAACTGTTCGGAATACCTGGACATGATGGTAGATTACCTTTCTTCCCAGCTCGACTGGGCTGGATATCAGGTGTCCACCAAAAAGGGGGTCAGGTCCAACCGACAAGGAGAGTGTATGGCGACGAAAAAAGACACCCGAACAGGACTGCCCAAGCACGAGGAGCTATATCACCACCTGCGCGGAAAGATTGAGCCAGGCGCGTACTTGCCTGGCACTCGGCTACCTCCAAGGCGTGAGCTTAGTGACGACTTTGTCTTAGCCCGTGGCACCGTGATTCGTGTTCTGCAGCGGCCCGTCGATAAAGGCGCGTTCGCGCCTCGTGCTTCGGGTTCCCATAGCCATTACGTCGTCCTGAAGCCAGCAGCGCTGCGCCTGATTCCAGCCAGCAACGATGTAGCCAAGAAGCTCGGCGTGCCACTAGGAACTGCGACTACTTGGCGAATAGGCACTGACGAGCATGACAACGAAGTGCTGATGATTCGCGCAACACCTGGGCTACGGTCTCGACTCTCTGCGTTGCTTGAGGAGGGGCCTACCCCGTTGGAGAACTTTGTACCGGAAATCGACTTTTGGCGCCGAACAACTGGCGCTAAAGATGTAAACACAAAAGGCTGAGGCAATGAAGTACACCCCGCCTTGCCTTGGCGCGTCTCGGGAAGATGCTGCACAAGGCTCACAATGTAGTCTTCGGGGGTGTTGACTTCACGGGGCAGGGGTACGGGAATGATTGTAGCGAGGCGTGACATGGCTCGCAGTTCACCTGCTATACAGCCAAAATTAGGGCGGGTAGAAACCTTCATTGACCTGCACTTTCACATTGCATTGGTATGCAAATGTGTGTATTGTAAACGCATGTTACAGAAATAAAGTCCTGATACATAAAGGTAAACAACACGAATGCGCATGACTGAAGATCAAGTTCGCCTGCAGGCCGACTCCATTTTAGGCCTTTCCGATAAGGCCAGTGAGGTAAAGCAGGGAACTGGACAGATCACGACCTTCAATCAGCTTGGCTTTCCTGGCGTCAATGACAAGCCCGACGGCTGGTACTTGCCCGACAACAAAACTATGCCTGCCATCATTGCCGAGTTTAAGTCCTCAGAGCAGGACTTAGGCAATGATTGTTGGGTGCAGGAACTCAAGAAGAACGTTGACATTGTGCACCCCCAGTACGACAAGTGCATTGGTATCTTGTACAACCATGATGACATTCGGGTGTTCATCAACAACGTAGAACTCGACTCCGTGTCGACGAAATTGGAGCACAAGTCGTACTACTTGAAGCTGGCTACGAATACGCCTATCGACAAGATGCGGATTTACACGCTCACCCAGCGCATTAACAACACTCTGCATTTTGAGTTTGGCGTGAAGAACTTGTATTCCCGCATGGTCTTCACAGCTTGCTCGCTGGTGGCGTTGCGTGAGGGTGCATGGATTGCGCCGGGCATGGATTACTCGAATTTCCACAACTCGGTGCTCAACCAGCTGAATAAGTCCCTACAGAAGCACGTCAAGCGCAATCTTAAGCTGAGCATTTTGACTGAGCAGTTCAGTGCCATCAAGATGAACTACCCGGACAATCAAAGCGCTATTGACGACTTTATCGGTTGGGTTAAGGAAATCTCTGAGCTGCTCAACTCTGACAATTGGGCTGGCGAAGACGTGATGGCCATCTTCTTCAACGAGTTCAACAGGTACAAGCCTAAAACGGATCAAGGTCAAGTCTTTACGCCCGACCACATCACGGGATTTATCACTCGCCTTGTGGAGCTAAACGAGGATGATTGTGTGCTTGACGCTGCGTGTGGCTCCGGCGCGTTTCTGGTGAAGGCCATGAACGTCATGATCGAGAAGTCGGGCGGCGTGAATACTGCCAAGGCTGCCGAGATTAAGAAGAAGCAGCTGTTCGGCATCGAGAAGGACGAAGAAATCTTCGCTCTTGCTGCCGCCAACATGCTGATCCATAAAGACGGCAAGACTAACCTTGAGCAGCTTGATTCCCGTTACGCGGAAGCTAGTGCGTGGATTCAAGAACAGCCGATTACGAAGGTATTGATGAATCCTCCGTATGAGCGGAAATACGGGTGCATGAAGATTGTCGGAAATGTGCTCAACCACGTTCCGCGCGGAACGATCTGTGCCTTCATCTTGCCCGATAAGAAGCTAGAGAAAGATGGCGGTAAGAGTTTGCTGAAGAAGCACCGCCTGGACAAAATTATTAAGCTGCCAGAAAACACATTCTTTGGCGTGGGTGTCACAACATCGATCTTCCTGTTTACTGCAGGTGAGCCACAGGACGGACGTGAGATTTTTGCCTGCAATATCGAAGAAGATGGACTTGTGACAGTCAAGAATCAAGGTCGCCAAGACGTGCACAATCGCTGGCGCACACTTGAGGACGAGTGGATGCGCATCATTCACCGCCAGGCAGGTCACGGGTCAATTCAGTGGCTAGACCCTGCCGAGCATTTGTCCTGGCAAGCCCCCATTCCGCCGTTTGAGATTACAGAAGAAGATTTCATCAAGGTTGTGATGGATTACGAGCTGTTTAAGCGCGGTGTGAACGAGAAAGCGTTGGCTGAACAGTTGGGCGAGCAAGCGCTCTATGGTGCGTTTGGCGGTGAGTTCTGATGCCCGTAGTGGATAGTTCGATATGGCAAGAATTTGTTATTGGTGATTTATTTGAAGTAAAGACATCACGGACGTACGCCGTGCGTGAGCTGGAAGAAATAACCGTAGGCGATGAAGAAACTATTAACTATGTTGTGCGAACCAAATTCAATAATGGCATTAAATATCGCGTTCACAACACTAATGAATTAGTAGTATGCCCTGCTGGGACTATTTCTTTTGGCGCTGAAAATTCAGTGTTCTTTTACCAAGATGAAGATTATGTTGTGGGTAGAGATGTTGCTTATGTCGATACGCAACATTTGTCGCGGAAAGTGTGTCTATTTCTCACAGCAGTATTGAATACGCTAACCAATAGATATTCATACGATTGGGGCATGTTTCCTTCTCTGGTAGTCAGGGAAACCATAAGCCTTCCCGTGCGCGAGAGCGGCGAGCCTGATTGGGCGTACATGGAGCAGTACGTCGAAGATTTGGCATTTCAGAGTGAAAAACGCATGGAGAAACTGACGGCTCCTCAACCTGCCTCAGAAAAGCTGGACATTTCGCAATGGTGTTCATTCCGTATCGAAGAACTGTTTTATAGACCCACGCTAAAGTTCATTGCAGGAAGGAAGTTGAATCGACCGTTAGACTTGTCAGAATTTCGTGACGCAGAGTTTGATCTACCGTTAGTCAATGCAAAGCTAGGTAATAACGGCATCATGTACTACGGGCGTGCACACGAGTGGGATTCAATAAGCAATTCGATCTGCGTTGTTCAGAATGGTGCTTCGTCGGTGGGCAGCGTGTATTACCATGCCGAACCTACTGGGGTTCTTGGCGATGCTTATTTGATTCGTCCCTTCGCCGGTGATCTTCCGATGGGGACAATGCAGTTTTTGACCGCGATACTGCATGCCGCAATTAAGCCTCGGTTTAGTTATGACGACAAAGCAACGTGGGAGCGCGTGAAGCTGGTTGAAATTAAGCTCCCGGCAAAAGCGGATAGGCAGCCTGAGTGGGATTACATGGAATCATATATAGCGAATGTCCAAAACTCTGTTGAGCAACGGATGGAAACAGTTGACGATTCCTGACGGACGCGATTTTGGCTCGGAAACAGGCAGATAACGATGCCCGAGTGAATCTTAGAGTGAAACTCCCCCACTTTATAGCCCCTGAGCTGGTGTTACTCCTGACAGCCGGTGTCGGTGGTTCGAATCCACTCTGGGGTACCATTCAAGATCTCGAGGCATGATTCTTGCGGCGCCTCGAGATTTCCCCGATTATTCAATACCCCGATATTGCTGCCCTCAAACATATACAGCGCTCAAGTAGACTAAGCCTATGAATTTACTCCTCGCTTCATACCTACACCCAGAAATCAACAAATACATTTCGGGTCGAGTACTGTACATCGATGATGCTGCCACAGCAATGACCCAAGCCCCGTTCGCCCAAACAGAGTTGAAAACCATTCGCAATGCCGCAGAAGAATTAATCCCCTTAACCGTGGCGCAGGCACGACCGAGCGATATACGCAATGAAATTAACTTTGCCGATTGCATCTATGTTGCGAGCGGCGAGGTATTCCGTCTCCTTGAGGCGCTGAGACTCACTGGCACCGACCACCTACTAGTTGAAGCGGTCCAGAACGGCAAGTTTTACGCTGGAAGTTCTGCTGGCGCAATGGTTGCCGGACCTTCAATCGAACCGGCATCAATCATGGACAATCCACGGATAGCACCGCAGCTCATCGATCATACAGGACTCAATCTTACTCCATATGCCATTATTCCCCACGCTCAAGGAACAACTGGTCCTTATTCTATAAACATCATCAGTGAAACTGTTGCGCAGTACGGACAAGCTTGGAATCTCCTACTGCTGAGGGATGGACAAGCACTCTTAGCTGAAAGTGGAAAAGCTATGCTCATCTAATCCTCCCCGGAAATCAGCAGACTTGCTCTAACTTCCTGGTAATAAATCAGTTCGATTACTCCACGGCTTTGCTTTCGTTCGCAGCACGGCGAACCTGCAGCACACCAATAAAGCCCAACGCCAGGAATCCGATCGCAGCAAGAAAGGAGTAGCAGGTGGCGTCGGTCATGCCGTCGCCAAGCGCCTGCACCACAACGCTGGTCTGCTCGCCAAAGGGACTATGCCCACCTTGAGCGCGCAGTCCGGCAAGAACGGAACCAGCTGATTGGCGCGTTGCTTCTGCTATGTCATCGGCACTCGGCCCCATGATGTCGGCCACTTCCAGCGTCTTCGGCAACGTTAGCCCAAGGTCCATGGAAAATACCGACCCAGAAACCGCAGTGCCCAGCGCGGAACCGACCTGGCGGACCGTACTCTGGGTGGCCGAAGCCTGACCAGAACTATTCACCGGAATCTCGCTGTGTCGGCGGCGCGGCATTTTCAGTGGAGGCTTTGGTCATTTTTAGTCACCATCTACTGCTTGAGTCTTAGCCGCTTGGGTCTCGCTGATGGCATTTCCAAGTGCCGCAATGAATGCGATAAGACCCACCGTGATGAGAATGTGCCCAAGACCAGCGATGCCAGAGATCATTGCAGAGGACTCCTCCCCCAGCACGGTCAAGCATCCGTGCCAGATCATGATGCCAACGGTGACGACCACGCCGACGTTGTAGAGCCAGAAGAACGCATTGAACTGACCGCGGTTGCGCGACAGACCAAAGACTTTCTCCAATACCAAGAAGATAAGGCTCATCATGAAACCGAGCGCTAGCAAGTGAGTATGCGCCACGCTCAACTGGGTGAACTCGCCCGCGGGGAAATCATTGGCACGCGTGAATTCACGGTAGAACACGCCAGCGCCCAAGCCCAACACGAGGTAGAAAATGGATGCCCAGTACAAAGCTTTCATGGTCATTCTCCTTCCCAACCGCTTTCACGGCCGGAGTAGCGATGAATAAAATACTCTAAGGACTTATCCTTCTACATTCGCGCTCGTTTTGAATCACAGGGCTGGTCGAATCTGTAATCAACCAGTCGGTTGACTGTTTGCTCAGACAGAAAAGATTCATCGACTATTTCGGAAATGATTGAAGCCAAAATCCTCACTAACGCAACTGAATCATCAGCCAATCGAGTATTCTGGCTGTATGTCAGATCAACATAACCCCTACAGTGGAAATCAGCCCGCTCCAAACCAGGGATTCAATTTCAAAGGATTCGCCCGCGACGCCGCTGAGCGAGTAATCGCTAGACACGATCAAACCACCGACACTGGAGTTATCTGGAGCGCAACAGGAAAGCCCTTAACCCGCCTGGGAGCAGGCCGCTATTCACTTACGCAAGATTACTTGGTCGTCGAAAAAGGCATGGTATCGACCGACCGTCAGCAAATTCGCACTCACGAGATCTTTGACGTCGATGGTCGCCAGAGCATGACCCAGAAAGCTAGGGATGTCGGCACTGTCACCCTTCACGCCAAGCGAGCTAATGGCGAATTTGAAATTGTTGAGCTTGTGGACATCCCGAACTTTCGTCAGGCAGTGGAGATAATCAACGCCACAGCTGAAGATGCCCGCATCCGCATCCAGCGACGAGCCAACGCACAAACTCTCACGCACGAAGGCCACCAACCGGTACCTAGCGTTTCGAGTGCCCCGAGCAGCGATCTCAATGCAGAACTGTCGAAATTGGCGGAGCTAAAGGCAGCCGGCGTCCTCTCTGACGACGAATTTGCGGCCGCAAAGCGCAAAATTCTGGGCCTCTAATTCATTTACATTCATACCTCGGAATAACAATTTCAGCCCTACAACCCAGGTCTCCGAGGTAATCTCGACCCTCATCCGCATGGAAGAACTTGCCGAAGGAACCAACTGGGTTCCGCATCTACGAGCAAGATTTTACGATTGCAAGTTCCGACTAACCGCTAGATAACTGTTCGCTAGCAATTACGTTCCCTCCACGCGCAGACACTGCACTGCCTCGGCAGAACACGAAGTACTGCAGTGTCTAGTGGTAGCTCAACCTATTTTGAGGCCCACTCCTGAACCTTATTCGCATGTTCAACGAAGGCCGCTTCCGTTCTTTGCTCATGCAATTGAAGCCAAGCATCCACGACATCATCTGGGTAAACGCCCGCCGCGCGCAATACCGCCGCAGTAAATGGCACTGGAGCCAAGCCTGAAGCTGTAATCACTCCACCATCAAAAACTACATCTTCTTCTTTATAGCCATCGATGTTGGCGTAGTTAGTTGAGGCAAGGAAGCCTTGCGCGTTTGAAGTGTGTTTGCAGTGGTCAAGCACCCCGGCACGAGCAAAGGCCAAAGTTCCACCACAGATTGCTGCCAAGAGCACTCCGTTCTCATTTAAGACCCTGATCGTTTCCAGCAACTGTTCGTGCCCGTTAAAGTATGTATCTGCCCCTGGCACCACGAACGCCGCAATATCAGTCCGATTCTGGATGTCCTGCAAGGTCAGACCTGGAACTACCTCGATTCCACCCTTGGAGCGGACGGCTTCTAGAGATTCGCCAACAAACAAAACCTTGAAGCGATCCGGCACTTGAGCTTCAGCTTCAGCTACTTGAGTTGTGAGGTAGGCATACTCCCAATCAGACATGGTTTCCGTCGCATAAATAGCAATGACCTTCATGGAACTCACAATACGCGGGCCTGCTGAATCACTACTAGACACGCGAACATTTCGATCAGCGTGTCTCTTGCCCACTCGAACCGACCTGATACCTCGCCATAAACTGGCCTCATGTCTAAAGCAACCAAGCAATACGCCGTAGACCTCACCCGCCTCGATACCGCCGTATACCGCGCAACCAATTCCGCGGGAGCCAGCATTGAGTTTGGCAGTAGTGAGGGGCTCCTCTCCCCTGTCGAACTTTTACTCGCTGCCGTCGCGGGGTGCTCCGCAGTAGACGTGGACGTGGTGACCTCCCGGCGCGCGGAACCGGATTCTTTTGATGTGCATGTGGAAGGCGACCGCGTAAATGAGGACGGGGCATCGCGCCTCTCGGAGGTTCGCGTGGGCTTCGATCTATCGTTCCCGGATACACCGGAAGGCAACCAAGCGCGCAAACTGGTGGACAACCTGATTCGCATCTCCCACGAGAAGGACTGCACGGTGTCGCGCACGGTTGAGAACCCCACGCTGGTGGAGTTCAGCAACGACTCGAAATAGCTCCTCGGTGTAAATGCGCGACATGCGGTTTCGCTCCGGGGATGGCCCCAGACCCGCTGCTATGGTGCAGTTGTTAACTACTGTGACAAATGTGATTACTGCAGGAGCTCAACATGTCACCATCTTTCTCCCGTCGCGGCCTTTTTAAGGTCGGCGCTCTCGCCCTAACCGCAGGCGCCATCGGTTCTGCTGTTCCGAATGCAGCGGCCTTCGGACCGGTGCGCGGCACCATCATTGATTTCTCCGCCGGCGTACCTTCCCCGCAGGCAATTAAGAATGCCGGCCACATGGGCGCGATTCGCTACGTCTCCGACAAGCGCCCCGGCGCTGCGTGGATGACCGGCAAGCCAGTAACCCTCAAGGAGACTAAGGCCAATGCGGCAGCGGGTCTGCCCACGGCGTCGGTCTACCAATTTGGTCGTGCGGAAACCGCCGATTGGAAGCAAGGCGCAGCAGGTGCGGCAGTACACGCACCGAAGGCGATTGCGCTACACAAGAAGGCAGGCGGTCCCACCAACCGCCCGATCTACATCGCCATCGACGATAACCCCACCCGCGAGCAGTACACCCGCCAAATTCGCCCGTACCTGCAGGCATTCTCCAAAACGCTGGAACTGGCTGGCTACCAAACAGGTGTCTACGGCAATTACAACACCATTGAGTGGGCAATCCAGGACGGCATCGGCAAGTACTTCTGGATGCATGACTGGGGTTCCAACGGCAAGATTCACCCGCGCACCACTATTCACCAGCTGCCACATGGCAAGCAGCAGACCATTGGCGGAGTCATCGTTGACGTCAATGAGGTCTACGCCGAAGACTGGGGACAGTGGACGCCTGGCAAGTCCGCGGCACCTGCACCGGCAAAGAAGCCGACCACCAAGAAACCACAGCCAAAGCCGCAGCCGCAGACCAACGCCCCGAGCAATGGCTCGTCCGACTTGGTCAATCAGCTGAGCTCGCAGCTGCAGAGCAAGCACCCAGAGCTACCGGAGCTTCCGCAGGTCACCGCCAATGGCGTGACCTTTAATGGCAAGACGCTGAGCAACGATCAGATTCGTCAGCTAGCGAAGATCGTCGCAGAGACAGTCTCTAAGGCGCGGTAATACTACTTCTTAGAGGGCTCGGAGGTTTTCTCCGAGCCCTTCTTTTTATCTGCGGACTTCTTTTTGGACGTGGTGGATTCGCTAGTGGGCTCCTTGGACGAGGACTTTTCCTTCTTGCCCTTGCCGGACTTCTCGTCCTTGTCCTTCTTGCTGGAGGAGGTAGTAGAAGTCTCCGAGGTGGAAGTCTCGATCGGTGGGACGTCCTCGCCGTCTTTGTACTTGAGGAAGCGCTCGGTGGCCTTGCCCAAATTCTTCCCTGTCACCTCGTCCTTGACGTAGTCGGTGAGGTCATCGGATGAGCCGTTAATAGAGGCGGCGGCGACGAAGTTCTCACCAAAGGAGACCGAGGAGTTAATGGACTTGTCATTAGACCAGCCCCACTTGCTGCCTACCACGTTGGAGAGCTTGGCTGTGCCGTAATCCTGGCGGTAGCCATCCTCCGAGATGGGATCGGCATGCGCCATAGCTACCAGCACTGGGTGGGTTTCATCGCGCTCAATGAGCTGCGAGATGAAGCTGGCGACGTCATACGTGGAGGTTTGCGAGTAGCCCCATTGCTCGCCCGCCTTGGTGGATTCGAGGTGGAATTCATCGGCAATGGTGTCGATGGACTCTGGGTATTTATCAAAGAGGTCTTCGGCGGACTTATCGGAGGAGCTAGCAATCATGTCCAGCGCCTCATATTTGTCTTCGTACTCGCCCTTTTCCATTACGTAGGTGGCGATATAGAGCTTGATGAGGCTTAGCGCCGGGCGAGCCTCGTGCTCTGAGGCAGAGCCCATGTGCATGCCATCATGCAGGCGGATATAGGTAACCGAGCGCCCCTCATCACCTTCTAGAAACTCATTGGTTTCTGGTGGGACGTCGCGGTTGGTGTCTGGTGCGGCCGAGGGGGCGTCGGCAAGCGCGTCGCTTTCACGCTCACTATTGCTGCACGCGGTGGTGGTCAAGGCGAGCATGCATACGGCCAAAGCGGCACCAGCCTTAACTGATGCCGCTTTGTGGTTCAACGACGTTTTAAACACGTCGATATATGTTACCGGTTGAGTGCACTATCTAGGCAATTAATGCTGCACGGGTGCCTCCACGCCTACGCCGGTAAGCGAGCGAACTTCCATCTCTGCGGAAAGCTCCTCAAAGTTATCCGGCTTAGTCATGATGGAGACCAACCAGCCGACGAAGAAGGACAGCGGAATGGAGACCAAGCCCGGCGAGGAGAGCGGGAAGATGGCCCAGTCCGCGCCTGGGAACATGGAGGTCTCAGAACCGGAGACTGCCGGAGAGAAGAAGATGAGCACCAGGCAGGACACCACGCCGGTGTACATGGAGGCCACCGCGCCCGCGGTGTTGAAGCGGCGCCAGTACAGGGAGTACAGGATGGTCGGCAGGTTGGCGGAGGCCGCCACCGCAAACGCGAGGGAGACCAGGAAGGCCACGTTCTGGGTCATGGCCAGGATGCCCAAGATGATGGAGACGATGCCAAGGACCACCACGGTGGCCTGGGAGACGCGGACCTGCTCAGCCTCGGTGGACTCGCCGTTGCGGATAACCGCGTGGTAGATATCGTGCGCAATGGATGCAGAGGCGGTAATGGCCAGGCCAGCAACCACGGCGAGCACGGTAGCGAAGGCCACGGCGGAAATAATCGCCATGAAGATAGAGCCGCCGATCTCGAGCGCGAGTAGTGGCGCTGCGGCATTGGCGCCGCCCGGGGCGTCGAGAATGCGGTCCGGACCCACCAGTGCTGCCGCACCGTACCCCAGGACCAGGGTCATAAGGTAGAAGGCACCGATAATAACGATCGCCCAGGTAACGGAGCGGCGCGCCTCGGTAGCGGTGGGCACGGTGTAAAAGCGCATCAGCACGTGCGGCAGGCCGCCCACGCCGAGCACCAGGGAAATGCCCAAGGAAATAAAGTCCAGCTTGGTGGCGGTGGTGGCGCCGTACTTCAGGCCCGGAGCCATGATGTCCTTGGCCTCGTAGCCCTTCTCTTTAATCTGCTCGGAAGCGGCGTGCATGTCGATGGCGTTATTAAACAGGGTGCTAAAGCCGCCGCGCAGGGCAATGAAGACCAAGAAACACATGATGACCACGCCGGCTACCAGGAGCACGGCCTTGATCATCTGCACGTAGGTGGTGCCTTTCATGCCGCCGACCAGGACGTAGACAATCATGAGCACGCCCACGATGCCCACGACGAGGGCCTGCCACTTGAACTCATGGATATCCAGCAGTACCGCAACCAAGGAGCCGGCGCCGGCCATCTGCGCGATGAGGTAGAAAAGCGTGACGAAGAGGGTGGCGATGGACGCCGCCACGCGCACGGGCTTTTGCTTCAGGCGGAAGGACAGGACGTCCGCCATGGTAAAGCGGCCGACGTTACGCATGGGCTCGGCAACGAGCATGAGTGCTACCAGCCAAGCAACGAAGAAGCCTACCGAGTACAAGAAGCCGTCGTAGCCGTTGAGTGCCACAGCGCCAACGATACCCAGGAACGATGCAGCGGAGAGGTAGTCACCGGAGATGGCCAGGCCGTTCTGGCGCCCGGAAAAGGTGCCGCCGCCGGTATAAAAGTCCGAGGCCTTCTTCGTGGTCTTTCCGGCGCGCAGCACCACCGCCATGGTGATGAAAAGGAAGATGCCGAAAATAGAGATATTCAAGATGGGATTGCCGGCGGAAGATTCTGCGGCGAGGGTGGTGGTAGTCATTAGTTGCCCTCCAGCTCTTCACGGATGGCGGCCGACTTAGGCTCGATATTCTTATTGGCGTACTTCACGTAGATCCACGTGATAATGAAAGTGGTGAGGAACTGGGCTAGGCCGAAAACCAGCCCGACGTTCCAGCCGCCACCAAGCTCGATTGCCATAAAGCCAGGGGCAAACACGGCGGCAAGAACGTAGACCACGTACCACACGAAGAAGGCCACGGTCATAGGGAAGGTAAAACTCCGGTAGGTGCGGCGCAGCTCGCCAAATTGGGCGGAGTCGCGCATCGCAATGAACTCGCTACCGGTGGGTTCGCGGCGCGAGACAGGAGTTGCAGCTACGTCACTCATAGAGCATCGTCTCCTTGGGTGAGAGGAACTTAGGTCACACGAGATAGTGTGTCACTTCTCACTATCAGCGTTGCCCTGTAAGTTACAGAACATTTTCTGCAAGGTTGTAAACTCTGCCAAGAAAACCTTCCACTCCCCCACCCTTTCAACCCCATAGGCTTCACTGAACTGGAATAACATCTTTAGCAAACTACCCCCGCGGGAAGAATTTTCTACCCCCTGTAAAGATTGTTAACAGCCGCTTGGCAAAAGAAAAAGCCCCCATGAGGGGGCTTCTGAACTGCTCCCCATTAGTTGGACTGAGAAATCAGTTTCCGATTAGTGGGGAGTAGTTTTCATTGAGAGCTCGAAGTTTGGTGAGTGAGCATCAGCGGGAGCAGTTGGTTGAACTATTTGAGCAAGGCGTGGGCTATCGTGCCGCTGCTACTGCTCTTGGTGTCTCCACATACGCCGCCCGTATGCTCTGTCGTCGGTTTAAGCTGCATGGCAGACTATGTCTTGTGGAAAAACCGACTAAGCAGCAGTATTCGTTCGAAATCAAGAAGGAAGTTGTCCAACGCCACCTTTCTGGTGAGACAGCGATGGATCTTGCGCGCGAGTTTGGCCTGTCATCAGAGCACTTGGTCGG